>NZ_JBFAYQ010000024.1:0-111760 GCF_040681345.1 Streptomyces sp. NPDC051776 | reverse complement strand
CAGCTTTCTGCACAGCTACAACCATCACCGGTGCCACACCGCACTCGGAGGCCACCCACCGATCAGCCGCGCAAACAACGCTCCAGGTCAATACACCTAGGGCGGCTCATCGACCGCAAGCCTGGCTCAGCAGAACATCGCCCAGCGCAGCAGACAGAACAACACCTGCAACAACCCCAACGAGTCGTCCATCACGGTGGAAGGCGGCCGGGTGGAGAGCCAGTGCTCGGACCGGGATTTCACCTTCAGCAAGTACACCTTCATCAAAGGCAGCGGCGCCCGAGCCGAAGGCGGCTCCAGCACAGCGAGCACCGCGCAAGAGCAGAACATTGCGCAAGAGGGACGCCAGAACAACACCTGCACAAACCTCAACAGCGCGATTCTCAATGTGACCGGGGGCGGGCGGATGGAGGGCCGGTGCAAGAACCGGGACCACTCACTCAGCAAGCACACCCTCATCAAGGGCGGGGGCGCCCGCTCCGAAGGCGGCTCCAGCACAGGCATCATCGCGCGACAGCAGTACATTGCGCAGGTGGGACGGCAGAACAACGCCTGCAACAACTTCAACAGCTCGGGCGACATCGATGTGACCGGGGGGCGGACGGAGGCCGGGTGCCAGAATCGGGACCACTCATTCAGCAAACACACCTACCTCAAGGGCGGCGGCGCTCACGCTGAAGGCGGCTCCAGCACGGGCGGCAGTGTGGAGCAGCAGAACCTTGCGCAGGAAGGCCGGCAGAACAACGCCTGCAACAACCTCAACAACGCGGCCGTCACGGTGGAAGGAAGTCGGTCGGGGGTGGGCTGCAAGACGGCGGATCACTCCGCCAACCTGCACACCGCGGACATCGGCGGCGGAGCCGAGGTCGAGGGCGGCTCGAGCACGGTGAGCCTGTTCCAGCAGAACATCGCCCAGGAGGGCCGGCTGAACAACACCTGCGCCAACCCCAACAACCTCACCCTCACCGCCACCGGCGGCTCCCGCAGCGCCACCCAATGTTCTGCCGTCGACCGCTCCACCAACATCGGATCGGTCAACCAGTAACCACACAAGCAACGAGGGCCGGGCTTTCCAGGTGGACCACCTGGGGAACGGTCCCGGAGTGGCTGAACGAAGCGATGCCGTGACCGGTTGATGTCACGAAGTGATGTCACGGGCACAAGAGGGCCCCCTCCAATGATCTTCGGAGGGGCTTTGCTCTGGTGGCCGAGATGGCCGAGATGGCCGAGGTGGCTGGCCGAGGTGGCTGGCCGAGGTGGCTGGCCGAGGTGGCAGCGGTGGCCGAGGTGGCTGGGGCCAGGGCCGAACTGGCGACCCCCGCTCTCCAGGTGGTGATGGGCCTGTCCGGCCCGGGCGGCGCGGTACGCGGCCGGGCCGGGCCGGGGCGCGGTTGGGCAGGGCCGGGGGTGGCTACTACCGGTGGACGGAGGCGATGGTCTTCGACGTGTCGACGGTCTGGCAATGGGCCCGGCTGCGGGCGCCGAAGGCGCTGACAGTTGCGTTGTTGGGGTTGCCGCAGGCGTTGTTCTGCCGACCCTCCTGGGCGGTGCTCTGCTGGAACAGGCTCGCCGTGCTCGAGCCGCCCTCCACGTCGGCGCCATCGCTGACCTCGGCGCTGCCCACGCTGCGGGAGCGGTCGTGGTGGGTGCAGTGGCTCTCCACCCGGCCGCCGTCCACACCGATGACGGAGGAGTTGGGGTTGGCGCAGGCGTTGTTCTGCCGGCCTTCCTGAGAAGTGTTCTGCTGGAACAACTCGGCGCTCGCACTGCCGCCGGTGGTGTGGGCGCCGTTGCTTTTCGTCAGGGTGTGGTGGTTGCGGGAGCGGTCGGTGCCGGCGCAGTGGCTTTCCACCCGGCCGCCTTCCGCGTCGATGTTGGAGGAGTTGAGGTTGGCGCAGGCGTTGTTCTGCCGACCCTCTTGAGCGGTGTTCTGCTGAGTCACGAAGCCGGCCGCACCGCCGCCGGCGGTATGGGCGCCGCCGCTCCTGGTCAGGGTGCGATGATTGAGGGAACGGTCGTGGGTGGTGCAGCGGCTCTCCGCGCTGCTGCCGGACGCGTTGATGCCGTTGCCGTCGAGGTGGTCGCAGGTGTTGTTCTGCCCACCCTCTTGGGCGGCGTTCTGCTGGGCCGCAACGATGCCGGCCGCACTGCCGCCGCCGGTGGCGTGGGCCCCGCTTCCTTCGGTCAGGGTGTGGTGGTTCCCGGAGCTGTCGTAAGTGCCGCAGTGGCTCTCCACCCGGCTGCCTTCCACATCGAAGACGGAGCCGTTGGAGTGGGCGCAATCGTTGTTCTGCCGGCCTTCCTGGGCGGTGTTCTGCTGAAGCAGGTCGGCGCCCGAACTGCCGCCCGCGGTGTGGGCGCCGCCGCCCTTGGCCAGCACGCGCTTGTTGACGGAGCTGTCGTGGCTGGCGCAGCGGCTTTCCGACCGGCCGCCGGCCACGTCGATGGCCGTGGCGTCGAGGTTGGCGCAGGTGTTGTTCTGCTTGCTCTCCTGGGCGGTGTTCTGCTGGAAAAACCTGCCGGCTGGGCTGGTACCGCCGGAGGCGGTGGCGCCGTGGCCGTCGGCGAAGGCGACCCCAGGCCCTGCGGATGCCAGTCCCGCCACTGCAAGGGCAACCAGCGTGGCTCTTCCGATCCGCGGCACCTGCACCGTTCCTCCTGGGGCGCTTCGGGGACGTGTGACCTCCTCAACGACGTCCCGCGCGGCTCGACATGGCCCGATCGAACGTGTCCTCCCGACGGGCGTACGGGCCTACGGGGTCCGGACCTGCACGGACAGCCGGGATCAGGGGATTCGCCGCCTGGGAGACGGGAGTTCTCCCGGCACAGCGGGCCCACCGGGCGCCCTGGCCACGAACGCGGCCGGGCGCGTATGCGAGATGGACAAGACCACGAGACCATCCGGCCCCTCTCGCGCGCATCCGGCATCGCTCGGGGATGGGCTTTCCGATCCCGTTGGCGTACGGGTTGGCACAGACACAGAAAACGGCCCTGACACGATCATGTGTCGGGGCCGTTTGCCCTGGTGAGGGCGACGGTGGCTGGGGCCGGGGTCGAACCGGCGACCTTCCGCTTTTCAGGCGGACGCTCGTACCAACTGAGCTACCCAGCCGCAGCGGTCCTGACGGGATTTGAACCCGCGGCCTCCACCTTGACAGGGTGGCGAGCACTCCAAACTGCTCCACAGGACCAAGAGCTTGTGCGAGGACCAGTCTCGCACAGGAGCTTGCGTGCCCCCAACGGGATTCGAACCCGAAATCGTTACCGTGCTGACCTGCGGAGATCCGCGAGAGCCGGGTAACGACGCCCGTTTGCGTCCCCCCTGAGTCCAGCTCGATCCTCCTCGATCCTGCCCCCGTGCTGACCTGTCAGCACGGGGCGGCATGCCGTTGTGATGGCAAATCTCAGGTCTCCGGGTGGCGCGACGCCCATGATCCCAGGATTCTGCGTCGATGTCGCGGTGTTCCGAAGCGTGATGGCGTGAAGTGATCGAGCGGCGGAGGGGAACCGGGGCGGCTGGCCTCGCCAGCAAGCAACTTGGATCTCACCATTGCCCGAGAGTGCGCCGAGCGCTGGGGCCTCAATCCGGCGACGTCCGGCAGGTGCCCCGCTCGATCCTGTCGACCGTGATCCCGTGACCGGCGCCATGCGCTACGACCGGGCGGCGGCCGACGCTTCCCGCGAGGAGCAATCCGGCCGGGGGCATCGCGCTGACCTGGCTGCGGCTATCGTTGCGCCCAGGCCTTCTTGCGCCTCACCAATGACCGCACGATTCCAGCCGAGCACCGCGCGCTGTGACACTGCTGTGGGAGGGGGCCTCCGAATCGGCAATGTTCTTGCTCTTGATGTACGCGATGTCGACCTTGACTGGCACGAAGTCAGCGTGGACTACCCCAAGTGTGACAGGGACGAGTGTCATGCTCCCGCAGAATTGAGCACGTTCTGCTCCCGCAGATTTGACCCCCTGAGGTTGGTTCAGTCGCGGTGTCTGCGGTTCTCCCTGGCGAGGAGTTCGCGGAGTTGACGGGTGCATCGGAGACGCTGGTTGGTGGGGACCTCGGCGTGGCGCACGAGGCGGTCGATCATGGCGGCTGCGACTACGTCGTCCCGTCTCACCGGTGAATCGGGCCCCGGGCGCTGCGGCCGACGGCGGACGAGAGACGGAGTAGCCGACCGCCACTGGGTACTGCTCTCGTGAAGCCTGCCGAACTGCCCGGTCCCCATGACAGACAGGCCGACGGCATGGGAGTACCGCGGGCTGATCAACCAGGAACGGGCGGCCCCTGGACAGTCGCCGGCACGTCCGGCTCGCGCCCGCCCATGTCCAGCCGGAACGGCGGGTACTCGTCGGTCATCAGGGCTGCGTAGGCGCTGACCCGCAGCACCCACCGGTCCAAGCCGACCACAAGGTCGAAGATCGACAGCGGGTAGCGACCGGTCACGGCGAGCACGATCACCGCGACCAGGGTGAGATAGCCGATGAGCCCGCCGTACCACCCCGACCAGTGGTATCCGCCGACGAAGAACCCGATGGCGATGTAGTGCGGGATGGCCAGCAGCCACCACTTCACCAGGACCAGGCCGCGGGAGAGCTGCTCCGGATAGACGATCTCCAGGTGGACCGGGTAGTCGGGCACGTCGGCAAGCGTGAAGGGCGGGTACTTGTCGGTTCCGAGCCCGGCGCGAGCGTAGTAGCTGACGCGCCAGTTCCACCGGAGGACGCCAACGTTGAAGTCGAAGACGGGTCGCGGATAGCGGCCGGTGAACAGGATGGCGAAGAACATGCCGATGGTCAGGATCACGAACGCAATCCAAAGGAAGACGAGCACGATGTAGTGCGGGACCGCGAGCAGCCACTTCACCAGCCAAAGCCATCGGGACAGCTGAGGGTCGAGCGCGGCTTCTACACGCACCGGGTAGGGGGCGGAAGTCACTTGGGATCATCTCCTTCGCCACCGCCCGGGCGAGGGGGAGACCGCCCGGGCCTGTGCCCGTTTGGATGCTGGCAAGGCAGCAATGTGGATGATGAGTCAGGACCCGGTCGGCTCCTGCGTTCGGGCGGCCGCATTTGTCCGGATGCGCCTGCGCAGATTCCGGGACTGCCGGGTCTGCATATTCCGGGACTGCCGGGTCTGCATGATGAGGTGGACCGGTTCCCAGAACACGAGGTCAACGGTCCGCATCAGAGGCTGCGGCCTGCTGCGGCCGCGCGTGCGGACTACCAGGCGGGTCGAGTCGGCTGTGGCCGGCTCGAGGTGGAATCCCCAGATCCCTTCGGAGTAGGCCCTCGCCGGGGGCCGGAGGAGCGGGTCGAACGGTCGGCCGGACGGCAGCTTCAGATCCGCCCGCAAGACCAGTGACCTTGGCGGATCCACCTTTGCCGCCGTGAACCAGGTCTCTCCGCTCGGCACGGTCTCGAGGTGCTGGCCCTCCTTCAGGTCCTGCCACTCCGGCACGATCTTCTTCGTACTCGGCCGACCGAAGTGGTCCAGCAGATCCCAGCTGTACCAGCCGGCCCGTTTGCAACCCATCTGCTGCAACCAGAGCCATACTTCCTCGGGCCGCGCAGGCAGGGTCGTGGCCATCGTCGACTGACCGTCGGCATACGGGATAAGATCGTCTCCCGGAAAGGTGCGGACCGCTTCGTCACGGGTCGCCCCCCAGCGAAGGGCCCGGGGCCGCACCACCGCGGCGTAGGCCGCTGTCGCGACTCCCAGGATCAGGGGGAGCCCTCTTCTCCAGAACGGTCCGTAGCCGCTCATAGTTCGAGCCTTCCACCAGCGAGCGCGGCCCGCCACTCATAGTTGCTCAGGGCGCGATGTCCAGCACATTCTGAACCGGGCGGCGTGGTGTACCGACCCCTTTGGGGACCGGAGTCGAGGCGTAGCACACCATCCGTAGCGTGCCGAAGATCGGGTCGCGCATTGGCGGGCGGTAGGCAAGGGATCTCTCAGTCGAGACAGATCTCGCAGCAGGTGGGGAAGCCTCCGGCTGAACCGGGGCGGCGACCGCGAGTTGAAACCGAGTGATGGACACGATCACCCTGATCAGGATGCGGCTGGACCCCTCCACGAAGACGTACGTCGCAGCCGCGTCAGCGAGGGCAAGACCCCCGTGACGCACAGGATGCCTCAAGCGCAACATCTGCCGCCAGATCTTCAAGATCCTCGAACGAAGGACCCAACCGGACCTGGAAGAGCTTCCTCACACTGTCAATTCGTCGGCGACCCCACCGCGGCCGGCTCCTCGAACTGGGTCCGGCGCAGCTCCGCGTAGCGCCCGTCCGCGGACAGGAGTTCCTCGTGTGTGCCGCGCTCCACGATGCGGCCGGACTCGACGACCAGGATGGCGTCCGCCGATCGGATCGTGCTCAGGCGGTGGGCGATGACGATGGCCGTCCGGCCCTCCAGGGCTTCGGTCAGGGCCTCCTGGACGGCCGCCTCCGACGTGTTGTCCAGGTGGGCGGTGGCTTCGTCGAGGATGACCACGCGCTGGCGGGCCAGCAGCAGTCGGGCGATGGTCATGCGCTGGCGTTCGCCTCCGGAGAGGCGGTAACCGCGTTCGCCGACCACCGTGTCCAGGCCGTCGGGGAGGGAGCGGACGACCTCGGCGAGGCGGGCCCGGGTCAGGGCGTCCCAGAGTTCGGATTCCGTCGCCCCGGGGCGGGCCAGGAGAAGGTTGGCCCGGACCGTGTCGTGGAAGAGGTGGCCGTCCTGCGTGACCATGCCCACCGTGGCGCGAACGGAGGCGGCGGTCAGGTCGCGGACGTCCGCCCCGGACAGACGGACGGCGCCCTCGTCCACGTCGTACAGGCGGGGCAGGAGAGCGGCGATCGTGGACTTCCCGGCGCCGGAGGAGCCGACGAGAGCGACCGTCTGGCCCGGTTCCACCCGGAACGAGACCCCGTGCAGGATCTCGGTGCTCTCGCGGGCGTCAAGGGTCGCCACCTCCTCCAGGGATGCCAGAGAGACCTTGTCCGCCGACGGGTAGGCGAAGCGGACGTTCTCGAACTCCACGGACACCGGGCCCTCGGGGACCGTGCGCGCCTCCGGTTCCGGCTTCTCCTCGATCAGCGGCTTCAGGTCAAGGACCTCGAACACTCGCTCAAAGCTCACCGTCGCGCTCATCACCTCCACCCGGGCTCCGGCGAGGGCCGTGAGCGGGGCGTACAGCCTGGTCAGGAGCAGGGCCAGGGAGACCACCGCGCCGGGCTCCAGGGAGCCGCGCAAGGCGAACCAGCCGCCCAGGCCGTAGACCAGGGCCAGGGCGAGGGAGGACACCAGGGCCAGGGCGGTCATGAATACCGTCTGGGAGGTGGCAGTCCGAATGCCGATGTCCCGGACCCGGGCGGCGCGGGCCGCGAACTCCGCCGACTCCTCCTCCGGGCGGCCGAACAGCTTGACCAGGGTGGCGCCGGGGGCCGAGAAGCGCTCGGTCATCCGGGTGCCCATCGCCGCGTTCAGCGCGGCCGCCTCGCGCTGCATCCGGGCCATCCGGCGGCCCATCCGCCGGGCCGGGACGACGAACACCGGAAGCAGCACCAGGGCGAGCAGGGTGATCTGCCAGGACAGGCTGAGCATGACGGCGAGCGTCAGCAGCAGTGTGACCACGTTGCTGACCACGCCCGAGAGCGTTCTGCTGAACGCCCGCTGCGCGCCGATCACGTCGTTGTTCAGGCGGCTCACCAGCGCCCCGGTGCGGGTGCGCGTGAAGAACGCCACCTGCATGCGCTGAACATGGTCGAAGACCGCTGTCCTCAGGTCGTGGATGAGCCCCTCCCCGAGCGTGGCCGACAGCCGTCGGCCGAAGATGCCGAGCCCCGCCTCGGCCACCGCGATCAGCGCGATCAGCAGGGCCAGGCGCAGCACCCTGCCCTGGTCGCCGTGCGTCACGATCGCGTCCACCACGCGGCCGGCCAGCACCGGCGTCGCGACGGCGAGGAGCGCGGTCACCACGCCGAGCAGGACGAACCAGACGATACGGCGGCGGTGCGGGCGGGCGAACGCCGCGATACGGCGCAGCGTCGCACGGGCGAAGGGACGGTGTTCCTGCTGCGCGGTCATCACGCTGTGCAGCTTCCAGGCGGTGGTCTCCATGCTCATGGAGAGCAACCTAATTCCCGCCAAAACATTCTCAATAAGATGAGGCCGGTGTTGAGCAAAGCGGCGAGCCGCTGACCCTACAGCAATGCAAAAGTGCGAAGCTTGAGATCAATCGAGGAGGTTCCATGAACAACCCTGTTATGACCATCCCCCTGGCTCTGTCCCGTCGGCGGGCAGCGGTAAGAGGATGCTTGCCCCTGCTTTGCTTGGCACCGCTTTTGGGTGTCGCTGGTGTGGGTCCCGCCTCTGCCGCACCTTTGCCACGTGCGGCGGTCACCATGCCGGTGGCAGACCTGGCCAGGCCTGCCACTCAGGTTGCTCCAGCAGGAAACCGCAAGGAGAAATGTTCAGTGGGGACCCTGCATGGCCTATACGCCGGCAACCTCTCCGGTAGCTCCGGCACCCGGGGGCCAAGCGCCGCTCAGGTACTGGTCGACTTTAATGGCGACGGCACCGGCAAGGTTGAGATGACCTACACGAATGAGGCTTCTGAGGAGGAGAGGTTCACTCACGATCTCGCCTACACCTTGGACGGTGACTGCACGGGCATGATCAGGCTACTGGAGAGCGTTGGAGAACAGCAGTGGCAGATCGCGGTCACGTCGAGTGGCGAAAAGGTGCATATCATCAGGACAAACCCCCCGGGACGAGTCTACGTCGGTCAAATCGAGAGTGTCTCACGGCCTACCGGCGGCTGCTCTGAGCAGGGGCGGGGACCAGGCCGCTGACGAGGGGCCCATAGTGCGGGTCCTTTTCCGTGCCCCCTTCAAGACCTCGACAGGCTCGGGCCAGGCAAACAAGTTTCTTGCCGCACGGGACAACGCAGCAGGGTCGACTCCCATCACCACAGTCGCCCAGCCAGTCTTTGAAGTCGGCGTGTTGTTTCTTCCGCGGGCCCTTACCGACTGCATCACCCGTTCGCCGAGATCGTCGCTCTCGACCGCATCGACAAAGCGGCCGTGCACGACCTCGATCTCGCCAGAAGGCTCATCGTGGATGCAGTCCATGGCCTCGTCGAACGGTACGTACGGGTACCTGCCGAGCATTGACGCCGCACGAGATGCGGCCCTCTGAAAGAAGGGGAATCACATTATGCCGGAAAGGCTTCTGTCTGATAGCCAGATCCGAATCGACCACGGCCGACTCCAGCGAACTGGTGTAGCCGAAGCCGTCTATGCCCCGGGGAAAACCCCCCAGCAGTGCGCGCTAGCCGTCGCCGATCTGTTCGCAGGATCCGATGAGGGCCCCGTCATCCTCTCCCGGGCGGATCCGGATCAGGCGCAGGCGGCCGCTTCTCACAACACCGGCGCAGCGGAACTGGTGCTCGACAGCGGCCCGGCAGGGCTCAGGACACTCGTATGGCGTCCGCGTCCGAGCCGGGCCGGCGCCGCCCTTGTCTTGACAGCGGGCACCGGGGACCTCGTGGTCGCCCGCGAATCGGCTGTTGTCCTGGAGGCATACGGGTACGCCCCGAACATCGTCGCGGACGTCGGCGTTGCGGGACTGCATCGTGTGCTGGCACAACAGGAAGTGATTGCTTCCGCAGACATTGTGATCGTCGTTGCAGGTATGGAAGGCGCGCTGGCCAGCGTCGTCACCGGTATGACAAGGGCTCCCGTCATCGCGGTCCCGACCAGTACGGGCTACGGCGTGAGTCTCGACGGAGTGACTGCACTGCTTGCCATGCTGGCGTCGTGCAGCCCAGGTATCACAGTCGTCGGCATTGACAACGGCTTCGGTGCCGGATGCGCAGCGGTTCGATTCCTCAGCGGAATGCGAGGACAACAATGACCTTGGAACCCGCTCTCCAGGCAAAACTTGATCGCCTTGAGATTGGACTGCAACAACTCGGCTCGGTTCTCGTCGCATTCTCCGGCGGCGCCGATTCGGCCCTGCTCCTCGCAGCCGCGGCACGGTCCCTGGGGCCTTCCCGCGTGACCGCAGCGACTGCGGTCAGTCCGTCCCTGCCGCAGACCGAACTGGCCGACGCACGCGACTTCGCCGCGTTTTTGAACGTCGCTCACCACGCTCCCCGGACGGCCGAGCTCCAGCGCATCGGCTACGTGGACAACGGCCGCGACCGGTGCTTTCACTGCAAGGCAGAGCTGCTGTCCGTCCTTGGACCACTCGCCGAAAAGCTGCAGCTGAAGCACGTCGCAACAGGCACCAATGCCGACGATCTGGCAGACAGGTTCCGGCCCGGCATCCAAGCGGCCCGCGTCGCGGGGGCCGTCACACCTCTTGCCGATGCGGGGCTGTCCAAGGCTGAGGTGCGTGCCATCTCCCGCGAGTGGAACCTGCCCACAGCAGACAAGCCCGCAGCCGCCTGTCTGTCCAGCCGCGTCGCCTACGGGATCCAAATTACGCGGCACACGCTGGAGCGGATCGAGCGTGCCGAGCACGGCCTGCGCCGCGTGATGCTCGATGCTGGACTCAACGTGAAGAACCTGCGGGTTCGCGACCTTGGCGGCCACGCCAAGGTGGAAGTCGACAGTCATCTCGTCGAAGCGCTGACTGCTCGCTCCGATCTCCTGGCCGCGGTCGCCGACTACGACACGGTCGAAGTCGATCCACGTGGCTTCCGCTCCGGCTCCATGAACGAGGTCCCGTGACTCGCGTCGGATGGCTCGACGCCAGCAGCGGGATCAGCGGCGACATGCTGCTAGGCGCGCTCATCGACGCAGGCGTGCCACTACATGTCATCCAGGACGCGATCAATTCGCTGCCGCTTCCCGAGCGCATCAGACTCTCCGTCGAGCAGGTCACGCGAAACGCACTCGCCGCGGCGCACGTGCACGTCAGAGTGCCGGAAACACACCACCACCGCAAACTACCCGACATCCTGACGCTCCTCGAAGGCGTCGACGACGACGTGCGGGACTCCGCCTCCGCGACCTTCATTCGCCTGGCTGAGGCCGAAGCGCGCGTCCACCGCAGCGTCCCGGAAGAAGTACACTTCCACGAGGTCGGGGCGCTCGACAGCATCGCTGACATCGTGGGTGCCGCAGCCGGGATACGGTGGCTCGCGCTCGACCAACTCGTCTGCTCGCCAATCGCAGTCGGCGGTGGCCGCGTTCAGGCCGCGCACGGCTCCATCCCGGTGCCAGTGCCAGCCGTCGCCGAGCTACTGGCCGTCGCGGGAGCGCCCGCTTTCGCAGGGCCAGCAAACCGCGAACTCGCCACTCCGACGGGAGTTGCCCTGGCTGTCACCTTTGCGGACAGCTTCGGTGCGATGCCGGCTCTGACATTGAAGCGGACCGGCACGGGTGCTGGCAGCTGGGATCCGTGCGGCCACGCGAACGTGCTCCGCCTCCTCATCGGCGAAGCGTCCAACGAACCTGCTAAAGACACCAGGGCCCCCACAGGGGCAATCGTCCTGGAAGTGAACCGTTCCGACTTTCCTGCCGGTGTTTTGCTGGCCGGTGATCAGTCGGCCGAGGGTTCTGTGTCAGCGTAGTGTTCTGTCTCGTACTCGGTGGGGCTGATCATGCCCAGACTGGAGTGCAGGCGGCGATTGTTGTACCACTCCTCCCAGGAGGCGTTGGCGTACTCGACGTCGGGACCGTTCTCCAGTGCCCGTCGTGGAAGACCTTGGTGCGTATGCACTCGCCTTCTAGAGGCCGTCGATCGTCTCCATCAGCGCGTTGTCGTCGCCGACGCTGCCGATCGACGGGTTGATGCCTTCGATGCGCAGGTGCTCGGTGAAGCGCACGCCGGTGTATTGCGATCCGGCGTCGCTGCGGTGGATGAACTGGTCGCGTGCGACGGGGTTGCTCCCGTGCGCGCGTCGACAGAGTGCCATCCGCAGCGGTACGTCGACCAGCTCCATGTCCCGCCTGATGGAGGCGTCCCAGCTGACGATCTTCTGGGAGAGCGCAGTCGACGATGAACGCGACGTAGGGGAAGGACTGGTGGGTGCGCACATAGGTGAAGTCGGTGATCCACTTCCGGTTCGGGGCCTCGCCGGTGAAGTCGCGGTCCAGCAGGTCCACGGCCCGCGTGTCGGCCGGGTTCGGGATCGCGCACCCGGGTCTTCGCCCGCGCACCACGCCGTTGGGGCCGAGCGAGCGCATCGCGCGGTCGACGGCCCCGAACCGGCGTCGGGCAGGAGGGTGCGGCGGATGAGAGCCAGCATTTTGCGCCGGCCGTAGAGCCCCTCGGGAGCAAGCACATGCTCGCCGGCCGCGGTAGTGGTGAAGTCCAGCCGGCGGACGGCGTCCTCGACGAGGGCGTTACTTGCGGTCTGGCCGCGGGCTGGTTGCCGGGAGGGGGGCGGGGCGCACCACGCCCCGAAGGTTCGTGCCGCGATCTTCAGTCCTGCCTGATTCAGGACGATGAGGAGCGACTCGACGGCATGCCCAGCGGCCCGCGTCTGATCGACGAAGGCGGCGATCAGGGGTTTCGGGGGTCGAGCTCCCCCACGAAGAAAATCGTCGCGGACATCAGCACCTCGTTGATCTCGCGAAGGCGCTTGTTCTCCTCCGGCAGCCTGCGCAGTTCTTCTCGCTCGTCCGTCCTCACACCCGCGACCTGGCCTGCGTCGATCTCGTGCTGCGTCCCCCAGCGCCGCACCGACTCCCGGGAGACACCGAGCGACTCCGCGACCTGGACGCGCAGTGCACGTTCCGAGCAGTACCCCGAACGGTGCTCTGTCTCCAGCCGCACGGCCTGGCTACGAAAGGCTGCGTCAATCCTCTTGGGCACGTGCCCCATCCTCTCTGCTGGCTCACAACGGAGCGGCAGAGAAGTTGGAATGGTTCACACCGGCCACCGACGGGCTCCGTTGGTTCCGTAACCTTCCATGCTCGACGTCCCGCATGAGCTGGTCGAGCGTGTCTCCTGGCTCACCTACGCCCGGAGGTGTGAATTGAACTCGCCGTGGCGGAAGCTGGGTTGCTTCGAGCAGGCTCTGCTCGTCCTGATCCACCTACGGAAGAACGAGACGCTCGCCCAGGTAGGAGCAGGATTCGGGGTGTCTCAAAAAGACGCCATGGCGGTACGTGGACGAGACCCTCGAGGTCCTGGCCACCCGGGCGCCGGGCCTCCACGAGGCCCTGATGGGTCTGGGCGAGGATGACTTCGTCATCGTCGACGGCACTTGGGCCGGTGCGAGACAGGGGCGACATCGCGGCCCCCCGCTTTCAGGCCCTCACCGAGATCCGCCCGCCGCGACAGCCTGCCCGACATTACTTGGCCGTCGACCGGAGTGTAAGAAAGAGAGTAGTCGGCTTACAAACGCGGCATAGTCATTCGGTCCGACGATGCTCCATCATCGCACTCCAGCCAAAGTTCACGCCAGATCAGGTTGCACAGCAGCCGAGGTCAGCGGCTCAATACTCAGCCCTGGAGATGTGACATGCAGAGGAAATACTCGCTCGCAAATGTAGTGGTCGCCGGCGCACTGGCGACAGTCGGGTCACTCGTTGCGCCAACATCAGCCCATGCCGCATACAACGACCTGACCCAGCTGGACAGGAACTACCTGTCGATGCCCGAATTCGCGCGCGCGAAAGAATTCTGCGAAAGGAACGGCTACAAAGGTGGCTACAATGCGTGCCACGTCTCGTCGTTCATAGAAGAAAGCCGCGAAGAGCTCCCGGTCGCGGAGCGGATGAAGCATGCAACCAAAGTCATGACGCCGGACAAGAACTGTAGCCGCGGAGGCGGAGATCAAACCTACGCCACATCCGAGGGGTATATGGTCAGCAAAACCCTCACCGAGGGTGGAAGCAGAAGCGTAACGGCGACCATCAACTACGGCATCGCGACCAAGGGTGGATTCACCGGCGGAGGATCCCTCGCCGTTTCCGTCGAGAAAAACTGGTCAACGTCGTATGGATACACATACACCAAGAACCAGACCCGCAGCATCACGGTTAAGCCTGGGTACGAGGGCTGGCTTCAGTGGGAGCCCAATGTTGCCAGGGTCCATGGAATTGTGTGGGTCACGATTGGCGTCAACCATGAAGCATTCAAGCCGGGGATGTACGCATTCCCGGTAGACTTCGAGGGAGATGTCCCATTCCTGAACAGCCCCGAAGGGAATACCGGAAACTTCGTCTACCGGGACAAGGTGGCGGATTGCGGACCGAACTTCGTCGTATGATTCAGAAGCCTGCCGCTATGTGGAAGGCCCTCGTGCAGCTGCCAGGGCGTGGGTTCAGGACCTGCTGTTCTGCCACGTCTACGGCCGAGGTCTCAGCGCCGACCAGTTCATCGCCGGCTGGCTCTACTCCTTCATCGCTGCCCTGGAGGCCGGGCGCACGCCGTGGACGGCCGTGTGGAACGCGATCCGGCTGGGCCCGGCCGACGATGCCACGGCGGTGACCGCCGCCCGGCTGCGCGATGTCGTCGTCCGACTCGTGCACGCCGGGCAGTGCGCCGGGTGATGCGGACATCCTCCTCGTGGCCGAATCGCCGTTCAAGCAGAACCTGGGCTGGATCGTCCCCAAGGTCCGCGTCCGGCGCACCGCCGACCTGTGGACCTGGCTAATCATCGCCACCCACACCCAACTCCGCCTCGCCCGCCCTTTGCGGAGGGCCTCCGCTGCTCCCGGGAGCGGCTGGCGGAAGCTCGTCGGCTCACCCCCCGCCCGGGGCCGCCGGGGGCTCCGCCACATCCGCGCGAAGGCCGATCGTCGACGCAAAGCCTTGATGGCCTCGCACACCGCCGTTCAGGTGAACTGAGGGACCTGAAGCGCCGGGCCGATCTCGCGTGGGAGAAACGCAGCTCCGCGCCGCCAGACGTGCACTGGCCAAGGCCTTTGGCTGCGCAAGTCACTGGCCGGCCGCCAGGTGGCTGCGGAGGTGCGCGGTACATGCCTCCTCATGAGTCGGCCGACGGGTGTGACTGTCGCTCCACCAGCAGTTACGGCCTGCGACAGGTGGCTTCGTAGCCTGCCCGGCGGGTGCACCCGGAGGCGGGGACGCGCGGCTCACCGCTGGGCCACCTGGTGGGTGCACACGGTGCCGTCAGCGTGGAGCGGAGTGCTGGAAGCACAGACCACAGCACTACGCCGGCGACCACCGCTTGGCCTACCCCGCACCGTGCAGACCGGGCTCTCGTGCCCCAGGCGAGCGCCCAAAGGTCTTGCCGACTCCTGGTCCCATTGCCTCTCGGGAGGGAAAGATCCTTTTGGGCACGCTGCTTGAGCTGCGGCGGGCGACATTGGGCGACCGGCGCCCCGCAGGAGGTGCAAGAGTGCGACTGAGGTGGCCTAATGAGCGTGAGGCGATGTTACGCAATGGCATGACCGCCCGGGCGTCTGCGAGGTGAAGAGGGTCCCCGCCAGCCCTACTGGCGCGGAGGGGCCTTCTGTCAGAGCACCTCTTTCACGAAGGGAATGAGTAGTGATGACGGTTACCGATGACTACCTGTCAAACAATCGGGAGTACGCTTCCTCGCACAGAGGTCCGTTGCCTTTGCCCCCATCCCGGCATGTGGCGGTGGTGGCCTGTATGGACGCCCGCTTGAATGTCTATGCCCTGCTCGGCCTCAAGGAAGGCGAGGCACATGTGATCCGCAATGCGGGGGGCGTAGTCACGGACGATGTGATTCGCTCACTGTCTATCAGCCAGCATCTGCTGGGAACAAATGAGATCGCCCTCGTGCACCATTCCGATTGCGGCATGCTCACTTTTAAGAACGACGCCTTCACGCAGCAGCTTGCCGACGAGAACGGCATGAAACCGCCATGGTCTCCGGAGGCGTTCGATGATCTCGAGCAAGATGTGCGGCAGTCCATCGGGCGTATCCGGTCAAGTCCGTTCGTTCCGCACACTGAATCGGTACGCGGTTTCGTTTTTGACGTCAGCACGGGCCTGCTCAACGAGGTCCGATAGCCGGGGGCGCATGTCAGCCATCCCTCCAAGCTGCTGCGTCGTCCGCCCAGCTCCATCGCCCTGATCTCCGGCACCCGAAGCCTGTCGCTGCAGTTCATGGACGCGGCTTGCCACATATTCTCGTGGACCCCGCGACTTGGTGGCCACAGCCTCGCCTGTCGGCAGCCCTCGGCAGCTGCTGGTATGGAAGCTCATGACGGCGTACGCCGTCGGCATCATCATGTTCACGCCCCGTGGGCAACACCGACGGCCCTGTGTCCTCCCCGTCAGCCGCGTTACCGATCAGCGGCAATGGGCACGGCGAAGATCGCAATCGCCACCTGCTCGCTCGTTTGGCGCGCCAGCCCATGAGGCCGCTCTGGCACCGCTGTACTCGTGGTGCCGTCTCGACGTGGGCACTGGATGACCATTTCCCTGCCCGACCGTTTGTCACAGGCGGTGCTTTGCCGGCATCGGACCGAAGGCCGGCTCACGTACCAAGGCCGGGTCCTGGAGGAACCAGGGCCGGCGGTTTGCTTCGTGGAATGGGCCGCTGTCAGGCCCCCCATCTTCCGCTTCCGAAGCCCGCCCCAAGCCCTCCTCGTATCCGCTGGTATTGCTCGGCGCAACCCGACTCGTCGTTACGCGGAAGCGGCTGGAAGCCAGGACGGTCACCGTTCAGAGGAGGGGCACGTCCGCCACATGGCGCCGCCCGTGCAGGGCGAGCCCCCGGTATGGGGATGTTGCCGCGGATCGATCGTTGCAAGTGCCGGGGAGGGCAGTAGGTCATGGAGGGGGCCCCTCCCCTGCGTCAGCTCCACGCTAAATAGACCGTTTTGGCATGCCTTCGTGTCCTGTCATCCACCCAGATCCGTAGCCGCTGCGGCCCACCCTCGAGTCTTTGCAATGTGGGCAACCAAGCTCCCACCTGCCTCCAGCGACTGCCGTGTGCATAAATGGATCATTTCACTGAATCTACGCCCGGTCCCACGCCACAGGGCATGGTTATGTCAGTCCTAGTGGCCAGGCGCGGCCCAGTGCGTTGCGGCAGCACCAATCGGCATTGTGGCTCACTCCGGCAGGCACCTACGTTGCTGACCGCCAGCAGCAAAACAATCATCGGACGGCCGTGCGGCTAGTGATCAAGGCTTGCCCCATCACTGACCGGATGCGAGATGCATTCGCCTGTTCGCACGTCCGGCCCCGTCCGCTTCAGGTCCTGAGGGGAGCGTGCCGAGGTGTCTGTCACCCTGCAAGACGTGCTCTTCCTCCCGGCTTTTCAGTCAGGGTCACCCGAAGTGGTGGCCGGTGCCGACCGGCTCGGGCAATTGGTGCAGTGGGTTCACTGCACTGATGCGGTCGACGCAGCGCAGGCACTGCGAGGCGGTGAGTTGCTGTTGACGACCGGTGCTGGGTTCCCTGAGAGGCTGACGGCGCTTTCGGAGTACATTCAAGGACTGGCGATTGCGGGGGCATGCGGGCTTGTGGTGCAGCTGGAGGACACTTCTTCCCCTGCCCTGCTGCAACAAATGGCACGTGCTGCACAACTGTGCCGCTTTCCGCTCATCACCCTCCACCAACGTGTGCGATGCACGGATATTGCAAAGGAAGTGAATGACCTGGTCGTGGAGGAAAGACTCGAGCTGCTGAATGCCAGCGATGCCGTGCACCGGACGTTCAATGAACTAGCGCTCGAAGGAGCTGATCCCTCGGAGGTCGTCCGGGAAATGGCCCGGATGTCACAGTCCCCCGTGGTGCTGGAGAACCTTGCCCATCAGATCCTTGCCTGCGACAGCGCCGGGGACAGCCCGCGTGAGCTCATCAGCAACTGGGAGGGCCGGTCGCGCCAGATAGAGTCGAATGCTCGTATCGCATACGACGAGCAGTCGGGTTGGGCGACGGCCGTGGTCGGCGCACGCGGCAGCGACTGGGGGCGGCTGCTGATGCTCCTGCCCGCTCAGCTCGAGGAGAACGCCGGGGGCTTCGTTGACGCCTGCCTGCTGATTCTGGAACGGGGGGCTTCCACCCTGGCGCTGAACAGGCTCACCATGCGCAACCTTGGGAGTTTGGAGCGGCAGATGCACAGCTCGATTCTGGCCGCCCTCTGTGCGCACTCGCGCACGCTTGAAGACATCTCGCTGCGGGCCGGCGCACTGGGCGTGCCCTTGGAAGGGAACGAACTTGTCGGCGTTGTCATCAGGCAGCCATGGCTCCAGCACAGAAGCGGCCCCTCACCCGCACTGACGGAGTACGTGGCAGCGGTCGTACGTGATCTCCATCTGACGGCACTCGTGGGAGACTTGGGAGACAGGACCGTCGGGCTCCTGATCGCCCTGGACCCCGGTGACTCCGATGAGCACATCCTCAACCTCCTGAGCGCAAAATTGCGCAGGCCTCCGGTGCCCAGCAGGACGTCGGCGTCAGAGGCGTTTCCGCACAAGGACAGCGAAGAACTTCTCGTAGCGGCGGGTCCGAAGGCCGACGGACTTCACGACGCCCGGCGCAGTCTTCTGGAAGCGGTCAAAGCTGCCGACACAGCTATGCATATGCAAAAGAGGGGCCGTGCCCAGCGCGTCGAGCCACCCCGGACGTATCACCGTTTGCCTGACGCTCATTTGAGAGGCCTTTTGTACCTGCTTCGGAACGACCCGCGGGTACAGGCGTATGTAGAGCACGAGATAGGACCACTGCTGGCCTACGATGCACGGCATCAGACACATTTGACTGAAGTTCTGGCCTCCTACCTGAACCACGGCTGCAACAAAACAGCCGCAGCTGAGGCATCCTGCATGTCCCGCCCCTCTTTCTACGAGCGGCTGAACAGGATCAAGCGCATTCTCGCTGCAGACCTCGGTGACCCGCAAACACGCCTGGCACTGCAGGTCGCGATCCAAGCACGCGAGACCATGGCGCGCTAACCGGTAACGCACGTACCCCACCGCAAGATCGTGCTTCACCGCGGTGTCGGGACCTCGCCCCGGCTTACGGCGCCCGCGAGGCGTTCAGCCTCGCCCGGACATGGAGAGGCTTGGCGCCCGTCCCGTACGTCAAGACAGGCCTGCATCGACGGTAACGCCCGGTCCACCTTGGAGAAGGTCCGGTCATGCGTCACCGGCTCTCGCATTCCAGCACGACGCGGTGATCCAACTTCCGTGCGCACCTTCCGTTGTCTTGCCGGTTCTGCGTCTTGTTGTGCCTGGCGAAGCAGTTGTCATCTCTGGTGTCAGGGGGTGAGACCACCTGGTGTGGGACCGTCTACTCTCGGCTGCCTGTGGAGAGGAGTGGACGGACGCAAGAGCGTGGTGCAATGGGGACAACCGCTGTTGTCCATGGGTTTTCGCAGTTCGTAGGCTTGGGCGGTATACCGAACATTCCACCCTGCCGTCCCGCCGCAGATGCCTCGCTCCCCAATGATCCACCGGCGTGCGGCGATTACGGGCTGCACATAGTGGCCACCCTGTGCCAGGACCTTCGTTGCTACCCTGACCAACTGGGCGGTAAAACGGTCCGTCCTGTCATTGCACCACAGTGCACGTAGGGAACACACATCGGATCCCTAATGACCTCTGCCTCTCGTCGCGCAGACGACGCGGCAAGCCGAAAGCACGCGTGGCGCTGCGTGGGGCGCTGCGCCTACAGCGGGTGCGGGGCCCTGGCGGAAGCGTGGACGCCACCGGGGAACGGCATGCAGCCGGTCGGTTCGGTGAAGCCGTTTTCTGGCCTATGTGAGGCGTTCGGCGGATCAACGAACGCGATCAAGGCGTACGCCGATGGCCTCAAGTAGGCCTGCCAGAAGCGGACGGCGATTACCTCCTACAAGCCTGTTTCCTTGCAGCACATACCGTCTCCGGCGAACCGGGACAGGACCGGGACGATCAAGCTCCAAGACCGGCCGCAGCGCCAGAGCGCCGCGGCGGTTCCTTGTGCTGGTGGCAGGGATTCGCGAGCTCTGCGAAATGCTGCCGGGAGAAGGTGGCAGAAGGGGGAAGCGTCATATCGAAGCTGTGATAGCCCTCGCCCAGCGCCGTGGCAGCGTCCTATGGGCCCTGCTGCGTAACGGACTGTATTACGACGTCATACAGTCCGACACTCGGGCCGCTTGACATCTAAATGGGAATCTCCAGCGGGACGTTTCCGCGACGGGACGCGGATACGGGGGTCTGGGGCGGCCCGCATACCAGCGCACAGGTCACGACGTTGGCGTGCACGTTAAAGTGGGAACCCACAGAGGGTGGTTGAGCGGGGCAGGTATCTCCCCGCGTTTTGGAAGAGACCGACGAATCGTTGTGGCCCTCCACGCGACATGGTCCATAGTGCGTCACCGCTGCCACCCGGTCCTCCAACATCCCGAGGAGTCCGCAATGTCTGCTCTTCCTCGCACCGTTTTGGTGACTGGATCAACGTCCGGCATAGGCGAGGCCATCGTCGAGGCGTTCGCCAGAGACGGCCACCGGGTTGCCGTGAATGGGCGTGACGAGGAACGGACCGGGGCGGCAACAGACCGCATCCGTGCGGCACTGGGGGTCGTTCCGGGGGAGGTCTTCCCCGCCCCGGGCGACGTGTCCACTGCTGAGGGGACAGACGCCGTGAAATCCGCTGTTCCGGATGTGGATGTTCTGGTTAACAACGTCGGCATCTACCTGGCGGCTCCCGCCTTCGAGATCAGCGATGACGAATGGCGGCGTCTCTTCGAAGTGAACCTGCTCAGCGGAGTACGACTTACCCGTTACTACACGCCGCGCATGGTTGAACACGGTTGGGGGCGGGTGGTATTCGTCAGCAGCGAGTCCTCCGTTTTCACTCCGCGGGAAATGATCCACTACGGCATGACCAAGGCTGCTCAGCTGGCCGTATCCCGTGGCTTCGCCATGGCAGTGGCCGGGACCGGTGTCACAGTCAACTGCGTGCTACCCGGCCCCACCCTCACTCCCGGGGCCAAGGAGTTCATCGCCAACACTTATGACGGGATGACCTTCGAGGAAGCCGAGCGGGAGTTCTTCGTCTCCTACCGGCCCACATCGCTCATTCAACGCTTCAGCCGGCCTGCCGAAGTGGCCAACCTGGTTCATTACGTAGGCTCCGACGCCTCCTCAGCCACTACGGGTGCTGCCCTCCGCGTGGATGGCGGGGCCATTCCCACGATCATTCCCTGAGCGCGGGAATGCGTCGCCGGCGCGTTGCGGTCGCAAGGGCCGGTCACCTGATCGCGGTCCGGGTGCGCCGTAGTGATGCGCACGGGGGCGCGGATCGAGCCGTTGCGGCCGGAACGGCCGGGAATTCCAGAGCGGATCGCAGGCGGGTCCTCGCAGGCGGTGCCAGGCGTGAGGTAAGGGGTGACGCCAGCTGGCCCTGCTCATCCACGGCAGAGACCGTTCATGCCGGGGGTGCTCAGTCCAGCGGTCAGGTCTGCACGGAGCGCGGCCCTCGAGGAGGGCACCTTCTCGTGGACCGGTCTCCTGCGGAACTCCTGGGTTGCTCGTTCCCTTTGCCCAAGGCTCAGTGCGGGTGAGAACTCTCCACGATCGGCAGGTCGGCTCCGCGGAAGGCGCCGTTCGTGTGGCACATCCGTGGGCTGACGCTCGATGCGATGTACAACACCACATAGCGTGCGCGGCCGCTCCACTCACCGAGATCGGGCACGTCCTCGGTAATGCGCAGGCATGTCATGCCGATTTCGTGCTCGGTGGGAAGGAGGTGATGCGGGCGTTGCTCCCACACGTACATGCCGTAGGTCACGGTGCCGAGAACTCCGTCCGACCGGGCGTCCGGCACCCGGACTGAACAGATCCGGGGCAGGCCGAGGCCGCTGAGGCCATAGACGCGGGGCCCGGTGTATGAAGCGGCAAAACTCTTGCCCTGGTAGCGCGACTCGGGATACAGGACGGCGTACAGCACAGGAACCCTCCTCGGGGAGGGGTGGCGCGGTGCCGCGGTGCGCTGGGTCGCTTCCGGCTCTGCGGCTGAGCGCCACAGGAATTCGTCGGCCGGCGGAGTGCTCGGCACCGCAAATCTTACGCCCCCCCCCCGCCGAGCCCTCAAGTTGTGTCGATGACAGTCAACGCTTCGGACAGGTTCCCCATGTCCTCGCGTCGCGCGAGGGCCATTCGACAGGCGTAGCGTGATGTTGAGTGTAGTGACTGAGGAGGAACGAGATGGATCTCGGTCATTGGAATATTCGCACGTCCCAGGACGTCGAGTTCGAGGTCGTGGAGACGACGGACCTCCTCGACCCTGATAACTCTCTGCTCCGGCAAATTCCGGGGGGAGGCGAGGCACACTCCGCACGGCTCGCCGTCCTGGACGAAGTCGTCGAAGATCTCTTCGGATCTCGGGTACGCGACTACTTCGCCGCGACTGATACCCCGATGAACTACATGACCATGGCTGCGGGCGATGAGCACAAGACCATCGAGAACGTGCTCCGCATCGACAGCCGCCTCAACGAGATCGGCACCGAACGAGCCGGGACGCCACCCATTGCCATGGGCGGCGGCGTCCTCCAGGACGTCGTCGGAATGGCAACCGCGCTTTACCGGAGAGGCATCCCCTATGTCCGCGTGCCCACCACACTTCTCGGCCAGATCGATGGCAGCGTCTCCGCCAAGAACGGGGTGAACTTCGAGGGCTACCGCAACCGGCTCGGCACCTTCCACCCCCCGCCGCTCACCCTCATCGACCGGGCCTTCATAGCTACCCTCCCCGAACGGCAGGTCCGCAGCGGCATGGGGGAAGTCCTGAAGATGGCGCTCGTCAAGGATCCACAACTGTTCCGACTGCTTGAGGAGTTCGGACCGGTACTGGTGCAAGAACGCTGCCAGGACACCGGTCCCCTCACCCGCGAGCGTGAACCCGGGCGTGAGGTCATGCACCGCGCCATCACGGGCATGGCGCAGGAGCTGCAGAAGAATCTCTGGGAGAAGGACCTTCGGCGTATCGTCGACTACGGTCATACCTTCTCCCCTGCTGTCGAGATGCGGTCCCTGCCGGCGCTCTTCCACGGTGAGGCCGTCGCCATGGGGTGCCTCTTCTGCGCTGCGCTCGCGGTGAATCGTGGATTGCTGGCGGAACGCGACTTTGACCGCATCGCCGGTTGCATTCGCGGCCTCGGGCTTCACTCGACCCACGAGATGTTCTTCGATGCCGGCCTGCTCGAATCGGCCTTTGCCGACACCATGCGTCACCGCGGCGGTGCCCAGCACCTGGCGCTCCTCACCGGCATCGGCAGCACCGTGTTCGTCGAGGATCTCACCGACCACGAGGTCGAAGAGGCCGCGCAGATGATGCGGAAACAGTGACGTGAACATAATCGTCGGTGCCGACGCCCGGCCCGTAGTCGCCCGAGAGCTGGCTTACCGATATCGGGCCGAGCGGACCTGGGCCGGTGGTCCCTGGGAGGAATTCTTCCTCCGCCCCAGCTCGTCGGGCAGGGACCACGGCCGAAGGGTCTCTGTGGGACCGATGACGTCCTAAGAGGACTCATCGACGCAGAAGGCGGGAGGTGATCCGCGTTGAGCGCTCCCCTTATCCACCATGTGGGGGTGCTGGTCGCAGACTTGGAGGATGCCATCGAACGATGGTCTGTGGGCACCGGTTACACCTTCAGCGAAGTGGCTCGGTACCGCACTGACTTCTACGTGGACCACTCCAGTCCCGAGCCGCACTTCCATGACGCTCGCATCTGCTTCTCGCGTGAAGGACCGCCGTTCATCGAGCTCATGGAGTTCTGCGGTGAGGGGACCCACTCGGCCGCCCAGGGCGAAGGAATCCATCACCTGGGGTTTATGGACTACCCCGACGTGGAGGGGCGCCTGCGGGAACTCGGTGAACAGGGAGTCGGCTGCGACGGGATGGCTCTGGATGGGCCGCAAGGCAAGATCCTGCTGTGGTTCACCGAGAAGCAGCACCTGCACGGCATCCGCCTGGAGTACGTCGCCGGCCTGCCCCAACCCATCGTCAAGGACGACGGCCGGCCGCCCTACCACGACGAGCGGGGCTTCCCGAGCCTCTGGCCCCCGGACGGAGCCTCCCCAGCACAGACCCGTACCCCCTGATAGGGGCCTTCCAAGGCATGGCGCACATGACGCACAGCGAGACCTCCGGTGCCGCGGTCTGGACCGGTCCGCACCGGCTCGAATGGCAACAACTCCCGCTGGAGGCACCACCGGCGGGGGGACTCCTCCTCGAGCTGGCCGCCAACGGCATATGCGGCAGCGATGTGCACTTCGTCGGCATGACACCTGCCCGCCCCCTCGTTCTGGGCCACGAGATCGTCGGCCGGATCACAGCCGGCGGCCCAGGGTTCGCAGGATGTGATGCCGCAGGAACCAAGGTGGGCGTGGGCGACACCGTCGCGCTTTTTCCCTGGGTGCCTTGCGGTCGCTGCTGGGGCTGCCGACGATTCGGCCCCGCAGCCACTACCTGCTCCCAGGCCTTCGTTTACGGCATACCACCCGAAGCGATCGGCGCTGCCCCCGGGGACACGGGCGGCCCCGCCGAAGTGAGACTGACCGGTGGTTTCGGCCACCACGTACTGGTCCGCGACGGCACGTGGTTCTGGCGTGTTCCGGACGCACTACCGCCGGCTGTCGCCTCTCTGCTGGACCCCCTCGCTGTCGCGGTGCGCTCCGTGGACGTGACGCGCACCCCGTCCGGCGCGTGGGATGAGGTCCTCACCGCGGACTCCACCGCATTCGTCCTGGGCCTGGGGACGGTCGGGCTCCTTACTGCCCTCGTCCTGCGCCGGAGCGGCGTCGGTACCGTCGTGGTGTCCGGTTCCCGGCCCCGGCGCTTGGCCGCGGGCGAGCGGGTGGGCGCCGATCTCGTGCTGGACAGGAATGAATTCGACCTGGACCAACGCCGCCGGAGGATCCTCGATCTCACCGGCGGACGAGGTGCTGACCTGGTTGTGGACGCCACGAACAGTCCCCTCTCACTGGCCGAGGCGATAGGCGCCGTGCGGCGGCTGGGCACCGTGGTGGAAGTCGGAAACGTCGTCTCCAGCGGCACCGTCATCCCTGTCGATCCTGCTCGCGATATATGCCAGGCCAGCATCAGGCTGCTCGGCGTCACCTACAACCCTCCCCGTTCTTACGCGGAGGCGATTGCCCTGCTCTCCGACCGGACCCTGCGGTTCGAAGAACTGATCACCGGCATCTACCCGATCCGGGAGGCCGGTGCCGCCCTCGACGCGTTGTCGGGCGACGTCGTCAAGCTGGTCCTTTCCGGGAAGTGAAGTCCGTGGCCAGCACACCCCCGCCGCCGAGGGCTGCTACCCCTGGGCGTCCGCCGGCAGGGACCGCTCCGGCCAGCCCCCGCGGGGACGTGGCGCCCCTTCCAACCCGTTCGGCACGCGCCGGGACATCGCCCATGAGGCCACCGTGACCGCGCCTCGACCGGTTGCCTCGCTCAGGGGGTGCCCCAGGCAGACGCCGGCGCCGCTGGACGTGCCAGACACCCGGGGATGTGGAACCGCTCGGCCTCCGGCTTCGCCAGCGACGCTACGTGCCACAACGCCTCGCCCGGCCCCGGTCATGGTCAGCCGAGCTATGGGACATGCCGGCGGGCTGCGGGGACGAGGAGGGGCACGGATCCCGCCACACTCTCTCGTGGTCCTCTCGAAGAAGTTCCCCGCGTTGCCGCACGGCGGCGGTGGCAGATCCGCAGCTGTCGTCGGCGCACGCTTCCGCGACCCTGTCGGCGAGACTCCCACGCCCGTTTGTCCTCAGGCCACGAGCCGGCCCGCAAGGTGGTGGGGGAAGGAGGTCCCGGGTCCCGCTGAGCCAGGTCCCGGACGGAGCAGCACGATGTCGGCCGACAACGCGCGAGGAGCAGAGAGGAACTCCGTGCCATGAGTGAGACCAGCCTGTCGAACTGGGCAGGGAACGTGCGGTACAAGGCAACAGGGACCGCCTCACCAGGGTCGGTGAGTGACGTGGAGGAACTCGTGCGCGCTGCCGGACCGGGCGGAGTGCGGGGGATGGGCCGGGGCCACTCGTTCTCGCCGGTGGGTGACACCCGGGGGGTGTTGGTGTCGCTGCGGGAACTGCCCTGGCTGTGCGAACCGGTCAAGGGGGACGCAGGCACCGTTGTGGGCGCCCGGATAGGCCCCGGACTGACATTCGGCGAGATCTGCCCCGTCGTGGATGCCTGGGGATGCGCTCTACCCGTTCTCGGGTCGCTCCCGCACATCTCTCTCGGGGGCGCCTGCGCCACCGGGACGCACGGGTCGGGCTGGGGAAACGCGTGCGTCGGGGCACAGGTCGACGAGGTCCTGATGATCGCGGGGAACGGCTGCCAACGACGCGTCCGGCGAGGGGATGACAGCTTCGACGGGGTCGTGGTGTCGCTCGGCGCACTCGGCCTGGTCGTGGAAATGGTGATGCGGGTGGTGGACAGCTTCGACGTCGAGCAGTACGTCTTCGAGGGGCTGCCCTTCCCGGTGCTCGTCGAGCGACTGAGCGAAGTGCTGGGTGCCGGCTACAGCGTCTCGGTGTTCTGGCCGCTCGGCCCGACAGCGGACGTATGGGTGAAACGCCGAGTGCCCGATGAGTGGTGGGACCTCTCTGGAACGGGCGCTGCCCCGGCACATGAGGAACGGCACCCCGTGGCCGGTTACCCCGCGGCGAACTGCACACCTCAACTGGGCTGGCCGGGCCGCTGGTTCGAACGACTGCCCCACTTCCGCGCCGGGTTCGCCCCGGCGACAGGGGACGAACTCCAGTCGGAATACCTGATCCCCGTCGAGGACGGAGGGCGTGCGCTGGAAGCCGTGGCGCGCATCGCCCCGGAAATCTCCCCGCTGCTGTTGACGGTGGAGGTGCGATCGGTGGCGATGGACCCGTGCTGGCTGTCACCGGCCTACGGGCGGGACAGCGTGGCCGTGCACCTCACATGGGTATCGGATCCGGTGGCAGTCAATGCGGCTGTACGTTCCGTGGAGGAAGCGCTCGGCCCCCTGGCGGCGCGGCCCCACTG
This sequence comes from Streptomyces sp. NPDC051776, assembly GCF_040681345.1. Lineage (NCBI taxonomy): Bacteria > Bacillati > Actinomycetota > Actinomycetes > Kitasatosporales > Streptomycetaceae > Streptomyces > Streptomyces sp. NPDC051776. The sequence goes on along the minus strand of NZ_JBFAYQ010000024.1, from coordinate 84,863 downwards.
GGGGAAGGTATTCGGCATGGCGCCAGGAACGGTGGCCGGCCTCTACCCCCGGTGGGACGACTTCCGCCGACTGCTCGACGACTACGACCCGGAGGGCCTGTTCCGCAACGCGATGATCGACCGGATCTTCCCCCGCGGGTGACTGCGCCGAAGCCGGGCCGCCCTCTCCTCAATTTGGCCCTCGGCCCTGGAATTCCAGCAGCGTCGGATGCGGCAACCAGGACCCGCGCCGTGCACGGGAGAAGCAACCGAGAGTCTGCGCGGAAGTCCGATCAGTGACGGATCACGTGCATGCCGGGCACAGCGTCTCGGTTCCGGCATCGCCGTGAGACCGGGCGTCACCGTGAGGGCCGTTCTTGCCACGGCAATCGTTCTCGCACCGCGGCACCGTCCGCGCGCCCCTGACGACGATCGTCGCCAGGAGCGAGTGCCACAGCGGCGCACCGTTCAATGAGCGGTGAGCCAGCATGTGCCCGCTTCCCGTGCTGAGGGTTCAGGACTGTACCGCGGCAGGACCGGCCGCTGGACCACCGAGCCGGGCGGTCCAGGGACAGGCGCCTACCCCGCGGGCCGGCGCTCAGCTTGAAGGCGAGTGAGCGGCGAGAAGGCAACGGCACTGATGAACAGGAAAGCGGCCAGCGGGATCAAGAACGACATGGGTACCGAGCCGGTCTGATCTGCAGTAAAACCCGCAACCAAGGGAAGCAGAGCGCCGCCGATGACCATGGTCAGCAGAAGCCCCGAGAGGGCATCCGTGTATTCCGGCATGGCTCTGATCGTGATGGAAAAGATCAGAGGGAAAGTGTTGGCGAACCCCAGACCCGTGAAAATCAAAGAGGTGATTGCCATCCCCGTCGAGGGTATGTACACCCCCAAGAGACCTGCGATGGAAATAATGCAGCCGATGCGCAGAACCGTATTGGAGTGGAAATTGCGAAGGAGGAATCCGCCTACGAGGCGCCCGGCTGTAAGAGCCGTAACGAACAGGGCTGTACCGAGAAGGCCGATACGCCCGGCGTCGAGACCGAACTGCTCCTGCAGTAGAAGCGGGGTTTGAGTGGCTACTGTGACCTCGGCTCCTATGTAAACGAATATGCTCAGCGCCATGGCCGCTACGAACCGTTTCCTGAGAAGCGCGACGGTGGATGCAAAGCCAGGCGGTCTCCGACCCGGCGCATCATACTCCCGTATGCGCGTACGAAGAACCGCCGCGACGGACAACAGGACGAAGACTGCATAAATCGGGAACATGATGCGCCAGCTCGCCCCCGCTAGCACAGTCGCACCCACCGGGATCAGCGAACTCGACACGGTCCCCATACCCTTGAAGAACTGCGCAAACGAAAGATTGCGGGCATATCCGCCAGGGGGCGAGGCATCCCGCATGAGCGGGTTTCCCGAAACTTGCAGAATGACGTTTCCCGCGCCAATCAGAAGTACGGTGACAAGCAGCGTGCCGATACTGAAGAGGCCGACCGTCGGTATGAGCAGCCCCAGCAGCATCACGAGCAGTCCCGCCAGCACCAACGACTTTCTTCGGTGTCTGCCCTGAAAAATTCCCATCGGCAGAGAAAGCGCCGCGAAAACCCCGTAGCCGGTGAACGGAATCAATTGAGCCGACGTATTGGACAGGTTGAACTCTTCCTTCGACAGACTCACAAGGGGCCCCACCGCGTCCCCGAAACCCATGGCCACAAAAGCCATGAAGACGGGTACCGCCCCTCTCTGCAGATGCGAGCCGGAATCGATTCGCGAGGCCATAGAGGGGAGGGTACGGCAGTCACGCCCGCCTCGCACGCGGAGTGCGGTCGCACTGGCGGCTCACGACCAGCCGATGGAGAATGGTCCCGTCAGCACGTGAGCATGCACTCTTCCCGGGGAGCACCACGATGACGGACACACAAGCAGCCCTGCCCGACGCCAATTTGCGTCGCATCCACACCGAAGTCGCCTCCCTCCTGGATGAAGGAATCGTGCCTTTCTGGAGTTCGAGGGCCGTGGACGCTGAACACGGCGGCTACCTGACGGAATTTGACGCCGACGGGAATTTGGGTGCAAACAGCAAGAAATACCTGATAACTCAGGCAAGAATGATCTGGGCATTCTCGGCTTTTGCACAGCACCGTCCAGCAGATGCTGGCTCTTTGCTCGAACAGGCTCTCCAGGGCGTCGATTTCCTGCGGAAGAATTTCTGGGACGAAGCGTACGGCGGCTTCCGCTGGAGTACCACCAGGGATGGAAAGCCGCTGGACCCTGCCAAGACTTTGTATGCCCAGAGTTTTGCCATCTACGGTTTGAGCATGTACGCATCGGTGAGTGGTGATACTCAGGCCCTCGAGCTGGCAGAGGCCACCTTTGACCTGTGCCATGTGATAGCAGCCGACATACTGAACGGCGGCTACCACGAGAACTTTTCACAGGACTGGCACCCGGAAGGACCAGGGAAGAGCCTCGACGTTCACCTGCACATGATGGAAAGCTTCTCGCAACTTGCAAAGGTCACGGGTTCCCAGAAGCATCGCCGACGCTTGCGAGAAACCGTCCGGCTGATCAGTTCGCGTTTCGTTGACAAGGACAGCGGCGCAGGCAGGAACCAGACAACCGACGATTTTCTGCCGCAGAGAACCGCTCCCGTCGCTCACACCTGGGGGGCGGAACGCGCCGGCGAACACCGAGAGACACAGGATGTGACCTCATATGGTCATAACCTTGAACTCTGCTGGCTCCTAGGGGCTGCGGCAGAAGTCCTCGGTGAACCGGTGGACGACCGAATTCGCGCTCGCCTCGGAGAGCATGCGCTCGCCTACGGACTGGACCCTATCTACGGCGGGATATTCCGCGAGGGTCCGCACCAGGGTGCTGCAACGGACCAGGACAAGGAATGGTGGCAACAAGCAGAAGCCCTCGTCGGCTTTCTCGATTGTTATGAACTCACCGGCGATACACGCTACCTTGATGCTTTCGTCAGCGTCTGGAACTTCACGCAAGAGCATCTTATCGCCCCTGACGTCGGCGAATGGAGGATGCTCGCCAGTCGCGACGGAACCATTCTGAACGATACGATCGGAAGCGTATGGAAAGGCGCCTATCACAGTGGCCGGTCAGCTCTGGAGACTATCGCGCGCCTGGACCGCATCATCACCTGAGCCCGTGCCCTGCATAGCTGTTGCCCCTTGGTAGTGCACTGGGATTACTGGGTGGGAATACCCGTTCCGGACGGGCTGTGGGAGATCGCGAAGCCCTTGCTGCCGCCGGGCCGTGTGCGGCCGCAGGGGGGCGGGGGCGAACATCAATGATCAGGCGGTCTTCGCGGCGACATCTGCGTATTCGGCGGGTGTACGGGCGGGCACGTCCTGCGCGCCGGGGGGCGAAGTCGATCGTGCATCGCCGGTTTGCCATCTCAGGTTTCTCTGGTACCGACTGCGGAAGAAGGTTCATCAGCTCCTGGACGAGGAGGAGTTGGTCGGCCTCTCCCGCACAGGTCCTCGGCTGTCCGCGCCTACGGGGGCGAACTTGGAGGGTCCGTCGCCTGGATGAGCGAGGTTCCAGGATGTATGCCATGTCCGACGCGGACAGACTGACCCCGCGCATCGGACTCTCCCCGGCCAACACCCGCGACAGCCAGGCTCTGAAGCCGTTGCGGTCCCAATGCCACAGGAGACGCGAAAATCGCTATTGGGGCAATCGCAGCCCGGATCGCCCGCAAGGGCCTCGAGTCCGTCGAACGCGTCGGCCGGGCGTCGATGGGTGTTATCCAACGAACCTGCAGACTGAGCGACTGGCTGCCGCCCGCATCGCTGGGCGGCGGCGCTCGCGCGCGGCGGCGCTCGCGCGCGGCGGCGCTCGCGCGCGGCGGCGCTCGCGCGCGGTGGCTCCCGTGCCGGCCAAGAACCGCGCGCTCCCGGCCGCGCCCGCTCCGTCAGCTGACCGCAGGACGCACGGCCCCGGCAGGCATGGCTACGAAGGCCGTCATGACCGCCATGATCGCCGCCTCATTTCCGGGCGCGGTTGCCGGTCCTTGCGGCCGTGAGCACGGTCGGGCCGCCTGGACGTCATCTCATTCGGCCCGTGACGCCGGCGCCGTGGTACGGCCGGCCGAAAGGGAGGCGGCACCTGTAACGCCCGCAGACCCTGCGACGAGGCGCTCATCCATCCCGAGCAGGAGGTCCAAGGCCGAACCGGGGCTACGATCCCGCCAGTGGCCCGGGCCGGCGGACACGCGGGTGCGGTTGTGCGGTTTCGCCGACCATGGCTCCGGTGTAGCCCAGCGCCCGGGAGAGCTGGGCGGCACAGCGCATCGTCAGGCGCCCCGCAGCGTCCAGCCGGTCCCGCATCCGGCCACGAGGTGCACCGACGTTGATGGCGGCGATGAGGCGGCCGCGGTAGTCCCGTACGGGAGCTGAGACGCCGACCAGGCCTTCCTCAAGTTCACCGTCGATCTTGGCGTAGCCGGTAATCCTGATGTGATGCAGTTCGTTGAGCAGCTCATCGACCGTGCGGAGACGCTGCTGGGCGGGGGCTTGGGCGAGCATCTCGTCGCTGAAGAAGCCCCGTACGGCAGGTTCGTCCCAGTCTGAGATCAGCACCCGTCCGGAGGAGGTCTGGGCCACAGGTGCGGACAGCCCCTCCCATCCGAGACTGCGGAAGGCATGCTCGGAGGGTTCGGTCAGCAACGTCAAGACGTCCCCACCGCGCAGCACACAGAGGTGTGCCGTTTCCCTGAGCTGGGCGACAAGGCGACGCAAATGCACGCCCGAGGTATGCACCAGCCTGCTCTCACCGGTGGATGCTGCCAGGGCGTAGAGGCGCCAGCCGCACCGGTAAGCCAGGGTGTCAGCATCCCGGTCGACCAACCCTTCCTCTCGCATTCCGGCGAGAGCACGGGAGACTTGGCTTTTCTCACGCCCCGCCAGTTCGGCGATGCGGGTCACGCTCAGGCCGGGCCCGCGAATGGCTTCTGGACTGCTCAGCACTTCCAGCAGTTCGAGGTCGCGCCGCAGCCCCGTGGCCGTGCGTCCACTCATCGCGGGCAACCCCTTTCGTTGCATATCCGGCAACTCAGGATGTCAAGAGTACCGCTCGTACCACACGGCATCCACCGGCAAGAGATTGCTCCACACACGGGCCCATGATTACGGGGCATACGCAAACAGATACTGAAGGTAACAAAGGGCGTGGTGGAATGGAGCCTCTCGCGGGGCCTGGTGTTCCTCTTGCCTCAGCACAAATCCTGATTGCAACTTGAACAACAGCAATTGTTCTACTGATTGGTCACATCTAACGTCGCCGTAACTGACATGTAGCAGACCTTTCGGACGCCAAGGCCTCAAGGAGACGTAGCGCGAGACATGATGGCGCAACGGTTCACGTCTTGAGCGCCGCTGTCCCGGCGGCTGCCCCTACGTTTTCCTGGAAGAAGGCTGTCTTATGACCGCAGGCGACCGGCGCCCTTCCCGCTCTCCCGTCAAGACGGAACCGCGCTTGGACAATCTGAATTCAATCAGCGCGGCTGCAGCGCGCCCGAGCACGCCCGCACCATTGTCACGGTCGCCGGCGCGCAGCGAACCGACGCTGCGGATATTCGGCTGATTTCAGAGATGCTCGGCCTCACGCAGGTCGACTGGCTGAGCGCGAGGCACTTGCGGGATGAGCAACAACGAACATCCGAGTCTTGATCATTTTGTGGAGGGTCTCCCGGCCGCCGCCGTGGTGCAAGCCGTCATGGCCGGTCCGGTCGTACGCGCCTCGGGAAGGTGGCGCGCGTGAAGCCTTCGGAGGTGCAAGCGATTGTGGACCGACGCCGACCGGCCGCCTGGGAGGCTGCCTATGCACGGCGGCTTCCGGCGTCCGGGCCGCACCGGACAGCCCGGCGTCCGCGTCGGCTGCTGGTGGTCGGTGGCGGGCCGGCCGGGGTGGCCGCGGCCACAGCTGGGGCACGGGTGGGATACAGCGTGATCCTCGCGGAATCCACAGACCGCCTGGGCGGCCAGCTGGTCCTTGCCGGTTCCTCCGCGGCGCGCCGCACGCTGTGGCAGCGCTGGCTCGGCTGGGCCCACACCGAACTCCAGTCACGCGCCGTCGACGTCCGCATGAACACCACCGTGAAGGCGGAAGACTGCTCAGGCTATGACCGGGTGGTGATAGCAACCGGCGCGCGCGCAGGCCATCCCGTCAGGGTGCCGGGCCGGGCTGTCACCCTCGACGCCTGGACTGCGATAGCCCGGCCCTCCCCCCTGATCGGGTCGGTGCTGGTCCTGGATCGGGAAGGGGAATGGTCAGCTCTGGATGCCGCGGAAATCCTGGCAACCCATGGCTATGCCGTCACTCTCGCGACCGCCTCGGAAACTCCCGGCCACTGGCTGCGGCGTTGCGAGCAGGACGCCTTCCGCACACGTCTGACGGCACTGGGGGTGCGGGTGCTGCCCAGACAGGAACTGGTGATCCCCTCGGCCACCTCTCCCGCGGTGATACGGCATGTCCACTCAGGACGCACCCACCCCCTCGACTCCCGGCTGGGGGCCATCGTGGTGGCCGCAGCACGAGCGCCGGAGAGTCACTTGTGGTCACGACTGCGGGGGCGGCCCGGCATCGTACGGGTCGGAGATGCGGTGGCACCCCGCACACTGGAAGACGCCATCATCGATGGCACTCGCTCGGTCACCGGCAGCATGTGCACGGTCTAGAAAGGCCCGCACCGGGGCCCACACGGAGGCAGCCGCCCGTCGCGAGCGGGCCGGTGGCCGCCGCAGCCGGTTGGTCCGAAGTGCCGGTACGGACCCGGACCGGTTCCTGGCTCTACAGTGGAAACTGATGTCCACCTCACCGAAGGTCGCGGTACCGGCAGCCGCGGACTCGCCGGGAGAGAGCGATTACGCCCACCTCCGTGAACGGGACAGTGTGCTCGCCGACCTGGTCATTGCCGAAGAAGAACGCCAGCGCGGCAGCCTTCTGATGATGGCAGGCGAAAACTACGCCTTCCCCGCCGTCCGCGACGTCATGGGCAGTCTTCTGATCAACAAGTACGCCGAAGGGTACCCGGAGCGACGCCACCACAGCGGCTGTGAAATTGTCGACAAGATCGAGGAGCTGGCAATCCAGCGGGCCACCGCACTCTTCGGAGCCGAGTACGCCAACGTCCAGCCGTACTCCGGCACCAGCGCTGTATTGGCAGCCTACGCAGCCATCCTGCATCCCGGGGATTCCGTCCTGGCGATGGCCCTGGAACACGGCGGGCACTTCACCCAGGGCCTCCCCGACAACCTTTCGGGGCACCTGTTCGACTTCCACTGGTACCAAGTCCGCCGCGACACCCACCTGATCGACTACGACCAGGTCCGCGACATGGCCCGGAAAACCCGGCCCAAGGCCATCGTGTGCGGCGGCAACTACTACCCGCGCCACATCGACTACCAGGCCTTCCGCCAGATCGCCGACGAAGTCGGAGCGTACCTGCTGGTAGACGCCGCCCCCGTGACCGGCCTGGTGGCCGGCGGCGCCGCCCCCAACCCCGTCCCCTATGCCGACATCGTCTGCGCCGTCACCTACAAAACACTCCGAGGACCCCGCGGCGGCCTCATCCTCAGCCACTCACACCTCTCCCACCGCCTCGACGCAGCGGTCTACCCCTTCGCCCAAGGCGGCCCCCACATGCACAGCATCGCCGCCAAGGCGGCAGCGCTCGGCGAAGCAGCAACACCACAATTCGCCACCTACGCGCACCAGACCGTCGCCAACGCCCGCACACTCGCCCACGCACTCACGGAACACGGCCTCCTGCTCTCAACCGGAGGAACCGACACCCACCAAGTCATCACCGACGTCACCCCCCTCGGCCTCACCGGCCCACAAGCGCGCACCCGATGCACCCGAGCAGGCATCATCATCGACTCCTGCCCCCTCCCTTACGACGCCCAACCCGCCGACAAGCCATCCGGCATCCGCATGGGGACTGCGGCACTCACCGCACAAGGCATGACAGAGAAAGACATTCTCCACATCGCCCAACTGATGACCCGCACCCTCCACGACACCAACGACGTCCACACCACCGAAACCGCAACAGCAGTAAGCACCCTCATCACCCAACACCCACCCCGCTGAGAGCTCCAGACGCATCGACGTGCTCTTCGCCATGCTTCGAGACGGCACCTTCTAGCGCAGGACAGGCGTGGCACATGCAGCCCGGACACCCCGGTGGCGCCTACTTGCGACCTCGGCCACGAGCGGGACACGCCCACACACCACGCCCCGACCCTGCTCTCCCGCAGCCGGCCGACCAGCCTCCGGGGGGACACGCGGGAATTCCGGGGCGGGTGCCTCACCTGCGACTGGGAAGGCCCCGTCCACCCCGGCAGCGGGTACGGCGACGGCTGCAATGCCCGCCGACATCGTGGACCGCAACGCCGTCCGTGATGTGTTCTGGCGGCTCCGTCTCACCCCGCCGCAGATCACGCAGGGCTGGGCTGATCGCGGCTACGCCGGCGGCCCCGTGGACTGGCGGCTGCTCACTCCGTGGGCGGGCAGGCACCGGAGCGTGGTGGACCCCGCTCAGCGCGGCTCGGAGGCCGGTTGCGGGTGCGGGGGCGCGGTGAGGCCGTTGCCTCGTCGTAGGACGGCGTATCCCACACCGATGCCGACGGCGACTGGCCAGGACAGGATGTCTGCGGCGCCGAGGGCACCCAGGCCAAGGAAGAGCGGCAGCCCTCGCTTGGCCGGCAGGACCCGGCGGGCGACTGCGACCGGCAGGAAGGCCGCATTGAGGGCGCCCGCCCCCACGCGCTCAAGCGACGGTACGGGGATGGTGATGGTGTGCCGCTGCGGCTCGCCGCGCTCCTTCTCCGCGCCCGAGGATCTGGTCTTCGCCATAGCCAGGGCCAGTCCCTCACGTGGCACTGGGGCTCCAGCACCGACGGAAGGAGGTCGAGTTCCAGGAGCCTTGGAGATCACGATGCTCACCTCGACAAATTCGAACTTCCCCTCTTTGCATCCACTGGGCGGGGTATCCCAAATGGCCCGAATTATGGGTCGCGAACAGACTGATCTTCGAATGATGGGTCGCGCGACCCGCTCTACTCGAGGAGGCTCGGTCGATGTCCCCGGTGGCCACCTCACCCCCATGGGTTCCCCCCGTTCTCACGCCCCTGGGCTCGGGTCTCGTCACGCATGCGGCCTCGGGTGTGCGGATGGTGGGGACGGCCCTGGAGAAGGTTCTGGGTGGCTCGCCTCGCGAAGTGTGGGGCCGACCGGGACGCTGCTACATCGAGGTCGCGGGTGTGCACGGGGCGGAAGGAGAGCGGGTCGCCCGCCGCATCGAGCGAAGGCTGGAGGAGCATCCCGGCGTGCTGTGGGCGCGGGTCAACGCCCCCATGAGGAGAGTCGTGGTGGGCCTGGCTTCGCCGCCTCCGCCGCAGAACAAGCTTGTGACGCTGGTCGAGCGGGCGGAGGGGGACCACAGCGCCGAGGAGGAGGCCTACGACGCATGGCGGCCCGAGCCGCCCCACCCGGCAGAGGGGGCTCCGGTCTCCTCGGCATGGGCTCTCACGGCGGATGCCCTGGGCCTGAGCCTGGCGACCGTTCGGCGTCTCGCGCCCTGGTTCGGGATCCCGCCGGAGGTCGCCGGTGTCGTCGATGCGATCCGCCTCCATCCCAGGTCGCGGCATCTGCTCGAGGACATCAGCGGCGGGGGCCGGGCGGACTCCTTGCTCCCGGTCGTGGGCGCGTTGGTGCAAGGCGTGGCGACGGGCGGAGGTGGCCTCGTCCTCGATGTGCTGCAACGTCTGGCGCTGTGGAGGGAGACCAGTGCCGAGCGCACGGCCTGGCAGAAGGCTGAAAGCCGTATGGTTCGGGACGCTGAGGAGGCGGCAGCCGGCCTCGTCGCCTCCGATCGTGCCGGTCCGTCGCCCAAGGACGGGACGGATCGGCTTGTGGGGCGATCCATGGCTGCGGGGGTCCTGACCGGGGCTGTCGCGCTTCCGTTCGCCGGACCGAGACGGGCGGCTGCCCTCGCGCTCGCATCCGTGTCGAGGACACCCGCGGCGGGCCGGGAGGGATTCGCCACGACACTGGGGCGGTCGCTTGCGTTGCGGGGCGTGGTGACGATGGACCGCAACGCACTGCGCCGCTTGGGGCAGGTGGACACCATCGTCCTCGAGGAAGCTGCTCTGCGCGGTGAAGGATACGAGCCGGTCGATCTCGAGGTACTCGACGGAGCCGATCCGCAGGACGTCGCGGAGCACCTGTTTGCCCTCTTCGACTCGGACGCGCCGTTGAAGCTCCGCCGCGGCAAACGCTGGGTCCTGGGCCCGTTGGACGACTTGGAGCTCAAGGGCCGTAGCGGACGCAAGGCCGCGGAGCGACTTCGCCGCCGGGGCAGCGAGAACGTTCTCGGCCTGGCTCGCGGTCACCGGCTCCAGGCGGTCGCCGGGCTGGCGACCCCGTCAGCTCCGGGTACCGAGGCCATCGCTGCGGCCGCACGCCGAGCAGGTGCTCGGGTGGTGCTGGCCTCGGACCGGGAAGCGCCCGCTTCCGCCTTCGCCGATGCGGTGGTGCCGGCGGGTAGCCGGCTGGTGGCCTCCGTACGTGCCCTTCAGGACGATGGCGCCGTCGTGCTCCTGATCTCGGGTGATCGGCGGGCGCTGACCGTGGCCGACTGTGCGATCGGCGTACGCCGCGATGGGGAGCACACGCCGTGGGGAGCGCATCTCCTGATCGGAATGGACCTCGAAGCGGCAGCCATCATCGTCGATGCGGTTGGAACAGCGGCGGTCGTGGACCGGGACAGCCGCTACCTCGCAGCCGGGGGCAGCGGAGTCGGCGCTGTCGCCGCCCTGCAGGCCCTGACGCACAAAGCGACCGCGCGAGTGCTGGCCATGAACAGCACTGCCGGCACAGCTGCGTTCTCGCTGGGCGCCTGGCGTGCCCGGCAACTGCTGCGCCGTCCTCTGGCACCTCCCGTCTCGAGCGTCCCGTGGCACCTCATGCCAGCCGACCGCGTCCTGGAACGGTTGCGTAGTCGTCGGGAGGGCCTCTCCGGGCCTGAGGTCTCCGCAGGCAGCAGCGACGGGGGCATGAGCGAACCGACGCGGCTGAGTCTCCCTCACGCGTTCGTTGAAGAACTCTCCAATCCTCTCACCCCCATCCTCGCCGCGGGCGCCGCCCTGGCCACCGCCATGGGTTCCCGCACCGACGCCGCTCTCGTTGTCGCGATCACCGGCACATCGGCCCTGGTGGGCGGTTTCCAGCGGGTCCGCACCGAGCGTGCCCTCTCGGAGCTGTTCGCCCGGTCTGCAATCGGGGCGAGAGTCCGCCGCAGCGGAAGGGAACGACTCGTCACGGCTGCCGATCTCGTACCCGGGGACATCGTCCTGCTAGGCCCGCAGGACGTTGTGCCCGCCGACTGCCGACTCCTGGAGGCAGAAGGCCTGGAGGTCGACGAGTCATCACTCACGGGGGAGTCGCTCTCGGTGAGCAAGGATCCGGCTCCCGTGGTGGCAGCCCAGATCACGGAACGCCGCTCCATGCTGTACGAAGGCACTACCGTCTCGGCCGGGCAGGCCGTGGCTGTGGTGGTGGCCACCGGTGCCGCCACCGAAGCAGGTCGCGGGCTCGCCGCCGCCCGTCAGGCTCCCCCCGAAACGGGTGTAGAGGCCCGGCTGTCCTCCCTGACCCGGGCAAGCATGCCCATCGCTCTCGGCTCAGCCGCAGCGGTGGCCCTCTCAGGGCTGCTGCACGGCCACCCTCTGACCGCGAACCTTGCCTCCGCGGTCAACCTCGCGATCGCCTCCGTCCCAGAAGGCCTGCCGTTTCTGGTCAATGCTGCGCAACTGGCCGCCGCCCGGCGGCTGGCCGACAGGGGCGCACTCGTCCGCAATCCGCGCACCATCGAGGCAATCGGACGAGCCGATGTGCTGTGCTTCGACAAGACCGGCACCCTCACCGAAGGCAAACTCCAGCTGGCCGACGTCAGCGACGGCGACGCCACGTCTCCACTCGACCGCCTCGGTGCCTCGCACAAGCGGATCCTCGGCGCCGCACTACGCGCCACTCCCGCCGCACGCCAAGCCGAAACCCTGGCGCACCAGACCGACCAATCCGTCCTCGAAGGAGCCCGCAGAGCAAACGTCACCGAACGCACCGGGGCCCCCCGGTGGCGCCGCACTGACACCCTCCCCTTTGAACCGGCCCGCGCCTACCACGCGACCGCCGGCATGACTTCCGACGGCCCCCTCCTCAGCGTGAAAGGCGCGCCGGAGAACGTCATCGATCTATGCACCCATCGCCAGCCGACACACGGTTCGGCCACCCCTCTTGACTCGGAGCCCAAAGCATCGCTGGCCCGAGCCGCCGAAGACCTCGCGGCGGCGGGCCGCCGCATCCTCGCAGTGGCCGAACGTCGTATGCGCCCGGACGAAGACCTCACCGACGAAACCGTGGGCGACCTGGTCTTTCTCGGCTTCCTCGCCCTTGCCGATCCCGTACGCACCAGCGCAGCGCCGGCCACGGAGGAACTGCACAAGGCGGGCTTGCAGACGGTCATGCTCACCGGGGACCACCCCGCCACCGCCGATGCCATCGCCTCGAGCATCGGCGACACCACCGAACCCAACATCTGCACCGGCGCCGAACTCGACGAACTCGACGATGACGCACTCCAGAAACTGCTGCCCACGGTGGACGTGATCGCCCGGTGCAGCCCCGCCCACAAGGTCCGCATCGTCCAGGCCTACCAACGCCTCGGTCGTGTCGTCGCCATGACCGGCGACGGAGCCAACGACGCCCCCGCCATCCGGCTGGCCGACGTCGGTATCGCGCTCGGCCGCCGCGGCACACCGGCCGCAACCGCCGCCGCGGACCTCGTCGTCACCGACGACCGCCTCGAAACGATCGTCTCGGCCCTTATGGAGGGCCGAGCCATGTGGGCCTCCGTACGGGCCGCCCTGGCCATTCTCATCGGCGGCAACCTCGGCGAGGTCACCTTCAGCGTGCTCACCTCCGCCCTCACCGGCACCACACCCCTCAATGCACGCCAGATCATGCTCGTCAACCTCCTCACCGACCTGGCGCCTTCACTCGCCATCGCCGTACGCGAACCCACCGGGCAGACCGCGGAGCGGCTCCTGGCAGAGGGCCCCCACCGCTCACTCGGGGCAGCCCTCACCCAAGAGATGATGGTGCGTGGCGCCGTGACAGCCACCGGAGCCGGCCTGGCCTGGACCGCGGCCCGCCTCACCGGCCGAGGCCGCCGCGCCGGAACCGTCGCGCTCGCAGCCGTCGTCGGCACCCAGCTCGCCCAGACGCTCACCACCGGCGGCTTGGACCGAAACGTGCTCGCCGCGGGCCTCGGCTCCGCATTCGTCCTGCTCGCCGTCATCCAGACACCGGGCATCAGCCAGTTCTTCGGCTGCGCTCCCCTGGGCCCGCTCGCATGGGGCATCACGCTCGGCGCGATCACCACCGCCGTCCTCCTCGGCCCCCTCCTTCGCCCCCTCATCGCCAGCCGACTCTCGCCCTCAACCGACGTGTAACAGATCCGAGTACCGCTTCAGAGGAGTCATTCCGAATGATCCGTGGTCGTGCGCGATCAGTGATCGTGTGAAGTCGTGCGGTGGGCGGCCGGTGCGGCGCTGGACGGTGTCGGTCGTATGGTCCTCGGCCCCCTCGGCGATGGCACGTCCATGTCGGTGAGCGTCGCGGCGAACTCCAGCGGCATCTTCGCGGCCAGGCGGTCCCGTATCTGTTCGTAAGTCAGCGGCGGTGGACCAGGGGCGGCCGCTGGCCGGTTGAGGATGTCGGCGATGTCGTCGTGACTGAGCGTCTCCGGTCCGGCGAGGACCAGGCCGGCATCGGGCGCACGCGTTCGGCGCCGCTGAGGGCGTCGGCGAAGGTGGTGGGGTCGTACCGGTCGAAGCGGACCGTTCCGCGCCCGGGAGCGGGGTGGCGCGACGGCTGGCGGCTTTGACGAGGTGGCCGGCCGCGACCAGCTGCGCGCCGGTACGGCTCCCGGTGGTGCCCGTGGCGCCGATGACCAGGATGGCGGCGGCGGTCGGGGATGAAGGTCAGCAGCTCAATGTCGCGCTGGTCGTAGAGCCGTAGCCGCCTCGGAGTGAGGGAGCTGTCCCGGTGGCTTCCCCCGTGCTACCGGGGCGGCTTCCGTAAGGCCGGCTCGGGCTCTCCCCGGTGCTGGCCAACTACAACGAGTTCCGTGGGTGTGCCCATGCTGGGCGCACTACGAAAGCGCCCCGGATGGAATCTCATCCGAGGCGCTTCCAGGGTGGTGGCTGGGGCCGGGGTCGAACCGGCGACCTATCGCTTTTCAGGCGATCGCTCGTACCAACTGAGCTACCCAGCCACGAGGCTTCCGGGGAAACCTCAGCGGTCCTGACGGGATTTGAACCCGCGGCCTCCACCTTGACAGGGTGGCGAGCACTCCAAACTGCTCCACAGGACCTTGCACATCCCGCATCCGGCCAAGGGGTACGTAATGCTGGGGATTGGCTCTGGCGCTGGCGCCCGAACCGAGTGCTGACTATACCCGACGAAGACCGGCGGGCTGAAATGGGTTTCTTGCCCGCTTCGCCTGTACCGCGCTGCCCGCCGTGAAGTTCGTCTGTGTGGAACAGTTCACCCGCCACACGGCCGTCATGCAGCCAGGCAAACGCGGGCAGCGGTGCGTTCGGGTTCATGGCCCAGTCGACTGCGGCGACGACTTCGTTGTCCAAGGCGTCGAGCAGGTGGCCATAACGGTCGACGGTCGTGGTGATGGACTCGTGTCCGAGGCGGCCCTGAATGGCTGGGAGGGGAACCTTTCGCAGCGATGAGCCGGGAAGCATGCGAGTGCCGTAGGTCGTGCACGCGCGGGGCCTTGGTGAGCCCTTCGGCGCGGGCGCCTTCAACCGCCGGGGTGCCAGCGCAGGCTACGGAAGGTCCAGGTGTCTGGGTGGGTTCCGCTCCACCGCGCTCCGGCAGATGCCGGAGAGCAGCCCGTGGACGTTGCGGATGGTCTTGGGGCTGGGTTTGCGGCGCCTGGTGCCCTCTGCGTCATGCGGAGGCAGCCGCCCAGCCTCCAAGTCGTTGACCCACGTACGTATGAGGCCTGAGGTAAGCCCGCCCTCCCCATCGCGCGTCGGATAGCGGAACCACGGGGAGAGCTTCTGGTGGACCGGCTTGCCGTATTCGGTCTTGGTGTCGCCCTGGACGCCGGTGAGTTGATCGATGATGTAGTGAAGCGCGAAAGGTGCAAAGAGTTCGCCGGGTTCGTACATCTTTGACGAAGCCGCGCCCGCGCACCCACCCCGGCGGCCACTGCTGGCCGTGGCCGTTGACCGGGTCTCGGAAGCGCTCGGCAGCCGTCGAGACCTCGAGACCTCTGACGTCTGCTTCCCGCCCCGTGCCCCACCGGCGCGCCACATCACGGTGTGGCTGGTGGTGCCGTCGCTCTTTGCCCGCTGCTTTTGATGTACGCCATGCAGCGCACCGCAAATCAGATCCGTGCCGACACGGTGCTGACGTGATAGACACAAAGAGTCCCCCTGACCGGCGTTATCGCTGATCAGGGGGACTATGAGCGTGGTGCCCCCAACGGGATTCGAACCCGTGCTACCGCCTTGAAAGGGCGGCGTCCTGGGCCACTAGACGATGAGGGCTGATGGCCCACCTGAGCGCTTATCGGCGCCGTCGGGGACGTGAGAAGCATATGGGATGGGAGGAGCTATCGCCAAAACGGTTTCCCATCCGTCGGCGGAGGTGTCACGCGCGGGGCCCGGCCTTGGGTCGTTGCGGAATCCGAGGGCGCGGGCGTCGCGTCCGGTGAGTTGCTCTCCGGGAGACGGCGGCTGACCTCGGCCGTCGACAGGCCCAGACCGCCCAGCGTGATCTCGTCCCACGCCTGGAGCGTGTGCGAGTCCCGGTCCAGATAAAGCACCGACGCCTCGACCGGATCCGGCTCGTCGCCCTCGACCGCGCGCAGTCCGCTGCCGCCCGTCGAGCCCTGCGTCATCAGCCGGGTGCCCTCGTCCAACAGCTGGTTCGTACGGCGGTGGAGGTGTCCGGCCAGGGCGAGCGGGACCGTGCCGTCCGTCTGCTCGGCGGCGACCGGGTTGTGCGCCAGCGCGATGTCGACGGGCTGTCCGACGGCCGTCTGCACGCGCAGCGCCCCGGCGAGCTCGCGCCCCACCCGTACCTCGGCCGGGTCGCCCGCCGCGACGACCGAGCGGTCCGGTGTGAACTGCGGGTCGCCGATGCCGGCCAGCCTCACCCCCGCCACCTGCACGGTCTTCCCGTGGTTCAGGACGTGGACGTTCTTCCGACTCTCCATCGACTTCTGGGTCGCGGCCGAATCGTGGTTGCCGCGCACCCAGACGTACGGGGCACCGAGCCTGGAGACGGGGTCGAGGAAGCCGTTCTCCGCGGCCGTGCCGTGGTCCATCGTGTCGCCCGTGTCCACGATCACATCGATCTCGTACTGCTCGACGAGCGACTCGATGATGTGCCAGCTCGCCGGGTTGAGGTGGATGTCGGAGACATGCAGTACGCGGACGGTGGCGGGGTCGGGCTGGTACGCGGGCAGCGTGGACGTGACGTCGTACAGCTTGGTGACGTTGGTGACCAGACGCGCCAACTCCTGCTGATAGACGTCGAAATCACTGACGATGCTGCGCGCGTTGCCCACCACGCTGGGGGCGGAGGCCAGCAGTCCGGAGAACTTGGGCTCCAGGACGGACTTCGGGTTCCACGTCGCGTAGGCGAGGCCGCCGGACGCAGCGAGCAGCGTCAGCGCGAGCCCGCCCGCGGCGAGCGCGGGGCGCGGCCTGCGGTAGACGGCGAGTCCGAGGGCGCAGGAGCCGGAGACGACGGCCACGCAGGAGCGCAGCGCCAGGTCCAAGGTGCCCGCGGCCACGTCGTGGGAGACCTCGTCCTGGAGACCGGCGATGCGCTCGGGGTGGTCGACCAGCGCGGCGGAGCGGTCCGGGTCGAGCTGATCGACGTCGACGTCGAGCCTGATGGGGCCGGTGTGGCTCTGCAACTCCAGCGAACCGAGAGGCGACACGTTGATCTTGGTGCCACCGGTGAAGGAGGGACGCAGCGTCATCCGCGTGTCCATCGGCCCGACGGGCGTCCGGACGCTGCCGACGATCAGCAGCCCCAGCCACGCGCCGAGCAGGACGACGGATATGAGGCCGACGGCGCGGGCGTACGGGCGCGGGGCCCCGTTGAGCTCGCACGTCGGCGTGCCGTCCCGGGCGCGGGGGTACGTCCGCGAGCGCCGTAGCACGGCCCTGCCCAGGGTCCCCAGAACGTGCGCACCGCGCAGCACGGGGCGCAGAGGACGGAACGACGAGAGGGACGGCTGACGGGACGACGAGGGCGATGTCGAACGGGACGACGGATGAGGCGACCGGAGAGGTTCGCGATCCATTGTGGGCGTATGCCCCCGCGCCCCCGGCACATGCGGGGCAGCCGGTGGGCAGTGGGGCGAGGGGGTTCGTACGCGCCGGTCGGCGGCAGTCTGGCGGGTGACGGGCCCGGAGCCGGGCGCGTGGCGGAGAATGAGGGGCGTGCTGGAGATGACGCGCGAGGAGTTCGAGGAACTGGTCGCGGAGGCCCTGGACCGGATCCCGCCGGAGCTGACGAGGCTGATGGACAACGTCGCCGTGTTCGTGGAGGACGAACCGCCGTCGAACGATCCCGAGCTGCTCGGGCTGTACGAGGGGACGCCGCTCACCGACCGCGGGGAGTGGTACGCGGGCGTGCTTCCCGACCGGATCACGATCTACCGGGGCCCGACGCTGCGGATGTGCGACACCCGCGAGGACGTCGTCTCCGAGACCGAGGTCACCGTGGTGCACGAGGTCGCGCACCACTTCGGCATCGACGACGAGCGGCTGCACGCCCTGGGCTACGGATGAGCGGCGGCTCGCGGGGTGACGGAGAACGGCACGGCGGCGACACCAGCGGCGGCGACACCAGCGGCGGCGACACCAGCGGCGGCGCGAAAGGGGACGGCCGGGGCGGCGGCGCCCCGGGGGGCGTTCCGCGTCGCGGCGCGAACGACGGCTCGTACGGTGGCGGTTCGCGCGGCGAGGGCTCGTACGGTGACGGGCCGCGCGGCGGCGGTTCGTGCGATGGACCCTCGGCCGACGAGCGCGGGGCGGGCGACGGGGTTCCGCCCGATGAGCGCGGGCCGGGCTACGGCATCCCGGCCGAGGGCGAGGCTCCGTCGCTCCCCGCGGGCCGGGCGGTCCACGGGGCGTCCGCCGCGAGTGCGTACCGGGGTGAACCCGTCGACCCCGATGTCGATCTCCACGTCCCCGCCGACCGTGCCGAGACCGCCGGCCACCGCATCTGGCGGGTGCTCCTGGTGATCGCGGCCGGTGGCGCGGCCGGGGCCTGTGCGCGGTACGGGGCATCGCTGGCGTGGCCCGCGAGCACGTTCCCTTGGGACGTCTTCTGGGTCAATGTCTCCGGCTGCACGCTGATCGGCGTCCTGATGGTGCTGGTGAGCGAGCGCGGCGCGGGCCATCCGCTGCTGCGGCCGTTTCTCGGCACGGGCGTGCTCGGCGGCTACACCACCTTCTCGACCTACGCCGTGGGCCTCGTGGGCCTGTTGCGGCGCGGTGAGGTGGGCATCGCGGCGGCGTACGCCGCCGGAACGCTCGCGGCCGCGTTCGGCGCCGTCTGGGCCGCGGCCGCGCTGACGCGCGCCGCGCTCCGGGGGGAGCCGCGGCCGGGCGGGGCTCCGCCGGCGCGGCAGGAGCGGAGGGAGCCGTCCCGATGAACTGGCTGCTCGTGGTGGCCGGCGCCGCGGTGGGCGCGCCGCTCCGCTACCTCGTCGACCGGGCGGTACAGGCTCGCCACGACTCGCTCTTCCCGTGGGGGACCTTCGTCGTCAACGTCGCCGGGAGCCTGGTCCTGGGCCTGATCACCGGAGCGGTCACGGCCGGCGCCGCGTCCGCACGGCTGCAGCTCTTGCTGGGGGCGGGACTGTGCGGGGCGCTGACGACCTACTCGACGTTCTCGTACGAGTCGTTGCGGCTCGCCGAACGCGGGCGGCCGCTCCTGATGGTGGCGAACGCGGTGGGCTCGCTGTGCGCGGGGCTCGGTGCGGCCTGGCTCGGAGTGATCGCCGCGGAGACCTTCCTCGGCTGAGACGACATGACCGTGGTGCGGGACTCCTCCAGCGCGGTGCGGGATCCTCCAGCGCGGGCCGGCGGTCGGGCCGCGCTACGCGGTACGGGACTCCTCGGTCGTGCCCGGGGCCGACTGCCCCACGGCGGGGCCGGGCCGTTTCGTGGCTGGGGCCCGGGCCGTGTCCTGGCCGGGGGAGGGGCAGTTGAGCACGGGCAGCCCATTCCCCCTGCCGCGCCGGAGGTGCCCGCACGTGCTCCTGTTCCCCGACCGCCGCCGCCTCCGCTCCTCCTGTCCGTCGGCTCGTCCCGTTGCGTCCCCTCCTGCCGTCGCCTCCGCTTCCTCCGGGGCGCGTCGGCACGGCACCGGCACGTCGTGCCGCCTCGGCGCCGCGGTTCTGGCGATCGCAGCGGCGACGGGCTGCATGAGCGTGAGCGACCCCGAGGACACGCAGCGGACCGGGTCGGTGGGTCACCCTGAGCGCGCGGCGACTCCGGACAGCAGTGGCGCGCAGACGAAGGGGGGTGCCGTAGGGGACGTGCGGCACGCCCGCGGGAGCGGCATGACCGATGCCAAGGGCGGCGCTCGGGACGGGGGCGCACGAGGCGGACAAGGCGGTACGAATGCTTCCGCACGCCCGTCGGGTGACCGCACGCGCCCGGGGGCCGAGCACACACGACCCCGTCCCTCGCGGCCGTCGGCGCCGCAGTCGGCCTCCCCCTCGCAGGGCGCACCGTCGGCGGAGCCCAGCGCGTCGTCCCCCCAGCCGTCGCCTTCGGGCACGGGACCGAGCGGTTCCGCCTCGCCGTCGGCCACACCGAGCGGTCAGGACCCGTCGTCGGAGGAGAGCGAGCCGGAGTCCGCGACAGGGTCCGTGGCCGGCCCGGAGCAGGGGTGGCTGGAGGACCGCGCCGGGTCCGCGTGCCGCGAACTCGTGTGTCGTTGACGCTGTTGGGCCCTGACGGCAGGTACGGCCCTGACGCGGGCGCGCCGGCGGCCGGGCTCACCTCTGCGGCCCGTCCGGCCGCCTCCCCCGCGCGAGACCTGGCCGCCCCGTCCGTGGGCGGTACCCCGGCAGGACAGGGCGTGCCCATGGAGTCCCGCACGGGGGCCGCATGCGCACGGTTCCGCTCGTACGAATCAGCGTGAATCCATGTGAATCGGTACGAGTCCGTGCGCGGCGTGGTCCGCTCGCCATCCCGTCGTGCGCGGGGACGCACCGCACGAGCGAGCGACCTCGAGGTTCCCGCACGTCACTACCGCCTCGCGGTCCCGAACTCCCTTGGCCCGGCGCTCCGGTGGCGCCGGGCCACCCTCCGCGCGCCCATCGCGGTACGGGGTGGTGAAGGTCTCCCTGATCCGGTTTGCTTCGGGAGGTACCGGGTGCGTATGGTGGTAGATCGTTTGATCCCATGTTGCCCGGCGCCGGACCGAAGCGCGCCGTGAATGGCGCGTTCCTTTTCCTTCCCGTGGCCTGACCGCATCGAGGCGGTCGTATGCGTTGCACGGAGTTTGGGCGCGTGCCGAGACTCCGGAAGGTTTCGCATTTCGCATGTCTATTTCCGCTGCTGATCACGCCGTCGTGTCCGAGAACGGCGAGGTCGCCGAGGTCGTGGAGCCTTCCGAGGCGCCCCGGACCACCTTCGCGGACCTGGGCCTCCCCGAGCCCGTCGTCCGCAAGCTGTCCCAGAACGGCGTGACCACGCCGTTCCCGATCCAGGCCGCGACCATCCCGGACGCGCTCGCCGGTCAGGACATCCTTGGCCGAGGCCGCACCGGCTCCGGCAAGACACTCTCCTTCGGCCTGCCGCTGCTGACCCAGCTCACCGGCGGCTACACCGAGAAGAAGCGCCCCCGCGGCCTGATCCTCACCCCGACCCGCGAGCTCGCCATGCAGGTCTCCGACGCGCTCCAGCCGTACGGTGACGTGCTCGGCCTCAAGCTCAAGGTCGTCTGCGGCGGTACGTCGATGGGCAACCAGATCGGCGCCCTGGAGCGCGGCGTGGACATCCTCGTCGCCACCCCGGGCCGCCTGCGCGACCTGATCGACCGCGGCGCCGCCTCGCTCGACAAGGTGCAGATCGCCGTCCTCGACGAGGCCGACCAGATGGCCGACATGGGCTTCCTGCCCGAGGTCACCGAGATCCTGGACCTGGTGCCTCCGGGCGGTCAGCGGATGCTGTTCTCCGCGACCCTGGAGAACGAGATCGACACGCTCGTGAAGCGCTATCTGTCGAACCCCGTCACGCACGAGGTCGACGCGGCGCAGGGCGCGGTCACGACGATGAGCCACCACGTGCTCGTGGTGAAGCCGAGGGACAAGGCCCCGGTCACTGCCGCGATCGCCGCCCGCAAGGGCCGCACGATCATCTTCGTCCGCACCCAGCTCGGCGCCGACCGCGTCGCCGAGCAGCTCCGGGACGCCGGGGTTCGGGCCGACGCGCTGCACGGCGGCATGACGCAGGGCGCCCGAACCCGTACGCTCGCCGACTTCAAGGACGGGTACGTCAACGTGCTCGTCGCCACCGACGTCGCCGCTCGCGGCATCCACGTCGACGGCATCGACCTGGTGCTGAACGTCGACCCGGCCGGTGACCACAAGGACTACCTGCACCGTTCCGGCCGCACGGCGCGGGCGGGCCGGAGTGGCACGGTCGTGTCGCTGGCCCTCCCGCACCAGCGGCGGCAGATCTTCCGGCTGATGGAGGACGCGGGCGTGGATGCCTCGCGCCACATCGTCGGCGGTGCCGGCGTCTTCGACGAGGACGTGGCCCGTATCACCGGTGCCCGCTCGCTGACCGAAGTGCAGGCGGAGTCCGCGGCGAACGCCGCGAAGCAGGCGGAGCGCGAGGTGCAGGACCTTCAGCGCGAACTGGAGCGGGCGCAGCGGCGTGCTGCCGAACTCCGTGACGAGGCCGACCGGTTGACGGCCAGGGTGGCGCGTGAGCGGGGCGATGAACCCGTCGCGGACGCGGCGTCATCTGCCTCTGCCTCTGCCTCTGCCTCCGCCTCCGTCTCGGCATCCGAGGCGGGTGCGGCCGGGGCCGGTGCGCGGGTCGAGGGTTCTGACGCCGCGGCCACGGCAGGCCAGGTGCCCGCGCAGGCGGATCCGACCGCGGCGGACGGTGCCGGTGCGGACGCGACCGTGACGGAGCCCGCCCCGGCCCCGACGACGCAGGAGGAGGCGCGCCGCACCTCGTACGACCGGTACGAGCGTCGCGACGACCGGCGGGACGACCGCCGTGACGCGCCCCGCACGTACGGCCGTGACCGCGACCGGGACCGGGACCGCCGCGACGACGACCGCCGGAGCGACGAGCGCCGGAGCGAGCGCCCCTTCAACCGTGACCGCCGGGACGGCGAACGCGGCGGCTTCCAGCGCCGCGAGGACCGCGGCGGCTACGGCGAGCGCCCGTACGGCCGTGACCGTCGCGACGAGCGGGGCTTCGGCGGCCGCGACCGGGACCGCGACCGTCGCGACGACCGGGACCGCCGCGACGACCGGGACCGTCGCGACGACCGGCCTTTCAGCCGGGACCGGCGGGACGACCGTGGGAGCCGTACGTTCGACCGGGACGACCGACGCTTCGGCGGCGGCCGCGACCGGCGCGGCGATCGTCCGGTCAGCCGCGACCGCCGCGACGGCGAGCGCGCGGGCTTCGGCGGCGGCCGCTCCTTCGAGCGCCGCGACCACAACCACCGGGGCGGCGACCGCCCGTTCAACCGCGACCGGCGCGACGACCGCCCGTACAACCGTGACCGCCGCGACGACCGCCCGGCGCGGCGCGACGACCACCGCGGCGGCGCCGGCGGCGGCCGCTCGTTCGACCGCCGTGCCGACAAGCCGCGCTGGAAGCGCAACGGCTGACCCGGCCGGCCGACCGCCCGTCGACCGCTGAACCACCGCCGCCCCCGGGCCACTTCGGCACCCGGGGGCGGCTCCATCTCCGCGATGGCGCGGGGCGGTTGCGGCGTGCGCGCAGTCGGCGGCGGCAGGGCTTCGGCCTCCCCCCTTGGGGACCCGCGCACGGGACGGCGTACCGTATGCGTACGGGGCAGGTACGGAGCCCCCGCCCCGTACGAACCGGGACCGGCACGGCCTCCCGGACGCGCCCGGCGGATACCCGATCGGATGCCGGGCTCGTCCCCGCTATGCTCGGGGGAGCACGATCGAGGGCCGTTAGCTCAATTGGCAGAGCAGTGGACTTTTAATCCATTGGTTGTGGGTTCGAGTCCCACACGGCCTACCTCTCAGCCCCAGGTCAGAGCACATCTGGCGTGGGGCTGAACTGCGTTTCTGGGCTCAGAGTTCATGAGCTGGGCCGCTGCTGGCCCGATAAGGCCCATCAAGACATGAAGAAGCCCCGGCCATCCGCCACGGGGGGTAGGACGACCGAGGCCGATCCAGGGGGTCAGGCTGTGGCGCGGACGATCAGGGTGCCGATGTGGCCAGGCTTGGGTGCGTCGAGGAGGCGCGCTTCTGCCGAGCCGAAGCCGGAGCGGGTCAGTAGCCGCTCCCAGACGGTCGGGCGGTAGCTGTATCGGTAGGTGAACATGGCCTTTCCCGCGAACCCGCCCTTGTACATTCCCTGTGGGCCGTAGGCGCCGGGGATGGCGGGGGCTTGGGAGAAGACGAAGACGCCGTCTGGATTGAGCCGTTCCCGAACGAGGGGGAAGAGCCGCGACGGATCGGTGAACCAGGCCGCTCCGAAGATGGAGTAGATCGCGTCGTAGGTGTCCTGGCATTCCCCCAGGTGCTCAAGGACTTCCCCGCAGTGGAACACCGCGCCTGTGCGGTCCCAGCGCTGGGCGATCTTCTTCACCATGACGGGGGACAGGTCCACACCGTGAGCCGTGATGCCCTGTTGCGCGAGGTGGGCGAGAGCGCGGCCCGTACCACAGCCGATCTCCAGAACGCTCCGGGGGCTGCCGAGGAGTTCCGGACCGGGTCCGTGCCCGACGTACTGAGTCCAGTCGAAGACCGGTTCGACGTCGTCCTTGAAGGCGGATTCGGCGTAGGTGTCCCACAGCTCGGTCTCGGCGGCGATGTCGTGGGGTACAGGCAATGGACGTCCTCCGTATCGGCGGGGAGAGGGCGGGCCCCTGCCCTACCCGAGGAGAGGAGGGCAGGGCCAGCGTATGACTCAATGACTGTCGGGCGCCTTGTTGTCGCACGGCGAGCAGTCGGACGCGTCCACCGACCACAACTCGTCATCGACGTCGAACCCGTTACTGCGGATCAGCTTGGCGGTGCGCATGACGGTGCCGTCGCGACGACGTTCGATCAGCGGCGCATGGTGCTTGTAGACGCCGTTGTTGTATTCGTCGCAGAGGGCGAAGTACAGGGGGGTGTCGAGGATGAGCTGATGGACGCCGATGTCGACGGTGTATCCGACGCCCATGTCACGCCGGGCTTCTCCATGGCGGTGATCAGGTACGCGATGCCCTGGCCGAGGATGCGTTCGGCGAGGCTGCGTACCGCGACACTGTCGCGGAGAAGAAGCTGGACTTCGCGCTCCCACAGGTCTGTGACGCCGACGTCGCTGAGGAGGTGCGGCACTCGCCCCCTGAGGGTGTTGAGGATGATCCGCGGATCACGGGTCCGCGTCAGTACTGCGGTGCTCATCGTGAACTCCTTTGGTTGTACGGACCGTTCTTTGTGCACCCGCCCAGGGCGCTCGACCTGTACCAGGGCTACCGGACGTCCGGGACGGGGGGTCATGGGGTGGGATTTGCCGCGATCGACAGTCCGATCACGAGCCCGCAACTGGCGCTGACCATGACGATGAAGAGCACACCGGCGAATTGGCCAATGCGATGAAGCTGTGAGGTCACTTGCCCCACCTATGTGCGGCATTGCGCCACGCCAGGCGCACGCTCAATTCCTCGCGGGCTGTGAGCCTGCGGACGTCATCAGGCTTCGCATCCCACGGCTTTCCACCAGCGATCGGCTGAAGCTGCACATAGCGGCTTGTGCTCAGCACTACGATCGCGGACCGGTCGCGCAGAGTGTCCTTCACGTAGTCCCCGGGCTCAGGCACCGGGGGCCCCGGCTCCATGGCGGTCATCATGGTCGGCTCCATGTACGGAGGGTGTGCTGACCATCACACAGTGCCCATGCGAAAGGGCGGTGTGTTTCACAAGCTGTGAAACCCGCCGCCCTTGACAAGCGCAACTACAGGCCGAGCCACCGCGCATAGTGCAACAGGGACTCGCCACTCTCCCTATCCGCCCTGCGTAGAGCCGCCATCGTCTCCCGGACATGCGGATGAAACTTGGTCTGTTGCGGAGCGGCAGCACGAGCCTTCAGGAGCGAAGCGAATGCCCCCTGCCGATCGCCCGTCCACAGCTGCGCGCGGCTGAGATCGATGAAGTAGTGGCTGACGCGATCGGGGTAGGCGAGGCCGAACTCCTCAGGCAGGTGGATGTCTTCCGCGTCCTTCACCGCCCTCCCGTAGTTGCCGAGCTCCACCTCGAGCGCCACCTTGTGGATCAGAGTGTTGGACGGCCCGAACGACATCACGTAGTTCTGGGTGTCTCCACCCAGCTGGCTGGCGGTATCCCAGGCTTCCCGCCACTGGGCGCGGGCCGTTTCCGCCTGCTCCTTGTCCCCCGGTCGCTGGCGGGCCGCCAGCATCGTGGCCCGCAGCCGCAGGTTGCCTTGCACGCACAACGCGGACGTGTCCCCGCGGCGCGCGTTCTCTTCGACCTCGGCCAGGGAGCGCTCCATGAGTCGCAACCCGACGTCGTGCCGACCGGTGTTGAAGCAAGACTGTGCTCGGAGATACGAGTTGAGGATGACCATGTACGGGTCGCCGGACCGATCCGCGCTGTAGGACATGCGCACCAGGACACTGCTGCCCAGATCGATGTGCCCGAGCTTGTACGCCACGTCGTGGACACATCGGTAGGTGTAGGCCAGAAGACGGTGAGCGCGTTCCTGCCTGGTCCCCTCGTGACGGTGGGCGGCTTCCACCAGTTCGTCGATGAGGGCCGGCGCTTTGGCGGCGGTCTTCAAGTAGTCCGCCCGCCGCCGGTCCTCGCCGAGTCCCTGGACGTCTTTGACGATTTCCTCCAGCGGCCGGGGCGGAGTGAGGGAGTCGAGGGGGACGTCCCAGTTCTCAAGGCTGGCGCGGATGGCGGCCATCGGGGCGTCGAATCGGTCGGCGCGCTGTTCGGCCGCGTAGGGCTGGCCTACCAGGACGCTGCTCTCAATGCCCAGCGCGCGGGCGCAAGCGGCCACAATTGCAGGGGAGGCGGGCCTGTGTCCGCTCTCGACCTTGCTCAAGAGGCTGAAGGAGACGTGCGCTTTCTGGGCGAGCCCGCGTTGCGTCAGGTGTGCCAGTTTCCGCTGTTCCGCGATGCGCGCCCCGATGTGGTCGTCGGTAGCGTCGGGCATACTGAACTCCGTTCTGCTTCGACACCAGAACGGTACCCCCGGCGTGTGCTGGCGAGTACAGCGATCGGCCCCCGCTCCTGTGGGGCCGCCGTGCTGTCCGGGCTTGGACGCACGAAGGCGTCCGCGCCCTCCGGTGAGGAGAGCGGGGCGTAGCGGTGCCTGGGATCAGGCGATGCGGTGGAGGCGGAGCCAGGACTCGGTGCGGAGCGTCGTGGTGCCCGCGGGTCCGGTGGCCGGGCCCTCAGGGAGCGTGAGGGTCCCCGCCGTGCCGACGGTGGTGATACGGCTGGTCGGGGTGCACATGGCGCCGGTCGGCAGGAGGCACCAGCAGGCGGGGCACAGTCGACCCTCTTCCCCTGCTGCGCTGATCCGTCCGCCGGTCCGCGGCCGTCAGCTCGTGGGCCAGTCGCCGCCGCCGAGGCGGCTCAGTCGAGCCGCGGCCTGCTTCGTGGCGTCGATGGTCTTCCGGGGGACCCGCGGCATCAAGTGGGCCGGGCGCAGGAGGAGGACCGCGCCCATGATCGAGGAGTCCCACATGATGGGAGCGGCGCATGAGTTCCAGCCGGCCATGCACTCCTGGTAGCCCACGGCGTACCCCTGGTCCCGGATGTCCGCGAGGGAATCACGCAGCTCGTCGTTGTCCTGGTAGACCCCGGGGCCCGCTTCCTCGGGAACCGGCTCGTCGAAGACCCGTTGCTGGAGGACCTGTGGCAAGTACGCGAGTATCGTCCGGCCCGAGGCCCCCGTGCGCAGAGAGCGGGTGACCGACAGGACGTCCCGCGGCGTCATCCCCAGCTCGACGAGGTCCGAGTCGCCGACGGCCATGTCGATGCACTGCCGGTTGACGCCCCCGAACGGGGCCTTCATGTAGAGGAAGACCATTCCGCCGTCAGTGGCCAGCCGGAGCTGCTGCAGCACGGCGTGGGCCTCGTCCCCGGAGAGGCCGTCATGCGAAAGCGCCTGGAACGCAAGCTCGCTGACGCCCCGAGCGAGCTGGTACCGCCCGCGGCGCGGACGGGCGAACGTCCCGCTGTAGATGCCGCTCTGCAGGATCCGGCTGACGGTCGAGTCATCCAGTCCCGTCGTTGCCGCCAGCTCGCTCAGGCTGTGGTCAGGTCCTCCGAGGTCGACGAATGCGCGCTGCACCCGGAAGACTCTTTCGGCGTGGCTCGTCCCGGCGCCCATCTGGTCACTCCTCCGCTGGGCTTCAGTGCCGTGCCTCCTCCTGCAGAGGCACGGCCCCGTTGCGGGGACGAGCCGGTCCAACTCGTATGTCCGCGTGGGATCCACGATCCTACTGAGCGGTGTCCAGCAGAAGCTTCCCCATGTGCGAACGGCTGGTCAGGTCACGGTGGGCCTGCGCCGCCTCACCGAGTCCGTAGGCCTTTCCGATGACCGGCCGCAGGTCCCCGGACCGTACCGCCGCGAACAGCGCCCGCATCGACGTCGGCAGCGCCGCACGGTCGCTGTAGAGGTGAGGCAGCCAGAATCCCGACAGCGTGATGGACCGCTCCATCAACTCCCGTGTGGGAACGGCCGCGAGCTCATTGCCTGCGTAGCCGTACACGACCACACGGCCGCGGGGAGCAACCGCGCCCAGCACCTGGTGGAAGGTCTTGCCGCCGGTCATCTCCAGAGCTGCCTGGACCGGGCCTCCGGCGGCCTCCAGGATGCGCTCCGTGAGGTCGTCCGCCGTGGAGTCCACCACCGCGTCAGCGCCGAGGTCCTGCGCCAGGCGGCGCTTCTCCTCTGTGCTCGCGAGAGCGACGACCTTTGCTCCGGCGCCCTTGGCCAGCTGGACGGCCAGCGAGCCGACACCGCCGGCCGCAGCCGGGATGAGGACACTCTGGCCGCGGGTCACCTGTGCCGCGGTGAACAGCAGGTGCCAGGCCGAATTGCCCTGCAGTGTCAGGGAAACGGCCTGCTCGTCGGTCACGTCATCCGGGATGTCCCAGATGACGCGCCGGTGGACGAGGGCCTTTTCTGCGTAACCGCCGCCTGCCGTCAGGGCCGCGATACGCCGTCCGCCGTCCAGCGTTCCGACGATTTCGTTTCCGGGGGTGTACGGCAGCTCGACCGGGCTCAGATAAGTGTTACCCCGTACATGAACGTCCGCGTAGTTGACGCCCGCGTGGTTCACGGTCGCCAGCAAATACCCGGCGCGAGGCTCGGGCTCCGGGACATCGGCAAGCTCCAGCACCTCGGGGCCGCCGAATTCCCGCATCGTGATCGCTCGCACTGCACTCCCTCACAGTTATCGGTGGTCACGGACAGGCTATGGCATGCGGTGTGAGCCGGTGGAGCCGCCTTGTGAACACCCATTTCTCATGTGGTGAGAACCGGGCACGCCGTTTCTCGCACCCCGAGAAACGGCCGCTCGTTTCTCGTGTGGTGAGAACCGGAGAATGACTGGCTTGCGGCGCGCAAAGGCGCGTTGGCATAGTTGCCGCATCGCATTCCTGGGGCCTGTGTGCATTTCCCCTCCACTGCTCCGCGGGGGAGACCAGTGGAAACGGCGCGGGCATCTTGGGGTCGGGAACGCAAGTGTGGGCAACGGATTCACGTCGTTCACACGTGGAGTTCTCGGCTTTCCTCGGTCGGTGTCCTGTGCACATGGGCCCCGGGTCATGCGGGCGGAAGCTCCTCCGTTCCCGGTGTCCTGACCGCCATCTGCCTTCGGTGCCGGGCGGTTTGGCGTCGCCCCCGCCCCGGGGCGTGCTCCGAGGCGCCGTCGTGCCACGACGGCATCACGGCTCCGAGGCGCCGTCGTGCCCCGGGGCAGAGCCGGATCGAGGTCCCGCCGGTCCGGCTGAAGCGGTTCCGGTTCCGGCCCGCTCCCAATGCCCGTCCCCGCCCCGGACGGTGTGAAGGCCCGTGCGTTTCTCCCGCCCCTTCCGTGACCGTTGTGGTGAGTTCCCGTATCCCGTGAAGAATCATTGGCTCGGTGGATGAGTCACTGCACAAGTATTGCCACCCCGTCGGCTCGCCCCCATTCTCTGATTGGTCTTCGCCGCGGGTCCCCCGACGCGGAGCCGTCCAGGTTCGACCCCTGCTCGTTCCCCGGAGATTCCATGGTCCGTCCCGCATCCGGTCCCCGTACCCGCCACCGCGCCCGCACGCGCGCCCGGTTCCGTAACGCCGCGCTGGGTCTCGCTCTCGGCGCGGTCGTCGCGGCCTTCGTTCCCGGTGCGTCCGCCTCGGCCGCGCAGTCCTCCGGGGCGTCCGGGGCGTCGAAGGCGGCCTCGGCCACGTTCGGCCCCTTCTCGGAGCCGTCGTTCACCTCCGAGTGCGTGTGGCACCACTTCGGCGAGGGCGAGCAGCCCCCGCTGTGGATGTGGGTGTACGACCCGTTGTGCGTGGCGTACGAGAAGCGCGACGTCACCATCGACAACGGCGGCGCGCTCCGCTTCCTGCTCGCCGAGCCCTCCCGCTTCGCGATCGCCGGTCTCTCCTGCCGCTACTACCAGCGGGACCACTGGAGCGTGCAGATGTCGAGCGGCGATGTGCCGTACGTGACCTGGGACGGCCAGTACTGGTGGGACAAGGGGGCACGGCGCGCCGGGCTCCGCGTCACGCATTTCCGTATCGACGGGCAGCCGGCCGGGATCGGCGACGCCGTGACCGCCCTCCGGCCCCACTTCCCCGAACTGGCCGACGCGCTGGCGAAGTTCGGCGAGGAGTCCGGGGAGAGCGGTGTCAGCGTCACACTTCCGTTCAGCCTGCCCTGCAGCCTGGCGGGGTGAGCGATGGGTGCGCCACTCGACCGCCGGGCGGTGTTGAAGGGACTGGCCGCGGCCGCCGCCGCGCTGACCGCCGGGGGAGTGACCACGGGTGCGCTGGCGGGCGGAGCCGGGGCCGCCCCGGCGGCGGTGGACCCCGTCACCGCACAGACACTGGAGGCGTTCGCCGACACGATCATCCCGGGGGAGCGCAGATACGCGGGTGACCGGGCCGTGGCCGGGGCCGTCAGCGGCCCCGGGGCGGTCCAGGCGGGGGCGCTCGACGTCCTCGCCTCGCCCGAACTGCCCCTCCGGCCGCTGCTTCCGGGTATTGCCGCGCTGCTCACCACCCGGGCCACGGCCTACGCGGCGACGCATCTCATCGTGCTCCCTCCGCTGCTGCCGCCGTTCGTCGGGTTGTCCTTCGCCCACCGCACCGCGCTGGTGGGCAGGTTGTACGGTCCGGAGGACGCCGACCGGGCCATCTGGCAGGTGCTCGCCCTGGTGGTGTCGCTCGCTTTCGACACCGCCGCGAACCACGACACGGCCGAGGCCGTGCGCACCGGCCACCCGGGGTTGACCTGGCTCGGGTTCCCGGCCGCCGGCGCTGACGGTGTATGGCGCTTCGACGCGTATTCCTACGGCCGTTCCCTGGCTCCCCTGCACCCGTCCACCACCCCCTCGGGGAGCCCGGCATGACAGCACAGACCACCGACGTCCTCGTCATCGGCAGCGGATTCGGCGGGTCGATCCCCGCGTACCACCTGGCGGCGGGCGGCGCCCGCGTCACGGTTCTGGAGCGCGGTCCGCGGCTGGAGAGCGAGGACTTCGCGCAGTCCACCCAACTCGGCACGTACAACCGGATCGTGGACGTCATCCGCGGCGAGGGCATGTCCGTCGTGGCGGGCAATTGCGTCGGCGGCGGCAGCGTCGTGTATTTCGCGGCCTCGCTCCGCGCACCCTCCTTCGCGTTCGAACGTCACGGCAGCGTCGGAAGGCGGCTGTGGCCGGGGCGCATCACCCGGGCGGGTCTCGACCCCTGGTACGACCGGGTCGAGGAGTCCATTCCGGTCGCACGTACGGGCTGGTCCGATGTCTCCTACGCCGGGGGCGTGTTCGCTGCGGCGTGCGCCCGCGCGGGCCGCACCTGCAACCCGGTGCCGGTGGCCGTCGACACGCAGCGGTGCACCAACTGCAACTGGATGCTGTCCGGTTGTGTCTTCGACGCCAAGCGCTCGATGCTGACGAACTACCTCCCGGCCGCCGAGGCGCACGGCGCGACCGTGCAGCCGCTGCACGAGGTGCAGATCATCCGGCCCTCGCTGCAGTCCGGATACCGGTACGCCGTCACGTACACCGTCCTCGACCCCGACGACTACACCGTCCCGCAGGGCACGGGCACCATCCACGCCAAGGTGGTGGTCCTCGCGGCGGGCGCCGTGGGCACCCCCGTGATCCTGCAGCGCTCCGCCGCGGCGCTCGGCGGCATGCCGAAAGCGGTGGGCCGCCACTTCTCCGGGAACGGCGACCGGGTGAGCGTGGCCGAGGTGAACGAGGACAAGGTCCGCTCGCTCCTCGGCCTGGACCGTCCTGGAGGCGAGGCGTACGCGGCCCTGCACATCGGCCGTCCGATCACGGCCGCGAGCTACGACCGGCTGCGGGCGGAGGACGAGGAGTTCACACGGTTCACGCTGCAGCAGATCTACTTCCCCACGATCACCAACGTCCTGGCGCGGACGGCGGACGACGGGCCCGGCTGGTACGGCGTGGCCAAGCGGCGGATGCGCAAGAACTGGCGTTCCTGGCTGACGCTGCTGGCGATGACGGAGGACGACAACGAGGGCACGTTCGGACCCGTACCGGTCACCGGGAGCTTCACCCGCCTCGCCCAGGGGTTGGGCCTCGGCAGCCTCTTCTTCCGCGCGACCGACCGTACGCGCAGGGGCTGGCGGGAATCCGACGCCGAACTGCGCTCCATCCTGGAGAAGGACGGGCTCGCGCGGGTGCAGCCGTGGACGGAGGACGTGGCGGGCGCGGTGACGGCCCACCCGCTCGGCTCCGCCCGCATCGGTGACGACCCGGCCATATCGGCACTGGACGACCTGCATGAACTCCGAGGCCACCGCGGGCTGTTCGTCACGGACGGCTCCTCGGTGCCCGCCTCCCTGACGGTCAACCCGTCGCTGACCATCGCCGCCCTGGCGGAACGAGCGGTCCCGGGCATCGTGGCCCGCGCCGCCGACTCCGGCGTGGACGTCCGCTACGGCGCGCCTGCCCCGGACGGCTCGACGGCGGGCCGCAAGGAGACGGCCGCGCAGGCAAGGAGGCTGGCGGCGAGGGCGCAGCGGGCGGGGACGAAGGGATGACGAAGGGTGACGAAGGGATGAAGAAGGGACAGGGAGCCTCAGGCGTACGGCACGGCCGTCCCGTGGGCGCCGTCAGGCTCATTGGCACGGCCGGTCCCGTCCGGTCCTGCGGAGTGCCCGGCTCCTCGCGCCCGCCCGGACTCATTCCCGCCCGGACTCATTCCCGCCCCGACTCATTCCCGCCCCGACTCATTCCCGCGCGGGCTCATTCCGTCCGGCCGGTGCCCGGCCCTTCCCCAGCGTGCTCTCGCGTTCCATCAGGCGGTACTCCGGGCGGAGTTGGCCCCTGCGGGGCGGCTGCGCCGCGCGGTCGGGATTCTCGAGGCGGGTGAGGATCGACTCGATCGCGAGGCGGGCGATGGCGCGTTTGTCGGGGGCGATCGTCGTGAGCGTCACCGGTCCGAAACGGCCCTCCGCCATGTCGTCGAACCCCATCACCGCCGTGTCCTCAGGTACGCGTACGCCCCGCTCGGAGAGCACACGCATCGCGCCGATCGCGATCAGGTCGTTGTACGCGAGGACGGCGTCGGGAGGTTCGCCCGCGTCGAGCAGGCGGGTCATCGCCGCGGCACCGTCCGAGCGGCCGGATCCGTGCGTGGGGACGATCAGGCTGTCGGGGGCGTCGAAGCCTTGCGTGGCGAGGACTTCGCGCCAGCCCCGGAGACGCAGGTGCGCGGGGTGGCCGGCGTCGTCCGTGTGGCCGCCGAGGAAGGCCACGCGGCGGCGGCCCAGGCCGGTGAGATGGCGTACGGCGGTGCGCGCCGCGGCGACGTTGTCGATGGCGACCGCGTCGTACGGCAGGTCGTCGCGGCGCTCGGCGAGCAGCACCAGCGGCGCGTCGTCGTCGCGGTTGCGCAGGTCCTCGGGGCGCAGCTCGACCGGGCTGAGGATGACGCCGTCGGTCACCCGGGCGCGGAAGCCCTGGCCGACCTGGGCCTCCTGCCTGCGGCGGCCGCCGGTGAGGTCGAGCAGCACGGTGTAGTCGTGCTCGGCCGCGGCGTCGACGACGGCGCCGGCCAGCTCGGCGTAGTACGGGTCGGCCAGTTCGGGGAGGGCGAGGCCGATGATGCCGGTGCGGCCTTTGCGCAGGTGGCGGGCGGTCGGGTTGGGCCGGTAGCCGAGCTCGTCGATGGCGTGCTGGACGCGGGAGCGCAGGGCGGGGGTGATGTGCTGGTAGTTGTTCACCACGTTCGAGACGGTCTTGATGGAGACGCCCGCGCGCTCCGCGACGTCCTTCAGGCTCACCCTCATGACCGACCCCCTCCGGCATCGCGTCCGTGGGCAGGGTGCGGTTTTCAACGTTATGCAGTGACGGCCCGGGCTGTCTTGTCATGCCCGGAGCAGGACTTCGTCACCACGCAGGTCCACTCCCGTTCGGCCCGTACAGGTCGAGCAGGCGCGTACGCGAGGCCATCAGGCGCTGGGCGATGGCGTCCGCGACCTCGATCGCCAGGGCCATGCCCAGTACCGGTTCCTTCTGGCACAGCGCGCGTACCGCGCCGCCGTCGAACTCATAGACCCAGACGAGGCTTTGGGCCTCGGCGCCCAGGTGCCAGTGGCGCGGCGGCAACAGCCAGGACCAGCCGAGCAGTTCGCCCGCGCCGATCTCCTCCACCATCGCCGCGCGGCGGCCGGGCACGTGGATGTCGAGCGCGACGCTCCCGGAGCGGATGACCCAGAAGCGATCCGCTCTGCTGCCTTCCTCGATGATGCGGGTGCCGGCCGGGAACGAGACGTCCCGCGCGAGCGCCATGAACTCGTCCACGTGCTCTGCCGGCAGTGCGGCGAGCACCCCGCCCCTGGTGATCACGCCGGTCATGTCGCGCTCCCTTCCCGTGCCGGGGCGCCCTGGGGCGGCCCATTGCCCCTGCCCGGTCCGGGTGCACTCTTCGCGCCCGGCCCGGCCCGGCCGTACGGACCGGGCCCGCCCCGGGCTCACGGTCCACGACCCGCCGTCCGTGCCCTGCCGGACGGCCCACTGCTCGTACGACACCAGCGTCCCCATGTCCGATCGGGTCGGCACCAGGGCTGACCGGGCCCTCTGCGGAGGGCCGAAGGTCCCTCCGTGCCCGGATCCCGGCCCGGCGCGCGAGTGGGGCCGGTCGGTCCCGGAGAGGGCCGGGCGCCCCCTGCCCGGGACGCTGCGGCGAGGTGAGTCTTGATGTTGCAAGGGCTGAAAGGAGGACGGACGTGCAGGACGGAACCATCGCCGTTGGTGTGGACGGCTCCTTGGAGAGCCTCGCCGCTGCGGACTGGGCCGCCCAGGAAGCGCTGCTGCGCGGCACGCCCCTTCGCCTTGTGCAGGCGTGGGAGTGGAAGGTCCGCGCCGGTGCCCTCGCCCCGTCCAACGACACGCAGCGGGACTGGGCGACGCGCCTCCTGCACGAGGCGGAGGAGCGGCTCAAGAGCCTCGACCCCGATCTGGCCATCACCACCGAGCTGGCGTCCGGTACACCGGTCGCCGCTCTGCTCGCCGCCTCGGCCGACGCCGCACTGCTCGTGCTCGGCTCCCGTGGCCTCGGCGGCGTCGTCGGGTTCCTGCTCGGCTCCACCGGTCTCGAGACGCTCGCCGAGGCGAAGCGCCCCGTGGTCCTCGTACGCCCGGGCGAGCAGGGCCAGAGCGACCCTGAACGGTCTCCCACGTCGGGCTGGGAAGTCGTCCTCGGGCTGGACCTGGACCGGCCCTGCGACGACGTGATCGCCTTCGCCTTCGAGGCGGCCGACCGGCGGCAGGCGCCCCTGCGGGTCGTCTACGCATGGGAGGTCCCGCCCGTGCACCGCTACACGGCGGGCCGTCCCGGCCGCGTCACCGGGCCCCGGCAGGAGGACGAGGAGAGCCAGGCGCTCACCGAGGCCCTCAGGCCGTGGCGCAGCAAGTTCCCCGACATCGAGGTCGAGGAGGCCGCGGTCTCCGGGCGGCCCGGTCATCTCCTGGTCGAGGCGGGGACCCGCGCGGGCCTGGTCGTCATCGGCCGCCGGGCGCAGCGCCCGGGTCACGGAACCCACCTCGGGCCGGTCGCCCACGCGGTGATCCACCACGCGCGGTGCCCTGTGGCGGTGGTACCGCACAAGTGAGAGATCACGCCCGGCACATCAAGAGATCACACCTGAGAGATCGAAGGACTGAGCACCAAATGAATGCGGTGATGGCCATGCTTGAGGACAGACGCCTGGACAGGCATGGGGAGTTCGTGGGGCAGCGGGTCGTCGGCGGCGAGTCCGTGGTGGAGCTGCGTGGTGAGCTCGACATCCTCAACACCCCCGGAATATCGGACTACCTCGACGTCCTGACAGCAGGCCACCAGCCGCACATCGTGCTGGACATGCGCGAGGTGAGTTTCATCGACGCGAGCGGACTGTCGATGCTGGTCCGTGTCAGGCGCCGGACGGCGGAGCGCCGCGGGCACCTGTCGATCGTGCTCCGTGACCCCGCCGTGTCCAGGGTGCTGCGCCTGGCGCAACTGACCGGCTACTTCAATCTGCACGACAGCGTCGAGGAGGCCATCGCCGCTGTCACCTAGTGCCGTCCCCGACAAGTGGTGCCGCCCCAGCCAAGGTCCTTGGAGGGGGCGGCAGCAGGATCCCGGCTCCCCATCATGGCGAGCGGCTCAGAGCGGCTCGCGGGGGTCACGCGTCGAGCGATGCCGGCCGTACGGGCTGTGGTCAGTCGTGTCCTCGCTCATGGAGCTCCCGGTCCTGCGAGTCCCGGCGGTCATGCGCCTGCGTCGCGATGACCGCTGCCTGGATGCGCCGCTCCACTCCCAGCTTGGCCAGCAGCCGTGAGACATGGTTCTTCACGGTCTTCTCCGCGAGGTGGAGCCGCAGACCGATCTCCCGGTTCGTCAGCCCGTCACCGATCAGTTCGAGGATCTCCCGCTCGCGTTCGGTCAGCCGCGGGATCGCGCTCTCGTCGGACTCCTCCTCGGCGTCCTCCCCGCGCAGCCGCGCCATGACGCGCGTCGTCGTGCTCGGGTCGAGCATGGACTGGCCGGAGGCGACCGTTCGGACCGCGGTGACCAGATCCGACCCCTGGATCTGCTTGAGCACGTAGCCCGAGGCGCCGGCCATGATCGCGTCCAGCAGCGCCTCCTCGTCGTCGAACGAGGTCAGCATCAGACAGGACAGCTGCGGCATCCGCGACCGCAGCTCGCGGCAGACGGCGACCCCGTCCCCGTCCGGCAGCCGTACGTCCAGGATCGCGACATCCGGGCGCAGCGCGGGGATACGGACCAGTGCCTGCTCGGCGGTTCCTGCTTCGCCGATCACCGAGATGTCCTGCTCGTAGTCGAGCAGATCGCGCACCCCGCGGCGTACGACCTCGTGGTCGTCGAGCAGGAAGACCTTCGTGCTCACGTGAACAGGGTGCGCCAAGCGGTGCCGGTTGGCCAGGCGGGTCCGGTACGGCGGGGGCGCGGGCCCACGGGGCCGCACGACGCGGCCCGGGCCGGAGGGGGCCCCGGGTGAGGCAGCCTGGGCGATGCGGCGCCGGACGAGCCGGCGCGGCGAGGCGGCCTGGGCGAGGTGTGGCCCCCGGTGACCGCTCCGGCGCTTTCCAGCCCGGGTCCGGTCCCGTCCCTCCGCTCCGGCGCCTTCCCGTCCGTGTCCTTGGCCCCGTCGCTCCGGGGCTCCTCCGTCCGGGCCCGGCCCCGTCGCTCCGGGGCTCCTCCGTCCGGGCCCCGGCCCTGCTCCAGAGGCCGTGTGCCGCCGGGCGCGTGAGAATGGCGGGGGAGGTTGCTCGGTCCGCGTCCGGAGGGCGTTCTCATCCGGAGGAGACATCTCAGTGGCCAGTGCTGGACGTGGTGCCCACGGAGGGCACGAGGGGGATGAGCGCGGCAGGGAGCCGCACGCAGGGGACGCGCGTTCGGGCGCGGACGGCCCCGTGCGGCCCGGCCCGTCCCCTGGCGCCGGCGCGTCCCGGGGCTCCCCCCGCGAGTCCTCGGATGCCGGCGGGGACCGCGAGAAGCTGCCCCAGCTCAGGCTCGACGAACTGCTCGACGAGGTGCAGACCCGCCTGGAGATGGCCCGGGGCACGCGCGACCGGGTGCACCGGTTGCTGGAGGCCGTGCTGTCCGTCGGCCGCGAGTTGGACCTGGAGCAGGCGCTGCGCCGGATCGCCGAGGCGGCGGCGGTGCTGGTCGACGCCAAGTACGGCGCGCTCGGCGTGATCGGCCCCGACGGACGGAAACTGTCGAAGTTCCTGACGGTCGGGGTGACGGACGAAGGCATCTCCGCCATCGGCCCCTTCCCCTCGGGTCACGGCATCCTCGGCGAGCTGATCAACCATCCCGAGCCGCTGCGCCTGCCCAACATCGCCGACCACCCCTCCTCCTACGGCTTCCCGGAGAACCACCCGCCGATGAAGACCTTCCTCGGGGTCCCCATCCGCGTACGCGACCACGTATTCGGCAATATCTATCTGACCGAGAAGCGCGGCGGTGCGGAGTTCGACGCCGAGGATGAGGCCGTGCTCTCCACCCTTGCCGTAGCTGCGGGCGTGGCCATCGACAACGCCCGGCTGTACGAGGAGGCCACCCGCCGCGAGCGCTGGGTGCGGGCCAGCGGGAAGATCACCAGCAGTCTGCTGTCCGGCCGGGCGCGCGACGAGGTGATCGGTCTGATCGCCGAGCAGGCGAAGGAGATCACGGGCGCGGCGCTCGCTGTGGTCGCCGTCCCTGTGGCGGACACCGGAACCATGGCCGTGGAGCTGGCGACCGGCGACCACGCGGAGGCGCACCGCGGTCTCGTACTGCCCATAGAGGGCACGCTCCGGGGCGAGGCGCTCTCCACCGGCAAGCCGGTGACCAGTGCGGACGTGCTGAGCGACCCCCGTATTCAGCACGCGCTGGAGCGTTTTCCCGAACTCGGCCCTGCGGTCGCCGTCCCCATCGGTACGGGCGACGAGATGCGGGGTGTGGTGATGCTCGTACGCGTCGCGGACGGGCCCGAGTTCCAGGAGGAGGAGATCGAGCCGCTGCTCGGCTTCGCGGGCCAGGCCGCCGTGGCCATGGAGCTGGCCGACCGCAGGACCGACGCCGAGCAGATCGCGATCCTGGAGGACCGCGACCGCATCGCGCGCGACCTGCACGACCTGGCCATCCAGAGGCTGTTCTCCACGGGCATGACGCTGCAGAGCGCGGAGCGCATCATCCGGCACCCGGAGGCGTCGGAGCGGGTGCTGCGCGCGGTGGGCGACCTGGACGAGACGATCAAGATCATCCGTACGACCATCTTCGGTCTGCGCTCCCGCGAGACCGGCTCCGGTCAGAACCTCCGGGCCCGCGCCGTTCGCGCCGTCGGCGAGGTCGTCCCCGTCCTTGGGTTCGCGCCCAGCCTGCGCATGGAGGGCCTGCTGGACACCCAGGTGCCGCGCGAGGTCGCCGACCATGTGATCGCGGTGCTCTGGGAGGCGCTCACCAACACGGCCCGGCACGCGAACGCCCGCCACGTGGAAGTGACCATCGAGGCCGGCGCCTCGCACCTCACGCTCACCGTCTCCGACGACGGCGTGGGCATCCCTGCTGACGCGCCCCGCAGCGGGCTGCGCAATCTGACGGAGCGGGCGCAGCAACTCGGCGGAAAGCTGGAGCTGGCGGAACGGCCCCGCGGTGGCACGACCCTGGTCTGGCAGGTTCCGACGGCGTAATGTCGATTACATGATTACGGCAGAGCAGAGAGACGCGCTGCGCGGCTGGTTCGCGGGGCGGCTGCCGGACGGACTCTTCCTCGAACTGCTGGATGTGACAGCGGACCGCGAGGAGATCACCGTCATCGGCCGCATCCCGGAACCGGACCTGCCCGCGGACGCGCCGGAAGCAGAGCGCGAGGCGGCGCTCGACGGGCGGATCGCGGAATTCCGCGAGCGCACCCGCGAGGACCGCATGGCCGTGGCCCGGGAAGCGGAACACCGCTACGGCCGCAAGGTGTCGTGGGGTGTGGAGTGCGACGGCCGCCGGGCGCTGTACACCAACGTCGCGGCACCCGTCATGACCCGGCTCCGGCAGCCGGAGCGGCAGGTACTCGACACGCTGATCGCGGGCGGTGCGGCCCGCAGCCGCAGTGACGCGCTGGCGTGGTGCGTGCGGCTCGTCCAGCGCAATGCGGACACCTGGCTGAAGGACCTGCGGGACTCGCTCGACCACGTCCACCGGGTACGCGCACAGGGACCGGACCGGGAGTCGGGACAGAAGCCGGGAGGGGAGCGCGGCCGGGAACCGGGCGGGGAGTCTCAGGAACCGGGCGGGGAGTCTCAGGAACCGGGCGGGGAGTCTCAGGAACCGGGCGGGGAGTCTCCGGAACCGGGCGGGGAGTCTCCGGAACCGGGCGGGGAGTCTCAGGAACCCGACGGCGGGCCCGGCCAGGAACCGGACGCGCCGGAGCGGTAGGCGCAGGAAGGCAAAGGGCCGAGGTCTCAGAACGTACGGCACCGGGTTCGCGGGTGGGAGGGGTCGGCGCGCCCGGGGCCCGCGGGCGCCGTGCCGCAGGGGGTTTCGACCCGCCCTGCGCGGTCACGCTCCGCATGAGAACGTCGGCAACAGCGACCGCCTCCCGCCTGTGAGGAGACCCCGTGAAGATCAGCGAGCCTGTGCTCGGCGCTCCCTGCTGGGCCGAGCTGGCCACTTCCGACCCCGAAGGGGCCGCCGGCTTCTACGGCAGTCTCCTCGGCTGGCGCGCCGAGCAGGACCCGCGCCCCGAGGCCGGTGGTTACACGATGCTGCTCCTCGATGACGATCCCGTGGCCGGGCTGACCCCGGCCCAGGAGGAGGGCCAACCGGTCGGCTGGACCATGGCGATCGCGGTGGCCGACTCCGACGAGACGGCCGGAGACATCCGGAAGGCGGGCGGCTCGGTCCTGGTGGAGCCGGGCGATGTGTTCGACATGGGGCGGTTCGCGCTCGCCGCCGACCCCACGGGGGCCGTCTTCT
Organism: Streptomyces sp. NPDC051776; assembly: GCF_040681345.1. NCBI lineage: Bacteria > Bacillati > Actinomycetota > Actinomycetes > Kitasatosporales > Streptomycetaceae > Streptomyces > Streptomyces sp. NPDC051776. The sequence continues at coordinate 44,335 of NZ_JBFAYQ010000024.1, read as the reverse complement.
CGCTGTGGCAGGCCCGTACGTTCCGGGGAGCGGCACGGCTGAACGAGCCGGGGACGCTGTGCTGGGTGGAGCTGGCCACCCGGGACCCGGCCGCCGCGACGGCGTTCTACCCGTACGTCTTCGGCTGGAGTACCGAGGGCGAGGAATACGTCCACTGGGGCGCCGGCGGCATCAACTTCGGCGGCATGGTGGAGATGGACGAGCACCACCCGCGTCGTCTGCCCCCGCACTGGACGCTCTACTTCGCGGTGCTCAATGTCGACGCGGCGGTCAACACCGCCACACAGCTGGGCGGTCGCGTCGGCTACCCGGCCATGGACATCCCCGGGACGGGCCGGGTCGCCGGTCTCTTCGATCCGCAGGGCGGCATGTTCGCCGTCTACACCCCCGAGTCCGAACAGGGCTGAGAGACCGTCACCTCGTGAACTCCTAGGCGGGGGACAGCGCTGGCGGTGCGTCGTGGCCCACTGGTCGAGGGCCATGCACAGCCAGGCCATGCCGCAGATGTGCCACGACCAGAACCCGCCCCCCGGGCGTCGGCGGCACCGGACTCCGGCCGGAGCGGGGCGTCGCGCGCGTGCAGGGCGCCCGTGGCGATCGCGGGGACGGGGCGGGCGATTCCCACTGCGCTTCGGCAGGGCACCGGGCGGACCACGGTGGAGCTTTCCGTGATGGGCCCGAGTCCGACGCCGGGGCGGCCCACCGGTGACAAGCCGGGCCCCGCGGACGCACTCCGGGCCCGTTGTCGTACCCCGGTGCGAGACTCCCCCCATGCGGTGTGCCGTGGCGGTGACGGAGGACGGCGGCGGCCGGCTCGCGGCCCTCGACGCCGAGGGGCGGCCGGACGGGCCGGTCACCGACGTGCCCGCGTCCGGGCTCGCCGACGCCGTACGGTCCCGCCTGCCCGATGTCGAGCGGTGGGTTTGGCGTTCGACCGCCGATCTCCATCCCGAGCTGCTGGCCGCCGGAGTCCGGGTCGAGCGGTGCTACGACGTGGAGGTCGCCGAGGCGCTGCTGACGGGGCACGAGGGCCACTGGGGGGAGCCGCGTTCCCTCGCCGCCGCCTGGGCCCGGCTGCACCGGCTCCCCGTACCCGACGACCCGCCGCCCCGGGCCGCGCAGGCCCAGCCCTCGCTCTTCGAACCGGGCCCCGTACCGCTGCCGCCGGGCACGGACCCGCTGACCGCCCTCCTGGAGGTGTACGCCGACCAGCAGCGACGCCACGAGGCGGCCGAACACCCGGGGCGGATGCGGCTGCTGACCGCGGCGGAGTCGGCCGGAGCACTCGTCGCCGCCGAGATGACCCGCGCCGGTGTCCCCTGGCGGGCCGATGTTCACCGCGCGCTGCTCGCCGAGATGCTCGGGGAGCGGTACCCGGGCGTTCAGGAGCCGCGGCGGCTGGCCGAGTTGGCCGACGAGGTGTCCCGCGCCTTCGGTGGTGTGCGCGTCCGGCCCGACCTGCCCGCGGACATCGTCCGCGCCTTCGCCCGCGAGGGCATCAAGCTCTCCTCCACGCGCGCTTGGGAGCTGAAGGCGATCGACCACCCCGCCGTGCCGCATCTGCTCGCGTACAAAAAGCTCTACCGGCTGCACACCGCGCACGGCTGGGCGTGGCTGACATCCTGGGTCAGGGACGGCAGGTTCCGCCCCGAGTACGTGCCGGGCGGTACGGTCTCCGGCCGCTGGACGTCCAACGGCGGCGGGGCACTTCAGATCCCCAAGGTCGTACGCCGGGCCGTGGTCGCCGACCCGGGCTGGCGCCTCGTGGTCGCGGACGCGGACCAGATGGAGCCGCGCGTTCTCGCCGCGGTCTCCCGGGACCGTGGCCTCATGGAGGTGGCCGGTCACCGGGGCGACCTCTACACCGCGCTGTCCGACCAAGCCTTCGCGGGCAACCGCGAACAGGCCAAACTCGCCCTGCTCAGCGCGGTGTACGGGCAGACGTCCGGCGATGCGCTCACGTTCCTCGCCGACCTCCGTCGGCGATTCCCGGCGGCCGTCGCCTACGTCGACGATGCCGCCCGCGCGGGCGAGGAGGGCCGCCTTGTGCGCACGTGGCTCGGACGGACCTGCCCGCCGTCCGCCGCCGCGGCGGACGCGGAGCAGGGGGAGGCGGGGCTGCCGCAGGAGGAGGCACCGCCGGAGGCCGGGCCCGCCGGGCCCGCCGGGCCCGCCGGGCAGGCCCAGGCCCAGGGCCAACTGCAGGGGCACGGCTACGCGTCGCGCGACGCCCGGGCCCGGGGCCGCTTCACGCGGAACTTCGTCGTCCAGGGCAGCGCGGCCGACTGGGCGCTGCTGGTCCTCGCCGCGCTGCGCCAGTCCCTCGCCGGCCTCCGGGCCGAGCTTGTGTTCTTCCAGCACGATGAAGTGATCGTCCACTGCCCGGAGGAGGAGGCGGGGGCGGTGACGGAGGCGATCCGCGCGGCGGGCGAGCGGGCGGGGAGGGCGGCCTTCGGCGACTCCCCGGTCTCGTTCCCCTTCACCACGGCGGTGGTCGAGTGCTACGCGGACGCGAAGTGAGGAGGAGGCGGCTGATGCATGGACGCGAAGAGGGTCCTGTGGACCCCTCGCCGCGAGGTGAGGCGGGCCCGCGGCCGCGAGGTGAGGCGGGCCCGGTGTCGCGAGGTGAGGCGGGCCCGGTGCCGCGAGGTGAGGCGGGCCCGATGCCGGGTCATCATGGGCTCATGCTGCTCGCCGACATCGCGGGGACGTCGCGCGACGTCGCCGCGACCTCAGCCCGTACGGAAAAGGTCGCGCTGCTGGCCGAGCTGTTCCGCAAGGCGGAGCCCGCAGAGGTGCCCGTCGTCATCACCTACCTCGCGGGCCGCCTTCCGCAGCGCAGGATCGGAGTGGGCTGGAGCACCCTGCGCGACCCCGTCCCGCCTGCGGACGAGCCCCGCCTGACCGTGCTGGACGTGCACGACGCACTCGGCCGTATCGCCGTCGTCTCCGGCAAGGGCGCGCAGGCCGAGCGCAAGCGTCTGATGCGGGAGCTGCTGTCCGCCGCCACCGGGCCGGAACAGCGCTTCCTCTTCGGCCTGATCAGCGGCGAGCTGCGGCAGGGCGCGCTGGACGCGTTCGCCGTCGAAGGCCTGTCGGCCGCGGCCGGCGCCGCCCCCGCGGACGTACGGCGCGCGGTGATGCTCGGTGGATCACTCGGCGCGGTCGCCGAGGCCCTGCTCGCGCGCGGGCCCGGCGCGCTCGCCGACTTCCGCCTCGAAGTGGGCCGCCCCGTCCAGCCGATGCTCGCGCAGACCGCCAAGGACGTGGACGAGGCGCTGGACCGGCTCGGGCCCTGCGCGATCGAGGAGAAGCTCGACGGGATCCGGGTGCAGGTGCACCGGGACGGCGAGAGCGTACGGGTCTTCACCCGCACCCTGGACGAGATCACCGACCGCCTCCCCGAAGTCGTCACCGCGGCGCGGGAGCTCACGGCGGAGCGTGCGGTGCTCGACGGGGAGGTCATCGCGCTGGGCGAGGAGGGGCGGCCGCGGCCGTTCCAGGAGACCGCGGGCCGCGTCGGTTCGCGGCTGGACGTGACCGGTGCGCGGGCGACGCTGCCACTCTCGCCGGTCTTCTTCGACCTGCTGTCGGTCGACGGCCGTGACCTGCTGTCGCTGCCGGCCGCCGAGCGGAACGCCGAGCTGGCCCGGGTCGCACCTGAGCCGCGGCGCGTACGGCGGCTCGTGGTCGGAGATCCGGCCGACGCGGAGACGCGGGCCCGGGCGCGGGCCTTCGCCGAGGAGGTGCTGGCCCGCGGTCATGAGGGTGTGGTGGTCAAGGGGCTGGACTCCGCGTACAGCGCGGGGCGGCGCGGCGCCTCCTGGCTCAAGGTCAAGCCGGTCCACACGCTCGACCTGGTGGTGCTTGCGGCCGAGTGGGGCCACGGGCGGCGTACGGGCAAGCTGTCCAACCTCCACCTCGGCGCGCGCCGCCCCGACGGCTCCTTCGCCATGCTCGGCAAGACCTTCAAGGGGCTCACGGACGCGCTGCTGGAGTGGCAGACCGAGCGGCTGCGGGAACTGGCCGTTCAGGACGACGGGTGGGTGGTGACCGTACGGCCCGAGCTGGTGGTGGAGATCGCCTTCGACGGTGTGCAGCGGTCCACCCGCTACCCGGAGGGCGTGACGCTCCGCTTCGCGCGGGTGCTCCGCTACCGCGACGACAAGACGGCGGCGGAGGCGGACACGGTGGAGACGGTCCTGGCCTTCCGCGACGGCCGGTAGGACCGCCCCCGTACCGCCACGTACCGCCCTGGACCGTCCCGTCGGAGGCCGGAATCTCCTGGTCGGCCGGAGTGGTGGTCTGCGCCGACGGGGGGAACATGGAGAGCAGGAGCTTCGCCGGAAGCTCCGCAGCACAGCCGCGGAGGACCCCATGGAGATCTCCGGCATCATCACCGCGATCGTCATCGGCATCATCATCGGAGGGCTGGGCCGCCTCGTCATCCCGGGCCGCCAGCACATCGGCATCCTGTGGACGATGCTGATCGGCATCGCCGCCGCCCTCGTCGGAACCGCCATCGCCTACGGGCTCGACGTGGCCGAAACGGATGGCATCGACTGGATCGAACTGCTCTTCCAGGTCGCCCTCGCGGCACTCGGAGTGGCAGCCGTCGACCGTGCGAAGGCGCGCCGCTGACAGCCGTCCCGAGCAGTCCCTGGCGGGTCCACCCTGCTCGACGGGCGCCCGCCCAATGACGGTTGTGCCCTGTGACGGTCGTGCCGGAGCGGGCGCCGACGTCTGCGGCCGCCTTCCGGCCCCCCCTCCGGCCCCCCGGCCGCCCGCCGCCGTGCGCCGCCCCTGTGCCCCGCGGCGCGCGAATCACGCATCCTGCCGCGCACGTACCCCCGCGCCTGCTGTGACGAGTCCCTACGGATCCGTCGCATCCGCTGTGGCGAGTCCTTACGGACCGGTGACCGCGCGGCACACTCCGGTACACCCGCGCCCGACCGGCCGTGGCGTTCGGGCGGCGGCCGCTTCGATCGGTTGCTGATGTGACCGTGCACGCCTGAATCCGTACCGCAGCAGTCTCGTCCTGACAGGCACGGGCGGCCACGCTTGGCCGAGAATGGAGGGGGAGTCCGACCGTCCCCCCGGGCAGCCGAGGAGGGGAGCAGGACATGCGGGTGGCGCTGGCGCAGAAGGACAGTGTGCTCGGCGATGTCGAGGCGAACTTCGAGGCTGCCCATGAGCAGATCGGGCAGGCCGTCGCCCAGGGCGCCGACCTGGTGGTCTTCCCCGAGCTGAGTCTCAACGGCTACCACCTCGGCGCGCTGAAGCGGGACACCTCGATCGAGACGCGTGATCCGCGGCTGGCCGAGCTGAGCACGCACGGCGCCGACGTCGTCGTCGGCTTCCACGAGTACACCGGCCTGCGCACGTACAACACCGCCTCCTACTACTCCGCGGGCACCCTGGTCCACGCCCACCGCAAGCTCTACCTGCCCACGTACCTGGCGTGGGAGGAGCGCAAGCACGTGAGTCCCGGCCAGTCGCTGCGCGCCTTCGACCTGCCGGGTGAGCATGGGCGTGCGGCCACGCTGGTGTGCAACGACGCGTGGCAGCCGGTCGTGCCGTGGCTCGCAGTGCAGGACGGCGCGGAGGTCGTGTTCGTACCGACCAACAGCGCGGCGAGCCTGGACCCCGAGGCCATGGACACCGGCCTCTACTGGGACACGCTCCTCTCGTACACCGCGCGGATGCTGCAGTGCTGGGTCGTGTTCGTGAACCGGGTGGGGAACGAGCACGGGGCCTCGTTCTGGGGCGGGTCGCGGGTGGTCGACCCGCGGGGCATGGTCGTGGCGCAGGCCCCGAAGTGGGAGCCGGGGCTGGTCACCGTCGATATCGACCCGCACGAGGCGCGGCGGCAACGGCGGGGAGTGCCGATGGTCGCCGAGGCCAGGCTGGGATTGATAGATCGCGAGGTGCGCCGCCTCATCGAGGAGGGCGGCGACCACTGACCGCGTCCGTCCGCGCGCGACGAGCCGAGTCCGGGCGTACGGCCGGGTGTACGGCGAGCGGGCGCGTACGGACGTGCCGCGGGGGCTGTCGGGTGCGGGGCGGCGGGAACCTCGACGGACGGGAAGACCTGATGGCCGGGAGGTTTTGAGGGCCGAGACGTCTTGGCGGGGGCGGGGATCGCTACGGGCTCGGGGAGCCGGGGCCGCCGAGACCGGTCGGCAGGTCCTTCGGCAACTTGCCGCCTCCCACCTTGGTGTACGTCTCCGAGGTGCCGGACGCCCACTGGACGGTGAGTGTCCTGCCGCCCGGCGAAGGGGCGGCAGCGCCAGTGGTCCGCTTCGTGTCCCCGTCCCGGCACGTGAGTTCCAGCCCGGGCTTCCCCTTCCCCGGTGCGACGGTGCCCGCGCACGCGTGCTCGCCGGCCAGAACGGCCTTCCGTCCGGAGACCGACAGGTAGTACTCCCCGTCCATGCCGGTCGTCCGCCAGACGCCGGCGACCGCCTCGGGCCCGACCTCGCGGTCGTCCTGTGCGTCGCCGTCCCCGCCGTCATCCTTCGCCGACGGCGCGACGCTCTCCGCCCCGGCGTCGTCCGTGCCGGTGACGGTGGCGCCGCAGCCGCCCAGCAGCAGGGCGGCCGCGGCAACGGCCGCCGCCGCACCGGCTGTTCGTACAGTTGCGAGCACTGCTGTCTCCTGTCGTCGTGCCTGTCCGGCGCGGACGGGCCGCGAACCCCCACGGCCCCGGTCGGGCCGCATTTCGCCACGGCCCCGGTCGGGCCGCGCACCGTCACGGCCCCGGTCGGGCCGCATCTCGCCACGACTCCGTGTGGGCCGATTCGACCCGCGGCCCGACCAACGGCCCTACCAGCTCGACTTGCGCACGCCCGGCAGGTACCCGGCGTGTGCCTGCTCGCGCAGCCGGATCCGGGACAGGCCGAAGGCACGGACGTAACCGCGAGGACGTCCGTCCACCGCGTCCCGGTTGCGCACCCGCGTCGCGCTGGCGTCGCGAGGCTGCCGGCCGAGTTCGCGCACTGCCGCGCTCCGTTCCTCCGGCGGTGTCCGCGGGTCGCGGATGATGGCCTTCAGCACCGCTCGCCGGGCGGCGTAGCGCGCGACGACCAGCCGCCGCCGTTCGTTCTTCGCCATCTTGCTCTTCTTGGCCATCAGACGCGCGCCCCCCGTGCCCGGATCCGTGCGACGGCCTTCTCGATACCGATCGCGTCCACGGTCTTCAGACCCTTGGCGCTGAGGGTGAGCCGGACGTACCGGCGTTCGCCCGGCAGCCAGTAGCGCTTGGTCTGGATGTTGGGGCCGAAGCGCCGCTTGGTGCGGCGGTGCGAGTGGGAGACGTGGTGGCCGAAGCCGGGCTTGCGGCCGGTCAGCATGCAGTGGGCGGACAGGACCGAGCACCTCCTAATGAAAATGGAAACCATTCCTGTTAGTGTAGCGGTCATGGCACGCAACGACCTACGCCCCCTGATCAAACTCCGGTCCACCGCCGGAACCGGCCACACGTACGTGACCCGCAAGAACCGGCGCAACGACCCCGGCCGGCTCCAGCTCCGCAAGTACGACCCGGTCGCCCGGCGCCACGTCACCTTCCGCGAAGAGCGCTGACGAAGAACCGCGCCGAGCCCTCGGCGAACCGAGAGGAAACACAGCCATGAAGCCCGGAATCCATCCCCCGTACCACCCGGTCGTCTTCCGTGACAGCGCGTCCGACACCGCCTTCCTCACGGGCTCGACCGCGACGAGCGGCAGGACCGTGGAGTGGGAGGACGGCAGCACCTACCCGGTGATCGACGTCGAGATCTCCTCGACGAGCCACCCCTTCTACACGGGCAGGACCCACGTCATGGACACCGCCGGACGCGTCGAACGCTTCGAGCGCCGTTACGGCGCGCACGGAGCCCGCTGATGGAGGCCCGGGACCCCGGTGAACGCATCCCCGGTCGGCGCGACCGTCTTCCGGTGGCGCTGGTCGCGGGACTGCACGCCGACGCCCGCAGGGCCGCCGTCGAGGGACTGCTGCGTACGGTCCCCGGCAGCGTGGCGCTCCACCACGACCTCTCGACGGCCGTTACGGGGACGGTACGGCGGACCGTACGCGACAGCGGCGGCCTCCTCGACAGTGGCGATGCCCCGCTCGTCAACGACTGCGCCTGCTGCGCGCTGCGCGAGGATCTCGTGCCCGAGCTCCAGCGGCTCGCCGACGATGGGCTCTGCCGTCTGGCGGTGGTGGAGCTGTGGGACTCCGTCGAGCCCAAGGCCATGGCCGAGGTGGTGGCCGCCCTCAGCGGCGAGACGCTCGAACTGACCGGTGTGGTCACCGTCGTCGACCCCTCGCTACTCGTCCCGTACCTGAGCTGTGGTGACGATCTCGCCGAAACCGGTCTCGCGGCCGCCGCGACCGATCAGCGCACCGTCGCCGACACCTGGGCACGGCAGGTGGAGTACCCGCCCGTGCTGGCGCTCGCGCCTCCCGAGGGCGGCGAGGAGGCGGACCCGGGCGACCTCGCCCTGCTGCGCCAACTCCATCCGACGGCCCGTCATGTGCGTGTCGGCTCGGGGGCCCTGGCGGGGGCCGCACTCGCCGGCTTCGATGTCGAAGCCGCGGCGGCACGGCAGCACCCCGCCTGTGCGCTGCTGCCCCAGGACGCCGAGGGGCACGGGGTCACCACGGCCGTATGGCACCGTACGCGGCCGTTCCACCCCGAGCGGCTGTACGCGGCGCTGGAGGACCTGACCTGTGCCGCCGCCCGCAGCCGTGGCCGCTTCTGGCTGGCCGACCGGCCCGACACGCTCCTCTCCTGGGACGCGGCGGGCGGTGCCCTGTGCGTGGAGAACGCCGGGCCCTGGCTGGCGGCTCTGCCGGAGGCGGCCTGGGAGATGGTCCCGCCGATACGCCGGGCGGCCGCGGCCCTGGATTGGGACGCCGAACACGGCGACCGAGCCCAGCACCTCGTCTTCACCTCGCCGGGACTGGACCGGGACGCCCTCTTCGAGCTCCTCGAGTCCTGCCTGCTCACGGACGCCGAATATGCGGCGGGGCGCGAGGCGTGGAAGGGGCTGTCGCCCGCCTTCGACGCGCTTCTCGACCCCGTTTCCTAAATACCCGCCGATACCCCAACCTCCTTGAGAAAGGCTGGAGTCCATGCCGCGACGCAGCGATGCCACAAGGAATTCCCGGTCCCGGGCCAACCCATTGGACGCCGCGGGCGTCACTTGTATCGACTACAAGGACACCGATCTGCTGAGAAGGTTCATCTCGGACCGGGGCAAGATCCGAAGCCGCAGGGTGACGCGAGTCACGACTCAGCAGCAGCGGCAGCTCGCCCGTGCCATCAAGAACGCACGGGAAATGGCGTTGCTGCCCTACGGAGCAAAGGGCAAGTAGCGGAACGGTCAACCGTACGAAGCTCTTCGGGCACCGTCCGTGCACGTGCATTCGCCCATGCATCCGCATGTGAACGCAGCTATGATCCCAGGCCAGTTGATATACGCAACTACCTCGGGAGAGTCCTGTGCATCACCCGTACCGGAATGGCATGGCGGCTGCTGCTCTCGATGGTGTCGTCTGGACGAAAAGCCGTCGCAGCAACTCGCAGGGCGCTTGCGTTGAGTTGGCGAAGCTACCGGACGGCGGTGTGGCGATGCGCAATTCGCGGTTCCCCGACGGTCCGACGCTCATCTGCACCAACGCCGAGGTGGAGGCGCTGCTGCTCGGGGTCAAGAACGGGGAGTTCGACCATCTGGTCGACTAGGCGCGCCTCGACCGGGGCAAGGCCGAGGACGGCCGAGACCCTCGGCGGTGGCACGGGCCCGGCCGTTCCCGGACGGCGAATCCTGGTCGTACGGGGGCTTCCTGACATCGTCCTAGACGGGGAACCGTGTCGGCGGAAGCCGGAACAGGGCCCATACGACCTTCCCTCGCAGGGTCCCGGCGAGAGGGTGCCAGCCCCATCCGTCGCTGACCCCCTCCACGAGATGCAGACCGCGCCCCGACTCCGCGGCGAAGTCCGGTTCCCCGTCGGGCTGAGCGGTGACGGGGGTGGCCTCGCTCGAATCTCGTACGGCACAGACCAGGCGTGAGGTCCAGTGCATCACGTGGAGGCGGACCGGAGGGTCCGGTGTCCCGGCGGGGCTGTCGGGGACCGCGTGCCGGAGAGCGTTGGTGACGAGTTCGGAGACGACGAGTGCGACGTCGTCGAACCGCTCGGTCAACTCCCAGCGGGCGAGCGCGGACTTGGTGAACGCGCGGGCCTCTCTGACCGATTCGTATGCCGCGGCGAGTGAGCACGAGACCGAACTCGACACGCTTGCCGGGTCGATGGGAGGGAGGCCCTGCCGTAACGGCTCGAGCATGGTCGATCCTTCGGTCCCCATGCGTGGCACTCCTGGCCCTATAAGGAATCGGTCAAGGTGCGTGCTGTGCTCGCGGACCATCGTTCCCAATGCGCAGGGCAGATGCAAGGGCAGATGCACGTGCACTGCGCCCGACTTATCGCTGAGCGAGTGGATTGCAGCCCAATTCTTCCCGCGGCCTGATTCAAGGCCTTGCCGACGACTTCTCATCTGTGTAACCGCGCGGGCACGCAACGGAGCCCGGAGATGGCAGACTTAAGCATTGACGGTCGCAGTGCATCACCAATCGAGACAGGCAGTCGGGAAATGAGCACAGTGCAACCGGGAAGGGCGGCGGACGAAGCAGGCGGGGCGAGCGGCTCGGTGGTGCGCCGCATCCTGCTCGGCTCACACCTCAGGCGCCTCCGCGAAGCCCGTGGCGTGACGCGGGAGGCCGCCGGCTACTCCATCCGCGCCTCCGAATCGAAGATCAGCCGTATGGAGTTGGGCCGTGTGAGCTTCAAGGCACGGGACGTCGAAGATCTGCTGACGCTCTACGGGGTCACCGACGAGGACGAGCGCGACGCGCTGCTGAGCCTCGTCCGGGAGGCCAATGTTGCGGGGTGGTGGCACAGTTACGGCGATGTGCTGCCCGGCTGGTTCCAGACCTACGTCGGCCTGGAGGGCGCCGCCTGCCTCATCCGAGGCTACGAAGTCCAGTTCGTGCCCGGGCTGCTGCAGACGGAGGACTACGTCCACGCCGTCGTCGTCCGCGGTCAGCCCGATGCCCCCCGCAGCGAGGTCGACCGACGTGTCGCCCTGCGCGTGGAGCGGCAGAAGCTGCTGGTCGCCGAGCGCGCGCCGGACTTCCATCTGGTCCTGGACGAGGCAGCGTTCCACCGCCCGTACGGGGACGCCGAGGTGATGCGCGGTCAGCTCCGCCACCTCATCGAGTTCTCGGAGCGGCCCAATGTGCGGCTGCAGATCATGCCGTTCGGATTCGGGGGGCACGCGGGCGAGAGCGGCGCCTTCACGATCCTGCGGTTCCCCGAGTCCGACCTGCCCGACGTCGTCTATCTGGAGCAGCTCACCAGCGCCCTCTACCTGGACAAGGCCGAGGACGTCGCCCAGTACGAGCGGGTGATGCAGCGGCTTCAGGAGGACAGCCTGAGTCCGTCCGGCAGCCGGGACCTGCTCGCCGGCGCACTCCAGCGCCTTTAGGGACACGGTCCGGCGGGTGGGGGCGGGGTTCGCCGGACCGCGCCGGCGGCGGCGTCTTCGAGTCATGCACCGTCCGTGGGCTTCGGCTTGTTCGGTCCATGAACGGTCCGGGACCGACACGACGGGACGGTCCCGGACCTGGGTGAATACGGCGGGCGCCCGCCAACTCCACTGGCACGTCATTACGATGAGGGGCCATCAGGAGCGGCACGCGTTCCGCGAGCACCACCGGCGCCCCGGCCTCCAGACAGGCAACGCATGTCCTACTTCGCAGAGTTGGCCCATCAGTATATCGACGGCGAGTGGCGAACGGGCAGCGGTTCCTGGGACATCGTCGATGTCAATCCGTACAACGGCGAGAAGCTGGCCTCGATCACCATCGCCACGACGGACGAGGTGGACCTGGCCTACCGGGCGGCCGAGCGGGCGCAGCGGTCCTGGGCCGGCACCAACCCCTACGCCCCGCCTCGTCTGCGAACGCGCGCTGCGGATCATCGAGGAGCGCGAGATCACCGAGGCCCTCGTCGCCGAACTGGGCGGAACGCGCCTCTACGCCGCCTTCGAGCTCAGCCTCGCCAAGGAGTTCCTGCGCGAGGCCGTCGCCCTGGCCCTGCGGCCGGAGGGCAGGATCATCGCTTCGCCCTCCGAGGGCAAGGAGAACCGTCTCTACCGCGTGCCGGTGGGCGTCGTCGGTGCCATCAGCCCGTTCAACTTCCCGTTCCTGTTGTCCCTGAAGTCCGTCGCTGCGGCGCTGGTCCTCGGAAACGCGGTCGTCCTCAAACCGCATCAGGACACACCGGTGTGCGGCGGCACCCCTTGTGGCCAAGGTCTTGGTCAGACGCGGGCCTGCCGCCCGGACTGCTCAACGTCGTCGTCACCGACATCGCCGAGATCGGGGACGCGCTCATCGAACACCCCGTGCCGAAGGTCATCTCCTTCACCGGTCCGGACGAGGCAGGACGCCACGTCGCCACCGTCTGCGCCGCCCACTTCAAGTACGCCGTCCTCGAACTGGGCGGCAACAGCGCCCTCATCGTGACGGAGGACGCGGACGTCGACCACGCGGTGGACGCGGCGGTCTTCAGCCGGTTCGTGCACCAGGGCCAGGTCTGCATGGCGGCCAACCGCGTGCTGGTGGACCGCGCAGTGGAGCGCGAGTTCACGGACAGGTTCATCCGCAGGGTGAGGGCCCTCAAGGTCGGTGTCCCCGCCGACCCGGAGACCCACATCGGTCCACTCATCAACTCCCTGCAGGCGGAGGCGGTTTCGGCGTTCGTTGCGACGACGGTCGAGGCGGGCGCGACAGCACTGCTGCGGGGACGCACGCAGGGAAACGTCGTGCACCCGACCGTGCTCACCGGGCTCCCGGCCGACTCGCCCGCACTCGCGCAGGAGATCATCGGCCCGGTCGCGCTCGTGGTGCCCTTCGACGGGGAGGACGAGGCCGTACGCATCGCCAACGCCACCCCGTACGGCCTGAGCGGGGCCGTGCACACGGGGGACCTGGGGCGCGGGGTCCGGATCGCCCAGCGGATCCACACGGGCATGATCCACATCAACGGCAGCACGGTGCACGACGAGCCGATCGTGCCGTCCGGGGGCGAGAAGCACTCGGGGGTGGGGCGGCTGAACGGCGACTCCATGGTGGAGGCGTTCACGACGCAGAAGTGGATCTCGATCCAGCACGGGCGCAGCACGTTTCCGTTCTGAGGCGGGAACGGGGTCGGGGGCGAATTTCGCGGGGCGGGAAGAATTGCGGACCGTACCTGACCGCAAGGGCCCGTAGCTTCAGTGGTGTCGGGAGGGCGGACGGGACGGACGGGGCTGACGGGACGGACGGGACGGACCACTCCGGATCGCTCCGCACCCCCCGGATCGCTCCGCACCACTCGACGCACCGCACCGCGTGACACGACCGATCGCTCCGGGTCACGCGACCGTGCGCCCGGTGCCCCGTCGGCACCGGGACATCACGAGTTCCGTTAGGACGACGTGCCCTGCGCGACGTGCCCTGCGCGCCGTGCCTACGAAAGGCGGACCCCATGCCCACACACGTACTCCCCGAGTCCGACGGCGACGAGCGCGGCGCCCTCCTCGCCTTCCTCGAGGCACAGCGCGGCGGCGTGCGCCGAGCTGTCCTCGGCTTGACGGAGGAGCAGGCGGCGCAGAAGCCGAGCGCGAGTGAACTCTCCCTGTCCGGGCTGCTCAAGCACGTCGCGGAGACGGAGCTGAGCTGGCTCCGCAAGGCGCAGCAACGACCCGTCGAGATCGTGCGGACCGAGGAGACCTGGGCCGACAGCTTCCGGCTCCTGGAGGGTGAGTCCATCCACGGGACACTCGCCGTCTGGGAGAAGACTGCACGGGAGACGGAGGAGTGGATCCGGGCGCTGCCGAGCCTCGACGACACCTTTCCGCTGCCCTCGGCGCCCTGGTATCCGCCGGCCTCGCGGGTCTCGCAGCGCTGGCTGCTGCTGCACCTGATCGAGGAGACCGCGCGGCACGCGGGTCACGCCGACATCATCCGCGAGTCCCTGGACGGGAAGACGGCCTTCGAGCTGGTGGCGGAGGCGGGGGACTCCTGAGGTCGCACCGCGGGGGATTGCCGGGGACCGTTGTTGGGCCCCGGCGCCCCGGCGCCCCGGCCCCGGCGCCCAGCCCCCCGGCCCCTGGCCCCGGCGCCCGGCCCTGGCCCCTGGCCCCGGCCCCCCCCCCGCCCGAGCCTGCGGTGGGCGCCGCGGCGAGAAGGGTCGAGGTCGGGACGGGCGAGGTCGGGACGGGCGGGACGGACGAATTGGGACGGACGAATTGGGAGGGACGCCGATGTGCGCCTGGTCATTGCGCGGGTGACAGACCGGGTGGCGGCGCTGCACGAGACCGTACGAGCGCGCTGGACGCGGTGCGTGTCGAGGCGGAGGAGATCGCCCTGCGCAGGCGGTCGCTCGACGAGGTGTTCCTCCACTGACCGGCGGTGACGCAGGTGGGGGGGAGCTGGACGTGGCCCCGGGCGCGGGGGCGGTGCCGGGCTTCTCCGCGGGTCGGGAACCTGACGGAGGTCCGCGGTGTACAGATAGTGAACGGCGCCCGGGAGGGGCGCCCGCGGAGAGGGGGCATCGTGGCCGGTCGGGTGAGTGCGACGCAGCTCTTCGGGCTAATGGTGGAAGGCGGTCGCCTCGGAGACGGGGCGGCCCAAGGGGGCGCGCTGCTCGCGCAGTTCGGGCAGAAGTCGGCCCAGGTCCTCGACGAACAGGTCAGCGAGGTCGGCGGAGAAGCCGTTGCGGCACACCACGCGCAGGACCGAAAGGTCCTCGCGATGCGGAGGGAAGGAGTAGGCGGGCACGAGCCAGCCCTTCTCGCGGAGCCGCCGGGAGACGTCGAAGACGTCGTAGGACGTGGTGTCCGGCGCTGTGGTGAAGGCGAAGACGGGGAGTTGGTCGCCGTAGGTCAGCATCCGGAAGTCGCCCATGGATTCGATGCGTTCGGCCAGCGAGCGGGCCACGTCCCGCGAGGTCTGCTGGACCGCACGGAAGCCCTCCCGGCCCAGCCGGAGAAAGGTGTAGTACTGGGCTGCGACCTGGGCGCCCGGGCGGGAGAAGTTGAGCGCGAAGGTGGGCATGTCACCGCCCAGGTAATTCACGCGGAAGACGAGTTCTTCCGGGAGGGCGTCTCCATCGCGCCACAGCGCCCAACCGACACCCGGGTAGACGAGCCCGTACTTATGGCCCGAGGTGTTGATCGACGCGACGCGCGGCAACCGGAAGTCCCAGACCAGGTCCTCGTCCAGGAACGGCGCGATCATCGCTCCGGACGCGCCGTCCACGTGCACGGGGATGTCGACTCCGGTGCGTTCCTGGAGTGCGTCCAGGGCGGCGCACACCTCACCCACCGGCTCGTACGACCCGTCGAAGGTCGAGCCCAGCACCGCCACGACGCCGATGGTGTTCTCGTCGCAGAGGTCGGCCGCGGCCTGGGGGTCGATGTGGAAGCGGTCGCCCTCCATGGGGACTTGGCGCGCTTCGACCTCCCAGAAGTTGCAGAACTTGTCCCAGCACACTTGGACGTTCGCGCCCATCACGAGATTGGGCCGTGCATTCCCGGGATAGCGCCTGTCCTCGCTTCGCCGGGCCGCGTCCCGCATCCAGCGTCGTTTGAGGGCCATTCCGGCGAGCATGCACGCCTCGCTCGACCCGGTCGTGGAGCACCCCCTGGCCGTGGAGGGGTCGGGCGCATTCCACAGGTCGGCGAGGATCGCCACGCACCGGCGCTCGAGTTCGGCGGTGCGCGGGTACTCGTCCTTGTCGATCATGTTCTTGTCCCGGCAGACGCTCATGAGCGTCCCGGCCTGGGGCTCCATCCAGGTGGTGACGAAAGTGGCCAGATTCAGCCGCGAGTTGCCGTCGAGCATCAGTTCGTCGTGGACGAGCTGGAAAGCCGTTCCCGGCGGCATCGGGCCGTCCGCGAGCCGGTGCCTGGGTGGAGCCGTCGTCATGTCCCCGAGCGGATCGGCCGGTCCGAAGAAGGGATTGACCGAGAGGCGGCCCTCCCCTGCCGCTCCGGCGGGGCCTGGTCCTCTGTGCAGCGACATGGTGCTCACGCCTCCCTTCGCAGCGACCATACGGGCATATCGCTCAAAGGGCCCGCCCGGTTGCTGCGCCTGGCGGCGCCACGTCACCGCACGGACGTGCCGTCCTCGCGCAGTTGCATCAGCGGACGCCCCGTCACCAGCAGCCAGGCGGGGAGTGCGCCCAGGATCAGCAGCGGAAGGACGGTGATGCCGGGAGCCAGGACGGCCGCCGTGAAGAGGCTCAGCCATCCGTGCCTGGTCACCGCCAGGAGGATACCGAGCACCGCGCACACCACCGCGACGGCGGTGTGCACCTCGGGTACGAGCGCATGGGCGAACAGCCCCAGCGCGACACCCGCGAAGACCGAGGGGAAGATGCGCCCGCCCCGGAAGCCGCAGGTGGAGGCGATGACCACGGCCACCAGCTTGACCCCGGCCATCAGCGCGAGCTTGCCGGACGACCACGCCCCCGGGTCCTCCGTCAGGTCCGACATCTGGTCGAGTCCCTTGAAGAGGGTGAGGTGCCCGCCGAGCGCCGCGAGCAGTCCCAGCACCACGCCTCCGGCGGTGACCATCGCCACCGGATGCTTCAACAAGCGGAAGGCCCGGTGGGCGTACGGGAACGCGTGGACGGCCGCCATGCCCAGCAGGGCTCCGGCCGCGGCGATCACCAGCGCGGCCGCGACATCGCCGAATCTCGGGCCCGAGTACGGAGGCAGTTTCACGGCGAAGGACGGCTCCGAGATCAGTACCGTCGTGATGGAGCCGGCCCCGGCGGCCACCAGTGGAGCGAAGAGCCGGTCCCACAGGGACCTCATACGTGGTGTCCGCACAGCGCCGCCGGCCAGAGTCTCGGTGAGGACGAGCGCCGCGGCGACCGGTGTGCCGAAGAGCGCCCCGATCGTGCCGGCCGCCGCGAGCGCGAGCCAGAGTTCTGCCGGGCTCCCCGGGGAGATCCTGCGCCCGAACCAGTAGGCCAGGGCGATGTTGGACGCCGTGATCGGGTTCTCGGGGCCGAGACTGACCCCGCCCGCGAGCGCCAGAATGCTGGTGAGCAGGACACCTGGCACGGTGGCTGCAGCCATGGGCGAGTCCACCAGCCCGGTGGTGGCCGGATCGGGGCCTGCGTGCCCCGGAACCTTCCAGACCACCAGACCGACGGCGAGACCGGTGACCGTGAGGACGGCGAGCATCCAGCCGGTCGACCAGCGGCCGACGTCCAGGGTGTCTGGCAGCGTCGTCCACAGAAGATGCTCCAGCTCCTCGGCCATCTCTTCCACCCCGATGAGCAGCAGGCTCGATCCGACCCCGATCACCAGCGCGGGGAGGGACAGCCGGAGCAGAAGTCGCGGGCCCTCCGGGGGTGCCTGAGAGGCGGATTCCGTGACCACGGCCACACCATAAGGGGGCTAATAGAGCAAACCGTCCACAAAACTCGGGGGTTGCACCTCACGTGGCGTGAGGACTCAGGCTGAAGAGCGCACAAGAAAGGAGCGCGGAGACAATGAGCTACTCCGTGGGACAGGTCGCGCGTTTTGCCGGCGTCACGGTGCGCACCCTGCACCACTACGACGCGATCGGGCTGCTCGCCCCGAGCACCCGCAGTGACGCAGGCCACCGGCGCTACGACGACGGTGACCTCGACCGGCTGCAGCAGATCCTGTTCTACCGGAAGCTCGGCTTTCCGCTTGAAGAGGTCGCGGCCCTGCTCGACGACCCGGACGCGGACCCGCAGGAGCTCCTGAGGCGCCAGCACGGTCTGCTCACCGCCAGGATCGAGGAGCTGCAGAAGATGGCCGCCGCCGTCGAACACGCCATGGAGGCACGGAAGATGGGCATCAACCTCACGCCCGAGGAGAGGTTCGAGGTCTTCGGTGACCACGACCCGGACCAGTACGCCGCCGAGGTCGAGGAGCGGTGGGGCGGCACCGACACGTACGCCGAGTCGCAGCGCCGGGTCGCCACCTACACCAAGGAGGACTGGCAGCGGATCAGGGCCGAGCAGGAGGACTGGGGCAACCGCCTCGCCGCGGTCATGGATTCCGGCGTGGAGCCCGGGTCGGAGGCCGCCATGGACCTCGCCGAGGAGCACCGGCAGCAGATCTGCCGCTTCTACTACGAGTGCACCTACGAGATACAGACCTGCCTGGCGGAGACGTATGTGACCGACGAACGGTTCACCGCCACCTACGAATCCATCAAGCCCGGCATGGCGCAGTTCCTGCGCGACGCGATCCTCGCCAACGCCGCCCGCCACGCCTAGCGATGGGTGCGGCGAGGAGCGCGTCACCGTACGGAGTCCGGCCCCGCGTCCGCCTCAGGACTGCGGGGCCAGCACCACGGCCGTGCCGTACGCGCAGACCTCGGTGCCCACGTCCGCGGCTTCGGTCACATCGAAGCGCATCGTGAGCACGGCGTTGCCGCCGCGGGCCCTGGCCTGCTCCACTAGGCGCTCCATGGCCTGGTTCCGCGTCTCGACCAGCGTCTTGGTCAAGCCCCTCAGCTCGCCGCCGACCATCGACTTGAGCCCGGCACCGATCTGACTGCCCAAGTGACGCGAGCGCACGGTCAGACCGAAGACCTCGCCGATGACCTGCTGGACGTGGTAGCCCGGCACATCGTTCGTCGTCACCACCAGGACGTCCCACCCGGTGCCCTGCCCGCCGCCGTACTCGTCGATGCTCATCGCATCCACCTCCTTGCCGAGAAGCGTCGCGTGCCGGGTGGGCGGGCGCACGTCGAGGGCGTCCGGACCGACCAACGGGACCGGGGGCGCCGGACCGGGCAACCGGAACGGGGGCGCCGGACCGGCCAACCGGAACCGGGGGCGCTTCTCCCGCGTTGATAGCTTTGGGCAGCACCCAGCCCCGACCTGTGCCCGGGCCCCGCTTGTGCCTGCGCCCTCGACCCAGGAGCCTGTCAACCGTGACCACCCTTGCGCTCGGCCCCAGCTGGCTGGACCCGGACTACTTGATCAACACCTTCGGGATCATCGGAATCCTGACGATCGTGTTCGCCGAGTCGGGTCTCCTCATCGGGTTCTTCCTGCCGGGCGACTCCCTGCTGTTCACCACCGGCCTGCTGGTGGTCACGGACAAGCTGGACACCCCGCTCTTGCTCATCTGCACCCTGATCGCCCTCGCCGCGGTCGGCGGTGACCAGGTCGGCTATCTCTTCGGCCGCAAGGTGGGACCGGCGCTGTTCAAACGCCCCGACTCCCGGTTCTTCAAGCAGGAGAACGTGGAGAAGGCCCATGATTTCTTCGAGAAGTACGGTCCGAAGTCCCTGGTTCTGGCCCGTTTCGTGCCGATCGTGCGGACGTTCACGCCGATCATCGCCGGTGTGAGCCGGATGAACTACCGCTCCTTCATCACGTTCAACATCATCGGCGGTGTGTTGTGGGGAGTCGGGGTCACGCTCCTCGGCGCGGCCCTGGGCCAGGTCGACTTCGTCCACAAGCACATCGAAGCGATCCTCGTCGGGATCGTGCTCCTGTCGGTACTCCCGATCGCGATCGAGTTTCTCCGCGCCCGCTCCAAGTCGAACAAGGGCGCCGGAGCGTCGTCGGCCCCCACGGACTCCGACGACGCCCCGGCGCACGCCCCGCGAGGACGTCATGCCAAGCGCTGAAGAGAGCTGAAGACGGCTGAGGAGTGCTGAAGCCGGGTGAAGACAGCGGGAGGGCCGCCCGGTTCCGGGCGGCCCTCCCGCCTTTGCCGCCACCGCGCCGCTGACCCCGGTTGCGGTTCTGCAGACCGGCCGCCCCGCCCCGCCGCTGGCTAGAAGCCGCGGGTGCGCTTGGCACCGCGGCGGGCCTTGGCCTCGGCGGCGCCCGGCGCCTGGATGAACAGGCGGGCCATCTCGCCGCCCAGGTTCACGCCGATCGCGATGGCCAGCGCAAGAGCGGCCGCCTGGGTCAGCGAGGCGATACCGGCGTTCAGGTTGCCCTGCGCCAGCCCCAGCAGCCCGAAGTACGTGGCACTACCCGGCAGCAGCGGACCGATCGCCGCCGTGACGTACGGGAGTGCCGACGCGTACCGGTAGCGGGACAGCAGTTGTCCGAAGAGGCCGACCAGACCGGCCGCGACCGCCGTCGACGCCACCGGGTTCATCTCGACGGTGTAGTGCAGCGCCCCGAAGACCACCCATGCGACACCGCCGTTGAGCGTGGCCACCAGCACCGTGTGCCGTTCCTGCTGGAGGAGCACCGCGAACGCCACCGTCAGCAGCATCGCCGCCAGGATCTGCAGCACGGGACGCTCGGTCATGCCCAGCGACTCCCCGGGCTGCAGCTTCGCGTCCAGTTGCAGGCCGCCGTACAGCACGATCAGCACGCCGCAGACGATGCCGACGATCAGGTAGCAGACCTCGAGCAGGCGGGCGGACGCGGTGATGTAGTAGCCCGTCAGCCCGTCCTGAACGGCCGCGACGAGCGCCCGTCCCGGGATCAGGGCGAACAGACCACCGGTGATGACTGCCGATGCCTTCACGTCCACATGCGCCAGGCTCAGCGCGACCCCCAGCGCGGCCGGCGGCATCGCCGCGACCACGAAGTGGTAGAACTCCGGCAGTCCGCGGCCCGACGCCCCCCACGCCAGGCGGTCGCCCAGCATCGCGCCGACCGCGGCCACGATGAACACCAGCCACGTACCGCCGACGAGGATGCTCGCCGCACCGGCCAGCGCACCGCTGGCCAGCGTCAGCGCCCATTTCGAGTACGGGTGCCGGTTCCGCCGCATCTCCACCAGCCGCCGGTAGGCCTCCTCCAGCGAGACCTCGACATCGTCCGAGCAGATGTCGTCGACCAGGCGGAAGACCGCCGACAGCCGGGTGTAGTCCGTCCCGCGCCGCCGTACGGTCCTGCTCGCCGTGACAGGGTCGTCGACCAGCGACGGCTGGTACGACACCGACAGCAGCGTGAAGGTGACGGTCGGCTCGACCCGGTCCAGCCCGTACGCGTGCGCCACGCCGAACATGGCCGCCTCGACGTCCTCGGCGCCCTCGCCGCCCGCCAGCAGCAGTTCGCCGATACGGAGGGTCAGGTCGAGGATGCGCGGTACGGCGGGGCCGGTGTCGCCCTCCGGCCGCTCGGTCCTCTCCGGGACCGGCCGCTCGGCGATCGGCATGCGCAGCATCGTGCGCATCCGGTCCTGCCAGGGCGTTTCCTTGGTCAGCCGGATGACGGGCACACCATGCGGAGGTGTGAAGGCCGGGTAGGCGGAGACCTGCTGCCGGGACTGCGTCTGCGTGCCCGCTCCCGAGGCGGAGTACCCGCCGGGCGGGGCGAAGGCCGAACCTCCCGGCTCCGGTGCCTGCTCGGTCGCCAGCCCGCTGGGCACGGCGAACTCCGACGTCGGGTGCTCGTCCTCGGGCGGAGGGGGCACGGGGAGGCCGGACGGAGGAGTGAAGGCGCTGCGCGCCTCGTCCGAGTGCGGTTTGCGGTCCTCGAGGAGTTCTGTCTCGGGACCGGTCCGCTTCTGGGCCGCGACCACTTCGGTCGGATCCTCCTTTCCTGTCCTTGGCTGTCGGCTCATCGGCCGAGGGTCGGTGGCTCGTGCCGACCCGGTCCGTGGGACCGGGCCCGGCTGTGCTGTTCGGGTGTTTTCCGTGTGCCGTTTTTCCGTGTGCTGTTTTCCGGGCCGGTGTCCGCCGCCGGGTTCCTGCGTCCGCCTGCCCGTACATCCCTGCGCGTGCGCTCGTGCGCCCGTACGTCCCTGCGCGTGCGCTCGTGCGCCTGTGCGCCCGTACGTCCGTGCCGGATTTCGTACCCCGTCCCCACATCCGGGTTGTCGGCCTCTGGGCCACCATGCCGCATGCCCGCCCGGCGCCGCCATCAGGCCTCTCATCCGGGGGGACGCGCAGCAGTCGGGCGGCGCAACCCCTGATGGGTGCGCCGCCCGACCGTTGGAGCAAGAGCGGTTGTCAGCCTCTCAGTGCTGACCACCCTGGGCTTCGAGGCGCTTGATCGAGGCTTCGATCTCGGCCTCCGCATCGGTCCGGCCCACCCACGTGGCGCCCTCGACGGACTTGCCGGGCTCCAGATCCTTGTAGACCTCGAAGAAGTGCTGGATCTCCAGGCGGTCGAACTCCGACACATGGTGGATGTCGCGCAGGTGCTCGACGCGCGGGTCGGACGCCGGTACGCACAGCACCTTGTCGTCGCCACCGGCCTCGTCGGTCATCCGGAACATGCCGATCGCCCGGCACTTGATGAGGCACCCCGGAAACGTGGGCTCGTCGAGGATCACCAGTGCGTCCAGCGGGTCGCCGTCCTCGCCGAGGGTGTTCTCCACGAAGCCGTAGTCGGCCGGGTAGCTGGTCGAAGTGAAGAGTCGACGGTCCAGGCGGATGCGGCCGGTCTCGTGATCCACCTCGTACTTGTTCCGCGAACCCTTCGGAATCTCGATGGTGACGTCGAACTCCACGGGTGGCTCCTCCATGATCAGCACATACTTCGGGTGATTAAGTGTCCCTCACGCAGGTGTGTGGTCGCGAAAGGGGCTGGTCCGAGGTGCCCGAGGCCAGATCGTGGCAGTTCAAGTGGGCCGTCGAACGGTGGCGGGCGGTACCGGCATGGCATCTGCCCGTCGTATCCGCCCTGGTCGGACTGGCTGTCGCGGCCGGTGCCGTAACAGCGGCAGGACCCTGGGACTCCGGACAGCGTACGGCCGAGAGGGACCGCGCAGAGGCCGCGAGCGCCACGGGTGGCGAGGATCACGGAGAGGGAACGGGCGGGCGCTCGGGCCGTACGGCCGGTGGCGCCACACCCTCGGCGGCCGCCGTCCTCGCCGCGCTCGGCGCCACGGGCCCGACCCAGTCCCCGGACCCCGTGCCGCCGCCCACCCGGTCGGGCCTGGCTGACGCCCTGTCACCGCTGCTGAAGGACCCGGCACTCGGCCCGTTGCGCACGGCCTCCGTCGTCGACGCCACGACCGGCAAGCAGCTCTACGGATCGCGTGCGGGCACCGCCGCCGTACCGGCCTCAACGATCAAGATCGCCACGGCTGTCGCCGCCCTCGACGCGCTCGGACCGGACCATCGCATTTCGACGACCGTCGTGGAGGGGGCCGGGGACGACGAGATCGTTCTCGTCGGTGGCGGGGATCCGACCCTCACAGCACGGGAGGCCGGCGGCGCGGACGCTCCCGCGAGCCTGCGCGACCTCGCCGACAGGACCGCACACGCCCTGAAGGACCGCGGTACGAAGAAGCTCACGGTCGCGTACGACACCTCGCGCTACGGCGGACCCGAACAGCACTCCATCGGCCCCAACCCCAACCTCGCGCCGGTCAGCGCCCTCATGGTCGACGAGGGTCGCCTCGACGACAGCGGCAGCGGCCCGGCCCCGCGATCGGTCGACCCCGCGGCGGACGCGGCCAAGACGTTCGCCGGTCTGCTCCGCGACCGGGGTGTGGACACCGAGGGCGACCCGCGCGGCACGACCGCGGGTGCGAAGGCCGGGAAGCTCGCCACCGTCCGCTCCCAGCCCCTCTCGGCGCTCGTCGAGCGCATGCTCACGGTCAGCGACAACGACATCGCCGAGGCGCTCGCCCGCCAGACGGCCATCGCCGCGGGCGGACCGGCGACGTTCGACGGCGCGGGGAAGGCCGTTGCCGCCCGGCTGGAGAAACTCGGCCTGCCGCTCGCCGGCGCCCGCTTCGCGGACGGCAGCGGCCTCAGCCGCGACGACAAGGTGTCCGCCGGCCTGCTGTCCCAGCTCCTCGTACGGGCCGCGGACTCCGGCCGGCCCGGCCTGCGCCCGGTCCTCACCGGACTCCCGGTGGCGGGCTTCAGCGGCACCCTGCGCAGCCGGTACGCGGACGCGCCGGCAGGCACGGGCATGGTGCGCGCCAAGACCGGCACGCTCACGGGCGTGAACACGCTCGCGGGCACGGTCGTGGACGCGGACGGCCGTCTGCTCGCCTTCGCGTTCATGACGTCGGATGCCGCCGACGGGAAGGCGGCCCAGTCGGTCCTGGACCACCTGGCGTCCGCGGTCGCCAACTGCGGCTGCCGCTGACGGCCGGGCCCGGGGGCACCCTGCCAGTGACGGCCCGCCGCGGGGCTGCCCTGCCGCAGACGGCCCGGCCCGGGGGCTGCCCTGCCGCTGAGGGCGGGACGCGGAAGTGCGGATTCCGGCTCACACCGGCCCCCGTGGACCGCCGCCGGGAGGCTTGGCCGTTGCGGTCCCCGCCCCTGCGCC
The DNA here is from genome assembly GCF_040681345.1 of Streptomyces sp. NPDC051776. Taxonomy (NCBI): domain Bacteria; kingdom Bacillati; phylum Actinomycetota; class Actinomycetes; order Kitasatosporales; family Streptomycetaceae; genus Streptomyces; species Streptomyces sp. NPDC051776. The sequence goes on along the minus strand of NZ_JBFAYQ010000024.1, from coordinate 20,039 downwards.
CGTACCGCACCTGCGCCCGTACCGCCCCTGCGCCGGTACGGCCTCTGCGCCCGTACCGCCCTGCGCCCGTACCGCCCCTGCGCCCGTACCGCTCCTGCGCCGGTACGGCCTCTGCGCCCGTACGGCCCCTGCGCTGGTGCGACGACGACTGCGCCCGTACGGCCCCGTCAGGCCGCGACGGCGGTCGACAGCGGTCCGAAGGGGTCCGCAGCGGGCCGCCGGGACCGGGAGGCCTCACCGGAAGCGCGTCCCAGCACGTACCGTGAATCCATGACGAGCATCGGTGGTGCCGAGATGGTCGACTGGAATCTCGCGGTCGCGACCGCGACCCGGCTCGTGCGGCCGGGTCCGGAGGTGAGCCGGGACGAAGCACGGGCCGTGGTGTCCGAGCTGCGTCGGCACGCAAAGGCGTCCGAGGAACACGTCCGGTCGTTCACGCACATGGCGGAGCACGGAGCCGTGGGCGGACACGACACACCGGTCCTGGTCGTCGACCGCCCGGGCTGGGTCAGGGCCAACGTCGCCGGGTTCCGCCAGATCCTCAAGCCGCTGCTGGAGAAGATGCAGGAGCGCCGCAGCGGCCCTGCCGGAGGGGGCGTCCTCGGCGCCGTCGGCGGCAAGGTCACCGGGGTGGAGCTGGGGATGCTCCTGTCCTTCCTCGCCTCCCGGGTCCTCGGCCAGTACGAGACGTTCGCCCCGCCCGGCCGCGACCTCCCGGCGTCGGAGAACGGCGGCGGCCGGCTCCTCCTCGTAGCCCCCAACATCGTTCACGTCGAGCGCGAACTCGACGTCCAGCCGCACGACTTCAGGCTCTGGGTGTGCCTGCACGAGGAGACCCACCGCACCCAGTTCAGCGCCGTCCCTTGGCTGCGCGACCACATCGAGAGCGAGATCCAGGCGTTCCTCGCCGAGACCGAGATCGACCCGTCCACGCTCCTGGAACGGCTGCGCGAGGCGGTCCAGTCGCTCACCGGGAACCGGCCCGACAGCCCGGCCGACGGCGGCCGCAGCATCGTCGAGCTGGTCCAGACGCCCGCACAGCGCGAGATCCTCGCCCGCCTCACGGCCGTGATGTCGCTGCTCGAGGGCCACGCCGACTACGTGATGGACGGGGTGGGCCCCCAGGTCGTGCCCTCCGTCGCCGAGATCCGCGAGAAGTTCCAGAAGCGCCGGGCCAGCGGCGCGGGCCGGCTCGATCAGGCGCTGCGGAAGCTGCTCGGTCTGGACGCGAAGCTGCGTCAGTACCGGGACGGCGAGCGGTTCGTACGGTCCGTGGTCGACGAGGTCGGCATGGAAGGCTTCAACCGCGTCTGGACGTCCCCCAACACCCTCCCGACCAAGGCCGAGATCGCCAGGCCGGCGGAGTGGATTGCCCGGGTTCACCGCAAATCGGATGGGGCATAGGACAGCGTCATGCAGGGGGTGCATACGGCGGTTGGAGAACTTCCCTCCAATCACCCTTCCGAGGGACCGTGGGGCAGGGATAGGCGTGCGATGCTCAGGGAACGGCTCGCCTCTGTCACCATCTACCTACTCAGTGTGATGAAAGCCGTGACTGACAAGTCGTCACCGACAAGCCGTGACTGAGCCCTTGCGGCCCGGCACCGGCCCCGAGGAAGTGAACCGGACATGGGTCCCCATCCAGCGGTCGCAGCGATACGCCTGGCAGTGCGCCGCGTCCTGCACGACGTGCTCAACGACGTCCTGAGCGGCGTCGACTCCCCCCGAACCGCGCCTCCCACCTCAGCCGCCTCCGCGCGCCCGCTGGTCCTCGTCGCCTGCAGCGGCGGCGCCGACTCCATGGCGCTCGCCTCCGCTCTCGCCTTCGAGGCGCCCAAGCTGGACATCCGCGCCGGCGGAATCACCATCGACCACGGCCTCCAGCCCGGCTCCGACGGGCGCGCGGCCGAGGTCGCCGCCCGGCTGCGCGCGCTGCACCTCGACCCGGTCGAGAACGTCGCCGTCAGTGTCGGACGTCAGGGCGGCCCCGAGGCCGCGGCGCGCGACGCCCGCTACGCGGCACTCGACGAAGCCGCGGAGCGGCTCGGTGCCGCCGCAGTGCTCCTCGGTCACACCCGCGACGACCAGGCCGAGACCGTCCTGCTGGGACTTGCCCGCGGCTCAGGCATTCGCTCCCTGTCCGGCATGGCCGCCGTCTCCGGTACCGGCGGCCGCTACCGGCGCCCCTTCCTCCACCTCGACCGCCAGACCGCGCGCAAGGCCTGTCTCGTCCAGTCCCTGCCGGTTTGGGACGACCCGCACAACGCCGACCCCGCTTACCTGCGCTCCCGCCTCCGCCACGAAGGGCTGCCCGCCCTGGAGAAATCGCTGGGCAAGGGCGTCATCGAAGCCCTCGCCCGTACCGCTCAGCTCTCGCGCGACGACGCCGACGCCCTCGACGCCTGGGCCGCGGACGCCGAGCGGACCGTCCGCGCCGACTCCCCCGCGGACGGCGGGGCGACGCCCGCCCTGGACACCGCCAAGCTCTACGCCCTCCCGTCCGCCGTCCGCCGCCGCGTGCTGCGCCGGGCCGCCATCGCCGCGGGCTCCCCGCCCGGATCCCTCTTCGCCAAGCACATCGAGGAAGTCGACCGGCTGATCACCGGCTGGCGCGGTCAGGGGGTCATCAACCTGCCCGGCCGGGTCGAGGCCCACCGGCGGTGTGGCAGTCTGGTGATTCGGCGACGCGACGAGGCCGCCGCCGAGCACTGAGCCGAAACCTTCGGCCACGCCGGGACCTGCGGACGAATGGCGCCGTACGGCCCCCGGTTCACCGGAACGACCGAGAGTGACGCGGGTGGACGACAAGGACATGGGCACCGACCTCCAGTCGGTGCTCATCACCAAAGAAGAGATCGACGCGAAGCTGGCCGAGCTGGCCGCGAAGATCGACGCGGAGTACGCGGGCAAGGACCTGCTCATCGTCGGTGTCCTCAAGGGCGCGGTGATGGTCATGGCGGACCTGGCCCGGGCGCTGTCCATCCCGGTGACGATGGACTGGATGGCGGTCTCCTCGTATGGGGCGGGCACCAAGTCCTCCGGCGTCGTGCGGATCCTCAAGGATCTGGACACCGACATCGCCGGCCGGGACGTGCTGATCGTCGAGGACATCATCGACTCCGGTCTGACGCTCTCCTGGCTGCTGTCGAACCTCAGCTCGCGCGGTCCTGCGTCGCTGAACGTGTGCACGCTGCTGCGCAAGCCGGAGGCCGCCAAGGTCGCCATCGACGTGAAGTACGTGGGTTTCGACATCCCGAACGAGTTCGTCGTCGGCTACGGCCTCGACTACGCCGAGAAGTACCGCAATCTGCCGTTCGTGGGCACGCTCGCGCCGCACGTCTACGGCGGCTGACGGTCCCCCGCCCCACCGCGCCGGCGGCGGAATCCCTCCGGGAACGTCTCCCGGTTTTCCGCCGTTGGAGCAGGGGAAGGCGGTTTTGTTAACCGTCCGGGGCGGCGCGGGGTGACAATGCTGGGGTACGGTCCGAACGTCGGACTCGCAATAGGTCGGGTAATACACCGTACGCACTGACGGTTCCAGCCGGAGCTGTCGTGCCTCACTGTGGCAGGAGGGACGGGGTGCAGAGCGCCCCGTATGGATGGACGTGAAGCGCTACTTCCGTGGGCCGGTCATGTGGATCGTGCTGGCCGTCCTCGCCGTGGTCGTGTTGATGCAGGTCGTCGGGTCGTCCGGCGGCTACAAGACGGTGGACACCGGCCAGGTTGTTCAGGCCATCGCCGAGAACAAGGTCAAGTCCGCCGAGCTCACGACCGGCGACGAAAACAAGATCAAGGTCGAACTCAAGGACGGCCAGAAGGTCGAAGGCAGCAACAAGCTGCAGGCCAGCTACATCGGTGACCAGGGTGCCCAGCTCGCCCAGGACCTCCAGGCCAAGACGAACGACAACGACAAGAACACCCTGCCCGACGGCTACACGGTCTCGCCGTCGAAGCAGAACCCGTTCGTCGGCGTCCTGCTGTCGCTGCTGCCGTTCGTCCTCATCGTCGTCGTCTTCCTGTTCCTGATGAACCAGATGCAGGGCGGTGGCTCCCGGGTGATGAACTTCGGGAAGTCCAAGGCCAAGCTGATCACCAAGGACACCCCGAAGACGACGTTCTCCGACGTGGCCGGTTCCGACGAGGCCGTCGAGGAGCTTCAGGAGATCAAGGAGTTCCTCCAGGAGCCCGCGAAGTTCCAGGCCGTCGGTGCCAAGATCCCCAAGGGCGTCCTGCTCTACGGCCCGCCCGGAACCGGTAAGACGCTGCTCGCGCGCGCCGTCGCGGGCGAGGCCGGGGTGCCGTTCTACTCGATCTCCGGCTCCGACTTCGTCGAGATGTTCGTCGGTGTCGGTGCCTCCCGGGTCCGCGACCTCTTCGAACAGGCCAAGGCAAACGCCCCGGCGATCGTCTTCGTCGACGAGATCGACGCCGTCGGCCGGCACCGCGGTGCCGGCCTCGGCGGCGGCCACGACGAGCGCGAGCAGACCCTGAACCAGTTGCTCGTCGAGATGGACGGCTTCGACGTGAAGGGCGGCGTCATCCTGATCGCCGCCACCAACCGGCCCGACATCCTGGACCCCGCCCTGCTGCGCCCAGGCCGCTTCGACCGGCAGATCGCCGTCGACCGCCCCGACATGCAGGGCCGCCTCGAGATCCTCAAGGTCCACCAGAAGGGCAAGCCGGTCGCGCCGGACGTCGACCTCGGCGCCGTCGCCCGCCGTACGCCGGGCTTCACCGGTGCCGATCTGTCCAACGTCCTGAACGAGGCCGCGCTGCTCACGGCCCGCAGCGACAGGAAGCTGATCGACAACCACTTCCTGGACGAGGCGATCGACCGCGTCGTGGCCGGCCCGCAGAAGCGGACCCGGATCATGAGCGACAAGGAGAAGAAGATCACCGCGTATCACGAGGGCGGACACGCCCTGGTCGCGGCGGCATCTCCCAACAGCGACCCCGTCCACAAGATCACGATCCTGTCGCGCGGCAGAGCCCTCGGTTACACGATGGTCCTGCCGGACGAGGACAAGTACTCCACCACGCGCAACGAGATGCTCGACCAGCTCGCGTACATGCTGGGCGGCCGCGCGGCGGAGGAGCTCGTCTTCCACGACCCCACCACAGGCGCGGCGAACGACATCGAGAAGGCGACGGCGACCGCCCGCGCGATGGTCACGCAGTACGGCATGACCGAGCGGCTGGGCGCGATCAAGTTCGGCTCCGACCAGTCCGAGCCCTTCCTCGGCCGCGAGATGGCTCATCAGCGCGACTACTCCGAAGAGGTCGCCGCGCTGGTCGACGAGGAGGTCAAGAAGCTCATCGAGGCGGCGCACAACGAGGCCTGGGAGATCCTCGTCGAGAACCGCGACATCCTCGACAACCTGGTCCTCGCGCTGCTCGAGAAGGAGACCCTCGGCAAGGAGGAGATCGCGGAGATCTTCTCGACCGTGGTGAAGCGTCCGTCGCGCCCGGCCTGGACCGGCTCCTCGCGTCGCACGCCCTCCACCCGGCCGCCGGTGCTCTCCCCGAAGGAACTGACCATGGCCAACGGTGCACAGCCGGGCGCCGGCGCGACCTCCGCAGCCGTGCCGACGGAGAAGGCCGACCGCCCGGAGGAGACCGGCTCCGAGAGCTGACCCCCGGCCACCAGGCCCCACGGGGTCCGGGATGAAAGCCGCGCCCCCTCGGGTTCTAACCTGAGGGGGCGCGGCTTTGGCCATACGCACGCACGCGCCTGCACGAACGCAAGAGGATCGAGGCACAGATGACCGACCCGGTGACGCTGTACGGCGACATCCCCATCGGCGACTTCGACGAGAAGCGGGCCGAGAACGCCATCCGGGAGCTGCTTCTCGCGGTGGGCGAGGACCCGGACCGGGACGGACTGCTCGAGACCCCGGCCCGAGTGGCGCGCGCGTACAAGGAGATGTTCGCCGGCCTGCGGCAGTCGGCGGAGGAGGTCCTGACGACGACCTTCGACCTCGGCCATGACGAAATGGTGCTGGTCAAGGACATCGAGGTCTACAGCACCTGCGAGCACCACCTCGTGCCGTTCCACGGCGTCGCCCACGTGGGCTACATCCCGTCCACCGACGGCAAGATCACCGGCTTGTCGAAGCTCGCCCGGCTCGTCGACGTCTACGCCCGCCGGCCGCAGGTCCAGGAGCGGATGACCACGCAGATCGCCGACTCCCTGATGCAGATCCTCGAACCGCGCGGTGTCATCGTCGTGGTCGAGTGCGAGCACATGTGCATGTCGATGCGCGGCATACGGAAGCCGGGGGCGAAGACCACCACCTCGGCAGTACGGGGTCAGCTCCGTGACTTCGCCACCCGGTCCGAGGCGATGAGCCTCATCATGGCGCGCTGAGCTCATCACGGGGCGCGCTGAGCCTCATCACGGCGCGCTGAGGCGGTTCGACAGCCAGTCCAGCGCCGGCGGTACCTCACGGTTCCAGGTGTTGGTGTTGTGGCCGCCGCTGTTGAGAATCATCGACGACACCTTCATCGGTTCCTTCGCCTTGGAGATGAACGTCAGGGTGTCCTTGTAGTTGTGCTCGCCCTTCCGGCTGCTGGCCAGGAGCACGGACACCGGAGGCATGGGCCGGTGGTCGAGACGCCAGAGCATGTCGTTCTCGCGCTCGAGTTGCTTGCTGCCGCCGAAGAGGTCACCCGTGGTCGGGTCCAGGGGCGCCTTGTACGTACCGGAGAGGGCGGCCGCGGCCGAGAACGCCTGCGGGTGGCGCATGGCCATCTTGACCGCGCAGTATCCGCCCGTGGAGTTGCCGATGACGCCCCAGCTGCGGGCCTTTGCGCCCACCCGGTAGTGGGAGCCGATCGCCGCGCGCACGTCCTGGGTGAAGAAGCTCTCCGTCTGCGGGCCGTTCGGGACGTCCACGCACTCGGTGTCGCGCGGCGGAGCGACGGTCGGCCGCATCAGGACGAGGATCGTCGGCTTCATGGCGCCCGCCTCGATGTGCTCGGTCGCGGTCTGCGGGTACCGCAGCCGCGTGATGAGGTTCTCGGCCGTACCGGGGAAGCCGGTGAGAACGACGGCCGCCGGGAACTCCCGGGCGGCGTAACGCTTTTGGAAGTACTGCGGCGGCAGATAGACGTACGCGGGTGACGCCAGGCCGGTGCTCTCGCCGTGGATCTGCACCTTGTCGATCCGGCCCGCCTGCCTCGGGTTGCCACCGCCCGGTACGCCAACGCCCTGCGAGCCGACGACGTGGAGCCGTTTCGCGGTGCCGTTGCCGTGGTCCACGACGATGCCCATGTCCGTATTGGTGCCGAACAGGTCGGCCCACGAGCTGTAGAAGCCGAAGTAGTTGTTGGCCGTGAGACCGCCGACGGCGAGGATCGAGAGCTGTGTCGCCAGCAGGACGCCTATTCGGGCCAGTACGGTGCGGGCGCCGCGACGGCCGAGACGTGGCCAGAACCAGACGGTGAGCGTGAACAGGGCGATCGACGCAACAATGGCGAGCAGCAGCACCTTTTTGCTGGTGAGACCCATGAATCGCTTCCTGTGCGGGCGACCCGGCTTCGTCCGTGTCGCGGTGGAAAGAGCTCCACCGCTTCCGAACCCGCCGAAAAAGCCGATGGAACCCGGGCCCCCGAAGCGGCGTCCTACAGGGCGCAAATCCTCCGGACGGCGTGACCGGCCGCCGGAGAAATGTCACGACGGAGCCACGGGAAGCGATGTCTGTCACGATAGATGGCGAAAAGTCCGATGCGGTTCCGGTGCCGCACAGGGGGCTGCACCGGCTGCTGCGCGGGCCGCGACCCGAGAAGGTGCCCGGACTCGTCGGCACGGCGTGCGCGGTCATCGGCTTCCTCGATGTGGCCGCCGGGGTCTTCCCCCGGTTCCGGCACAGCCGGATGCACGCCGTCGCCGAGGTGCTGCCCGGCGCCCTCGGCCCCTTCGCCGCGGCCCTCGCGATCAGCGCGGGCGTCCTGCTGCTGCTTCTGGCCCACGGCCTGAAGCGCCGCAAGCGGCGGGCGTGGGTGGCGGCCGTCGTGCTGCTGCCGGCGGGGGCGGTGGCGCAGTTCGTCTACCGCCACTCCGTCGTCGGCACCCTGCTCTCCCTGGCGCTGCTGGCTCTTCTGCTGCGCCACCAGCGCGAGTTCGCCGCCCTCCCCGACCCGCGCAGCCGCTGGAAGGCGTTGGCCAACTTCGTACTCCTCGGCGTCGGAAGCGTCGGCCTGGGCCTGATCATCGTCAGCTCCCATCCGCACCGGGTCGTCGGCGACCCCGGCTTCCTGGATCGCCTGGAGCATGTGCTGTACGGGCTGGTGGGCCTCGAAGGCCCGGTCGACTACACGGGACAGGTGTCCTGGACCGTCGGCTACTCGCTCGGCGCGCTCGGCCTGCTGATCGCCGTGACCACCCTCTACCTCGCGCTCCGCCCCGAGTCCCCCGCCGCCCGGCTCACCGACCACGACGAGGCGCGGCTGCGGGAGTTGCTGGAGCAGCACGGAGGCCGCGACTCGCTCGGCCACTTCGCGCTGCGCCGCGACAAGGGCGTCGTCTTCTCGCCGTCCGGCAAGGCCGCCGTCTGCTATCGCGTCGTCTGCGGCGTGATGCTGGCGAGCGGCGACCCGATAGGTGATGTCGAAGCGTGGCCGGGCGCCATCGAGCGGTTCATGGAGCAGGCGCGGCTGCACTCCTGGACGCCCGCGGTCATGGGCTGCAGCGAGACCGGCGGCCACGTCTGGACCCGGGAGACCGGCCTGGACGCGCTGGAGCTGGGTGACGAAGCCGTCGTGCACGTACGGGACTTCACGCTCTCCGGGCGCGCCATGCGCAATGTCCGGCAGATGGTGAAGCGGATCGAGCGGGGCGGTTACGAGACGCGGGTGCGCCGGGTGGCCGACCTCGGCCCCGAGGAGCTGGAACGCATCCGGCGGGCCGCGTCGGAGTGGCGCGGGACCGACACCGAGCGCGGCTTCTCGATGGCGCTCGGGCGGATCGGCGACCCGGCGGACGGCGACTGTGTGATCGCCACCGCCCACAAGGCCGATGAGGACGGAAACCCGGGCCCGTACGGCGACTTGAAGGCCGTCCTCCACTTCGTGCCCTGGGGCCGGGACGGAATGTCGCTCGATCTGATGCGCCGCGACCGGTCGGCGGACCCGGGCATGAACGAACTGCTGATCGTGGCCGCGCTGCAGGCCGCGCCCGGGCTGGGCGTGCAGCGGGTGTCGCTGAACTTCGCGATGTTCCGCTCCGCGCTGGCGCGCGGGGAGCGGCTGGGCGCCGGGCCGGTGCTCCGCGGGTGGCGCGGGCTGCTGGTGTTCCTCTCCCGCTGGTTCCAGATCGAGTCGCTCTACAAGTTCAATGCCAAGTTCCGGCCCGTCTGGGAGCCGCGGTTCCTGGTCTTCCGCAACACCCGCGACCTGCCCCGGATCGGCTTCGCGGCGATGCAGGCCGAGGGCTTCGTCACGCTCGGGCTGCCGCGTCCCTTCAACCGCGGCGGCGCGACCCGGCAGGCACGCCCGTGCGCGCACGTGTCCGTCGTGACACCGGCCCGGACGGCCGAAAGGGAGCCGCAGGCGGCGTAGCCCCGCCCCTCGTCGCAGGTCGTACGGCCGCTCGTGCGGTACGTCGGACGACTGCCCGGCCCGCCCCGCCCGCGGCCCCCCGGGAAGGTCAGGCCTAGTCTGGGGGCATGAGTACGTTGCGCGGCCGGGTGGCCGGCCTCCCCTGGTGGGACCGCTGTGCCGTGATGGGCGTGGTCAACGTCACGCCCGACTCCTTCTCGGACGGAGGGCGCTGGTTCGACACAGAGGCGGCGGTCAAGCGCGGCCTCGACCTCGCCGACACGGGGGCCGACCTGGTGGACGTGGGCGGGGAGTCGACCCGCCCGGGCGCCTCGCGGGTGGACGAGGCCGAGGAGCTGCGCCGGGTCATCCCGGTCGTACGCGGCTTGGCGGACGAAGGTGTCGTGGTGTCCGTGGACACCATGCGCGCCTCGGTCGCCGAGCGGGCGGTCGCCGCGGGCGCGGTGCTGGTCAACGATGTGAGCGGCGGGCTCGCGGACCCGGCGATGGTGCCGGTGGTGGCCGCGGCACGGGTGCCCTTCGTCGTCATGCACTGGCGCGGTTTCAGCCAGGACATGAACAGCCGCGCGGTCTACGGGGACGTGGTCGCGGAGGTCGTTTCCGAACTACGCGCCCGTATGGACGCGGTGGTCGCGGGAGGCATCGATCCCGAGCGGATCGTGGTGGACCCCGGTCTCGGCTTCGCGAAGGAGGCCGACCACGACCTGGCTCTGGTCGCGCATCTGCAGGAGCTCCGCACGCTGGGCCGCCCGCTGCTGGTGGCCGCCTCGCGCAAGCGGTTCCTCGGACGCGTGCTGGCTGCCGAGGACGGCAGCCCGCCGCCGGCCCGCGAGCGGGACGCCGCCACCGCCGCCGTCTCGGCCATAGCGGCCCGCGAGGGCGCCTGGGCGGTACGGGTGCACGAGGTACGGGCGACGGCGGACGCGGTGCGTGTGGCGCGTGCGGTCGAGGGGGCACAGTGAGCGGCGAGGGGACAGTGTGAACGACGCACACGTCGCGGCGGAGGGCGGCCGGACGGGCCAGGGGGTGCGGTGAGCGCGGCCCGTACGGACCGCGAGCTGGTCGAGCAGGCCAACACGGCCCTCTACGAGGCCATGGAACAGGGCGACTTCGAGGTCCTGTCCGGGATGTGGCTGGACGGCGACGTGAGCTGCGTGCATCCGGGCTGGCCCGTGCTGCGCGGCCACAACGAGGTGCTCCGCTCGTACGCCCTGATCATGGCCAACACCGACTACATCCAGTTCTTCCTGACCGATGTGGAAGTCGCGGTGGAGGACGACACCGCGCTGGTGACGTGCACGGAGAACATCCTCAGCGGCGGGCCCGCCGAGGAGTCGGGCGAGCTGGGGCCGCTCGTCGGCCAGCTCGTGGTGGCCACGAATGTGTTCCGTCGCACAGCGGATGGCTGGAAGCTGTGGTCTCATCACGGATCACCCGTGCTGGCCGACACCCAGAACGAGGAGGACGGCGAGAGCTGATCGCCGTACCGCCCGGTGCCCCGCTCGCGCCGTACCGCCCGGTGACCCGCTCCCACTCGTTCGAGCCAAGCAGGCGCCGGGTAGGGGTGGGGTACGGGGGTGTGGGTAGGCACGGCCCGAGCGGCAGGACCCGCCGGGCACGACCGGCCCGGTGGGTGGGCGCGGCCCGTGGGGAGGCCCTGTCCGTGCTCGCAGGTAGATTCGTGTGCGCGTGGCACGCGGCCTGCGGGTCGTGCGCGCCCGATACAGACGATCAGCAGGAGTGATTCGCGTGGACCGTGTCGCGCTGCGCGGCCTGAGGGCTCGTGGGCACCACGGGGTGTTCCCGCAGGAGCGCGCCGAGGGCCAGACCTTCGTCGTGGACCTGGTGCTGGGCCTGGACACCCGCCCGGCGGCGGCAGGGGACGACCTCGCGAAGACCGTGCACTACGGGGTGGTGGCCGAGGAGGTCGTGGGCATCGTCCAGGGCGAGCCGGTCGACCTGATCGAGACGCTGGCCGAGCGGATCGCTCAGCAGTGCCTGAAGCACGAGGCCGTGCAGGAGGTCGAGGTCGTCGTGCACAAACCGGACGCCCCGATCACCGTGCCGTTCGACGACGTGACCATCACGATCACCCGGAGCCGAGTATGAGCACCAGCAGCGACCCGACCGTGCAGCCCGTGCCCGCTGCGGTGGTCCAGCAGGTCGACGCGGCCGACGTGACGTTGAGCAATCCCAAACGCGCGGTCATCGCCCTCGGCAGCAACCTCGGCAACCGCCTGGAGACGCTCCAGGGCGCGGTCGACGCACTGGAGGACACCCCCGGGCTCCGGGTCAAGGCGGTCTCCCCGGTCTACGAGACGCAGCCGTGGGGCGTGGAGCCGCAGTCGCAGCCGACGTATTTCAACGCCGTGGTGCTGGTCAAGACGACCCTGCCGCCGTCCTCGCTGCTGGAGCGCTCACACGCGATCGAGGAGGCCTTCCAGCGCGTGCGCGACGAGCGCTTCGGGCCGCGGACGCTGGACGTGGACATCCTGGCGTATCAGGACGTGCGGTCGGACGACCCGCGGCTGACGCTGCCCCACCCGCGCGCCCATGAGCGCGCCTTCGTCCTGGTGCCGTGGCACGACGTCGAGCCGGGCGCCGAGGTGCCCGGCCACGGTGCCGTCGCCGAGTTGCTGGCCGCCGTCGGGCGCTCCGGCGTCGTACCCCGTACGGACCTGGAACTCCGCCTGCCCGAGTAGTCGTTAGGCTCCCCGGTACGGGCAGTGGACCGCGGGCCGCGTCCCGGCCGCGTGGACACGGGTGGCGTCGCGAGGAGAGAGAACACGTGAAGGAGCTGCGGGTCAGGGTCCTGTTCGGGCTGTTCGTCGTCGCCGCGGTGCTGTCCTGGGCCGGCGCACGGCTGTGGGACACCTTCGGCACGCTGCCCCGGGTCCCGGTGGCCGCGCCGATCGTGCTCGGGGTGATCGCCGCCGTCCTCGGCGCGACCGCGCTGGCGTTGCGCGCGCGCCTGAAGGCTCAGCGGGAGCGGCGCCCGGGCGCGAAGGGAGTGGATCCGCTGGTCGCCGCTCGCGCCGTGGTGTTCGGGCAGGCGAGCGCTCTGGTGGCATCGCTGGTCGCCGGGATGTACGGGGGCACATTCATTTTCCTGCTGCTGGACGGGCTGGACGCGGGTCCGCGCCGTGACCAGGCGATCTACGCGGGACTCTCGGTGGTGACGGGCATCGCGGTCGTGGTCGCGGCGCTGTTCCTCGAGCGGGTCTGCAAGCTCCCGGAGGACGAGGACAACGACAAGCCGCAGGGCGCCGCGGCGTAGGACCTGCCGGCAACGCCCGCCGGGCCCGCGACGCCTTGTGCCCGCACATCGCCGTCCACCGCTGGCCGGGGGCGCGCCGCAACGGTATTCCGGGGGAGGCGCCCACGCTGCGCCGACGGGCACGCCACGGCGTAGGTCGCCTGGCGGGGCGGCGTACGGCCTATGCCCCGGCCACCGTCTCCAGGTCCACGTCCTCGCGAGCGATCGCGTTCGCGTCCGCGTCGATCGAGCGCCGGAGTGCCTCGTGGAGGCGGGCCGGGGTGAGGACGCCGAGGAAGCGGTCGCCGTCGACGACCGCGATCCAGCCCGCGTCGTGCTGGAGCATCGTGCTGAACGCCTGCTTCAGGGTGGAGCCCAGTGGAAGCCAGGCCTCCATACGGCGGGCATGCTCCCGGACCGTACCCCTGGGCGCGCTCCCGGCCGAGGAGCCGGCGGTCACCGAGTCCAGCGAGATCCAGCCGTGCAGGTTGTCGGAGTCGTCCAGGACCACGGCCCAGCGCGCGTCCTCAGAGGCCAGCCGGGCGGCGGCCTTCGGGAGCGGGTCGTCGAGATGGACGACCGGCGGCTGTACGAGGTCGCCCGCCTCTGTCGCGGTCACCGACAGCCGCTTGAGGCCCCGGTCGGCGCCCACGAAGTCGGCGACGTACGAGGTGGCGGGGGCGCCGAGGACGGCGGCGGGCGGGTCGAACTGCTCGATGCGCCCTTCTCCGTAGACGGCGATGCGGTCGCCGAGGCGCACCGCCTCCTCGATGTCGTGGGTGACGAAGAGGACGGTCTTCCGCACCTGGGACTGCAGGCGCAGGAACTCGTTCTGCAGATGTTCGCGCACGACCGGGTCGACGGCGCCGAACGGCTCGTCCATCAGCAGGACGGGCGGGTCGGCGGCGAGCGCGCGTGCCACGCCGACGCGCTGGCGCTGGCCGCCGGAGAGCTGGTCGGGGTAGCGGTTGCCGTGGACGGACGGGTCGAGGCCGACCAGATCGAGGAGTTCGGCCGCCCGCGCGCGGGCCTTCTTGCGCTGCCAGCCGAGGAGGTGGGGGACGGTCGCGGTGTTGTCGAGGACGGTCCGGTGCGGGAACAGGCCGACCTGCTGGATGACGTAGCCGACGCGGCGGCGCAGCTTCACCGGGTCGATGGTCGAAATGTCCTGGTTATCCAGGAAGATGGAGCCGGAGGTGGGTTCGATGAGGCGGTTGACCATCTTCATCGTCGTGGTCTTGCCGCAGCCCGAAGGTCCGACGAGCGTGACCAGCTCGCCCTCCGCGACCTCGAAGGACAAGTCGTCGACGGCGGTGGTGCCGTCGGCGTAGCGCTTGGTGACGTGCTCGAAGCGGATCATGACACCTCATTGTGGCCGGTCATGGGCCGGAAACGTATGAAGAAACGATTGCGGCAGTGTGGCAGTCTTCACCGATTGTCAGTCCTTGGGGATAGGGTCGCCAGGCATTGATTTCGCGAAGTCCGGGGGAGGTGGACGCGCGTGGCGGACTGCCTGGAGACGAACGACTGGATCTGCGGCAAGTACCTCAGCTCCCGCAGCCAGGAGTTGATCGACGCCACGGTCCAGCACATCGGCATCACTGCCGCCTCCGTCTCGATCGGCCTGCTGGTCGCCTTCCCGCTGGCCCTGCTCGCCCGCAGGCGGGGCGGGTTCGCCGGGCCCGTGCTGGGCCTGACCTCCGTGCTCTACACCGTGCCGTCGCTCGCGATGTTCTCGCTGCTGATGCCGCTGTTCGGGGTCTCGGTCTCCGTGGTCGTCACGGGGCTCGTGCTCTACTCGCTGACCGTTCTCGTACGGAACGTCCTGGCGGGCCTCGACGCGGTGCCCGCGGAGGCCCGCGAGGCCGCCCGCGGGATGGGATACGGGCCGGTGCGGCTGCTGTTCGAGGTCGAGCTGCCGCTCGCGCTGCCCGCGCTGATCGGCGGTGTGCGCATCGCCGCGGTCTCGACGATCGCGCTCACCACGGTCGGCGCCATCGTCGGGTACGGCGGTCTGGGCACGCTCATCCTGGAGGGCCTCGACACCTACTTCAAAGCCCAAGTGCTCACCGCCTCCGTCATCTGCGTCGTGCTGGCCGTCACCGCCGACGTGGCGCTGCTCGGTGTGCAGCGGCTGCTCACACCGTGGACGCGCGTCCGGGCGCGCGCGGGAAAGGTGGCCTGACGGATGGGTGCGATCGCCGATTCGTGGACCTGGCTGACCACGGGCGCCAACTGGGCGGGGGAGAACGGGGTTTGGCACCGGCTCGGTGAGCACCTGTACTTCAGCTCGGTGTGCCTCCTGCTGGCCTGCCTGATCTCGCTGCCGGTCGCCTTGTATCTGGGGCATATCGGCAAAGGCGGTGCGCTCGCCGTCAATCTGTCCAATGTCGGGCGGGCCGTTCCCACGCTGGCCGTGCTCGTGCTGCTCACGCTGACTCCGCTCGGCAGGCAGGGCGACCTGCCGACGATCATCGCGCTGGTGCTCTTCGCCGTACCGCCCTTGCTGACCAACGCCTACATCGGCATGCGTGAGGTTGACGCCGCCGTGGTGGAGGCCGCCCGGGGCATGGGCATGTCCGGCGGCCAGCTCTTCCTGAGGGTCGAACTCCCCCTCGCCCACCCACTGATCATGACCGGACTGCGGTCCGCGGCGGTCCAGGTCATCGCCACGGCGACCCTTGCCGCGATGGCCGGCGAGGGCGGCCTCGGCCGGATCATCACAAACGGTTTCAACACGTACAACACCCCGCAGGTGGTGGCCGGGGCGGTGCTCGTGGCCGCGCTGGCCATGGTCGTCGAGGCCCTGCTCGTCGCCGCGGGGCGGCTTCTCGACCCCATGCGGCGGCGTCCTGTCGCAGCCGCCCCGGCCACGGCCGTGGCCAAGGCACTCTGAACAACGATCGGTTGGATGGTGATTCGCATGAGCAGGACGGCGCGTACGAGACGAGCGGTGCGGGTGGCGGGTGCCGCCGTGGCCGCGGCCGCCCTGGCCGCCACCGCTGCCGGATGCGGCGGCGAAAGCCTGGAGAGCAAGGAGGGGGGCTCGGGCACCGGCGGGGGCAAGAAGAGTTCGCTGGTGATCGGTTCCGCCGGGTTCACCGAGTCCGCCCTCATGGCCGAGCTCTACAAGCAGGTGCTGGAGGACGCCGGGTACGGTGCGTCCGTCAAGACGCTGAAGAACCGCGAGCTGTACGAACCGGCCCTGGAGAAGGGCCAGATCGACATCGTGCCGGAGTACGCCGCGACGCTCGCCGAGTTCCTCAACGGCAAGAAGAACGGGTCGAAGGCCGAGCCCGTCGCCTCCAGCGATGTGGACAAGACCGTGGCGGAGCTCAAGAAGCTCGCCGAGCCCAAGGGCCTCAAAGTCCTCCCCGCCGGTGAGGCCGTCGACCAGAACGCCTTCGCCGTCACCAAGGAGTACGCCGCGAAGCACAAGCTGAAGTCGCTCTCCGATTTGGGCGAGTCCAAGCAGAAGATCAAACTCGCGGCGGGCGACGAGTGCGAGATCCGGCCATTCTGCGAGCCGGGCCTGGAGAAGACCTACGGCATCGACATCTCGGGAATCGACCCCAAGGGCGTGGGCACGCCGCAGGCCAAGCAGGCCGTCAAGGACGGCTCCGACCAGCTCGTCCTGACCACCACGACCGATGCCACGCTCGAGGACTTCGGACTCGTGCTGCTCGAGGACGACAAGCACCTGCAGAACGCGGACAACGTGCTGCCGGTGGTCAATGAGAAGGATACGGGCGACAAGGAGATCGAAACGGCCCTCAACAAGCTCACCGAGGTGCTCACGACGGACGACTTGATCCAGCTCAACCGCAAGATCGACGCACAGCGGCAGAAGCCCGCGGATGTCGCGAAGGAGTACTTGGAGTCCAAGGGCTTGCTGAAGGGGTAGCCCAGGCGTAACCGGCGGAAAACAGATTGGCGGGCGGCTCCCCACGCGTACCGCACGCACGGTAAGTTTCTGGCCATGTCACGTGGACGTCACCGTCATTCGCCGCCCCTGCACAGGCTTCTTCCCCCCTCGGCGGTCGCCGGCGCGTCGGTCGCCTGCGCCTCGGGTGCCTTGCTGCTCGGCGATCCCGTGGTGCTCCGCGTACTGGTGGCGGCCGCGGCCGCGGCCGCAGTGACCGGCGCGGTCCTGATGCGTTCCTGGGACCGCGCCGCGGGGAAGCGCGTCGCCGAGCTCACCCGGGCGCGCACCAGCGACGAATGGCGTCACGAGGAGCGGGTCGCCGAACTCGAGGCGGACGTCGAGGAGTCACGCGAGCTGCGGGCCGCGCTCGAGGCCAAGCTGCGCAGGAAGCGCGCCGAACTCTCCCGGCTGCGCAACGAACATGCCGAGCTTCTGCGCCGGTACGCCACCGCGGAGACCGAGCGGGCCAGCGCGCTCGAAGGCCGCAGGCTGCTCGAACTGGAGACGGTGGCGCCCACCAAGGCGCTGCCCGCCACGCCCGGCGACGGTCTCCTCGACGCCAACGGTGCCCCGACACCCGGCGCGTACGCCAAGGCCGACACGGCCCTCACCGAACTCGTGCGCAACGGCGCCCGTCAGAACGCGAAGCGGGCCGCCGAAGCCGCTCGCCGCCGTGAACTCGCCGAGCAGGAGCGGCAGGAAACGGAGGCGGAGCAGGAGTCCTCGGTGAACCTCGGCGCTGTTGCGGAGAACGCCCCGGCCGCGGCTCAGGCCGTGGACGCCCGCCCTGACGGGGAGACCGCCCGCCCTGACGGGGACACCGCCGGCGACGAAGCCTCCGCCGCGTCCGACGCGGCGGCGGCATCGGGCGACGACCACCGCGCGGTCGCTGCCGCCGTCGCGGTCGTGCCCTACGAGCCTCCGCGCCGCCCGACTCCCCGGGTCGAGGGCGGCTTCGACTTCTTCGGCACCAGTGCGGGCACCCGCAAGGAGGCCTTCGCTCCCTCGACCCAGCGGCTCCAGCTCGCCTCTGCCATTGCCCACCCCGAAGAGGCCTTCACCTCCGAGGAGCCGGTGGACGGGCATGCGTCCGCCGCCGAGCCGTCGAACGGTCACGGTCCCGCCGACGGTCATGTCTCGACCGAGGAGACCCCCAGCGGGCATGTGCCGGAAGCGGACCCGGAGACGGACGAGGCCGCGGCCGGGAGGGCCACGAAGAACGTGGGCGGAGTCGAGGACGGAACCTCGGACGGGCCCTCGTACGGGGCCGGGGACACGGACGAGGACGGGGACACGGACGAGGACGGGGTTGCGGACACGGACGTGCCCTCGGAGGCGGCCGGACACGCGGACGTGGGCGCGGACGCGGACAGGGCCGGGCCTTCGTACGCGGCCGGGGACACGGACGAGGACGGGGTTGCGGACACGGACGTGCCCTCGGAGGCGGCCGGACACGCGGACGTGGGCGCGGACTTGGGCGCGGAGGACGAGGACGCGGACAGGGCTGCGGACACGGACAGGGCGCCGGACACGGACAGTGCGCCGGACACGGACGGGGAGGCCCGCTCCAGGACGACCGATGAGCGGGTGAATGACGACCTCGAGGGCGAGGACCTCGCGGATGTCGTGGGGGCAGAGGTCCTGGCCGCCGCCGGTCAGGACGACCGTGGCGCGGGCGATGTCGTCGACCTCACCGAGCACGACGAGACCGAACAGCTCGACGTACGGCAGCTGCGCGCCCACTCGTCGTAGGCCGTACCGCCGTCGTGGCTCGGTCCCCCGGCCCCCGCCTCCGTGGCTGCCCCGATGACGCGGCCGGGCCGGAGGCCATCGCTGCGCCTACCCGCGGTGCGCAACACCTGTGCGCCGCGGGTCACTTGTCGATGTCGCCCACGACGAAGAACATCGAGCCGAGGATCGCGACCATGTCCGCGACCAGCGTGTCCGGCAGAAGCACCGTCAGCGCCTGGATGTTGTTGAAGGAGGCCGAGCGCAGCTTCAGCCGGTACGGCGTCTTCTCCCCCTTGGACACCAGGTAGTAGCCATTGAGGCCGAGCGGGTTCTCCGTCCACGTGTACGTGTGGCCCTCCGGCGCCTTCAGCACCTTCGGCAGCCGCTGGTTGACCGGCCCCTGTCCCATCTCGTCGAGCCGGTCCAGACAGGCGTCCGCCAGCTCCAGTGCGTTGTGCGTCTGCTCCAGCAGGCACTCGAAGCGGGCGAGGCAGTCGCCCTCTGCCCTGGTGACCACCTTCAGGACGTCCTGCAGCTCCCCGTAGGCGAGGTACGGCTCGTCGCGCCGCAGGTCGAAGTCCACCCCGGACGCGCGGGCGATCGGCCCGCTCACGCCGTACGCGTGCACGTCCTCCGGGGACAGGACCCCGACGCCGCGGGTCCGGCCGCGGAAGATCTCGTTGCCGAGGACCAGCCGGTCGTACACGTCCATGCGGGAGCGCACCTCGGCGACGGCCGCGCGCGCCCGGCCGAGCCATCCCGCGGGGATGTCCTCCTTGAGCCCGCCGACACGGTTGAACATGTAGTGCATCCGGCCGCCGGAGATCTCCTCCATGACGTGCTGGAGGTCCTCGCGCTCGCGGAACGCATGGAAGATGGGGGTGATTCCACCCAGTTCGAGGGGGTACGAGCCCAGGAACATCAGGTGGTTGAGGACGCGGTTCAGCTCGGCCAGCAGTGTCCGCAGCCAGACGGCGCGCTCCGGCACCTCCATGCCGAGCATCCGCTCCACGCCGAGCACGACGCCGAGCTCGCCCGAGAAGGCCGACAGCCAGTCGTGGCGGTTGGCGAGCACGATGATCTGGCGGTAGTCGCGCGCCTCGAAGAGCTTCTCGGCGCCGCGGTGCATATAGCCGATCACCGGTTCCGCGCGTTGGATCCGCTCGCCGTCCAGCACGATCCGCAGCCGCAGCACGCCGTGCGTGGAGGGGTGCTGCGGTCCGATGTTGAGCACCATGTCCGTGCTCTCCGCTGCACCGCCGATCCCGACCGTCGTCTCCGTCATGAGGACAGTCTCGCAGCTCGCTCCGGCACCCAGTGCCGCCCCCGCCAAGGTCTGCCCTGCTCGCCGCCCTGGCACGGCCGTCTGCTGCGTTGCCGGATCGGCCGAGCAGGCCCACGACGAGGCCGATCCGGCGCCTTGCATCCGACCGCACCAGGACGTCTCGCCACCGGGCCGACCTCGGCGAGGGCGGCACTAGGGAGCGTATTTGGTCGTGATCAAGGGGTGGCTCGCGTGAGGTCCTTGATCCAGATCATCGAGGCGCGGAGGTGTAGGCCGGCAAGGTA
>NZ_JBFAYQ010000023.1:45671-113134 GCF_040681345.1 Streptomyces sp. NPDC051776 | reverse complement strand
TCCACTGCCGAGTACGCGCCTGGAACAGCCGTACTGCGCTGCCCGCAGTGCCGGTACGAACAGGCCATCGTCCCCATCCCCCGCCACGTGCAGGAGCACGCGTGGGAGAAGCTGGCCTCCCTGCCGCCCAAGCCGCGGGCAGCCGGTGGGCAGATCCTGCAGTGCCAGGGCTGCGGCGCGGCGAACGAGACCGACATGCTCTCCGGCCGCTGCCAGTTCTGCTCCTCACCCATGGTCGCTTCCGCTGCGACCGACCGGATCGTGCCCGAGGCCATGGTGCCGTTCCGGGTCGATGAGCGGAGCGCGCAGGACAACCTGCGCGCTTGGGCCAAGTCCCGCTGGTTCGCGCCGAACAGCCTCAAGAAGGTGAACGCGGCGGAGAGCCTGCACGGGACGTACGTCCCGCACTGGACGTTCGACGCTGTGACCACGTCCTCGTACACCGGCGAGCGCGGCGTGAAGGAAACCACCGGCAGCGGCGTAGGCGAGAAGACCACGGTGCGCTGGCATCCGGTCAGCGGCTCGGTCCAACGGTCCTTCGACGATGTCCTCGTCCTTGGTTCCGGGCACCTTTCGAAGGACCAGCTGAGCCAGTTGGAGCCCTGGCCGTTGGAGCACGCGGTGCCGTACCAGGAGGCGTACGTGTCGGGATTCCGGACTCTGCGCTACGACGCCGAGCCGGAGGAGGGGTTCCAGCATGCCCAGCAGAAGATGGCAACGGTCATCCAAGAGGACTGCGAGAGGGACATCGGCGGTGACCGCCAGCGGGTGCACTCGGTCGACACTGCCTACGAGTCGGTGACGTACAAGCTGCTGCTGCTCCCCGTGTGGTTCGCGTCCTACGTCTACAACGGCAAGCAGTGGCAGGTCATGATCAACGCCGAGACGGGCGAGGTCTCCGGCGACCATCCGTACAGTCGCTGGAAGATCGCTGCCGCTGAGCTTCTCACTGTGGTTGTGCTGGCGACGGTCTATTTCTGGCTGACGCGGCAGCATCACTGAGAAGGGCCGTCTCTGTGCTGGTGCGCCCCGACCGCCTCAGCAGGGCGCCACGCTGACCGCGACCCCGGCGCTGACGAAGCTGTTCCCGCCGATCGTGTACTTCCCTTTCCTGTACGCGAAGTTGACCGACCGGGTGACCGGCCTTCCTGTGCCGAATCAGACGATCACCTTCACCGCGGCTCCCACGTCCTCGGCACCGCCGTATCAACCCCCCAAGCAGTCGCCCACGTGAGCGAGGTCTTCCCCATGCCGCTGATCCTCCTCCACGGCGGATATGACGTCTCGTTCGCCGGCGCGACCACCCCGACAGCCGTCCGGACGCCGTCCACCGAGCACGGAGTGATCATCGAACCCTGACGGTTCCAGGCCTCTCCGGCCAGCGGCCGTCGTCGGCCGGAGGGGCCTTCCGGCGTGGCGGCTGGAGGGTTCGACCGGCCGGGCTCGTCAGCTGTTACCCACCTCAACTGCCGGTTTTTCTCGCCCGGGTAGGCGTGGTCAGGCGCTCAGCTCAGCCAGTAGGCCACGGATGCGCGTTTCGATCGCGTCGCGGATGGGTCGGACCGCATCGAGCCCCTGCCCTGCGGGGTCCTCCAGTTTCCAGTCGAGGTATCGCTTGCCGGGGAAGATGGGGCAGGAGTCTCCGCAGCCCATGGTGATGACGACATCGGAGGCCTGCACCGCGTCAACGGTGAGGATCTTGGGGGTCTCGGCGGAGATGTCGATTCCGACCTCCGCCATCGCTTCGACCACGACCGGGTTTACGGTCTCGGCGGGAGCCGAACCTGCCGAGCGGACCTCGACCTGGCCGCTGGCGAGGTGGCTGAGGAAGGCCGCAGCCATCTGCGAACGGCCCGCGTTGTGCACACACACGAACAGCACCGAGGGAACAGCAGGAGGGTTCACTTTCCCGGAACCGACCACCACACGGACGAGCGCTGTCGTTCCGGCCGCCTCGTCAGCCGCCCGGCGACCACCCCCGGTGGGGGCGATCACGTGGTCACCCCAGCTGTCCGCGGCGTCTTCAGGACGGCCGCGAGCCGGTCCAGCGCGGCGGGAAGCACCCAGTAGTACACCCAGGTCCCGCGGCGCTCGCAGTCGATGAGTCCGGCCTGACGCAGCAGCTTCAGATGGTGGGAGATCGTCGGCTGGGAGAGCTCGAAGGCCGGTGTCATCTCGCAGACGCAGACCTCACCGCCCGCCCGTGAGGCGATCATCGACAGCAGCCGCAGCCGCACCGGATCGCCCAGGGCCTTGAACACCTTCGCCAGGTCCGCCGCCTGCACCTCGTCCAGTGGCGCCGACGAAAGCCCCTCACAGCAGGTCCCGGCGTCCTGGCGGATCACCTCAAGCCTCTGTTTCGCCATGGCTCTATCTTGACGTTCTTCGATCCAGGGCGCAAGGTTGAATCAATGAACTTCGATACAGCCGGGTTTACCGATTTACCGGTTTCGCCGGTTCGCCGGTGCGACGAAAGGCATGATCATGAATGAGCAGTCCGCTGACCTCAGGGAAACCGTCCGTCGGCGCTATGCGGCCGCCGCCGTACAGGTCACCGAAGGCACCACCACATGTTGCGGGCCCCAGGCCATCGAGGTCGACGAGAACTTCGGCTCGACCCTCTACGCTGCGATCGAGCGCGACGAGCTCCCCGCCGAGGCCGTCGCCGCCTCCCTCGGCTGCGGCAACCCCACCGCCGTCGCCGATCTCCACGAAGGCGAACGCGTCCTGGACCTCGGCTCCGGCGGCGGCATCGACGTCCTGCTCTCCGCCCGCCGCGTCGGCCCCACGGGCAAGGCCTACGGCCTGGACATGACCGAGGAGATGCTCGCCCTGGCGCTGAGGAACGCCGCACAGTCCGGAGCCACGAACGTCGAGTTCCTCAAAGGCACCATCGAAGCCATTCCCCTGCCCGCGCACACCATCGATGTCGTGATCTCCAACTGCGTGATCAACTTGTCCACGGACAAACCCGCTGTCTTTGCCGAGACCTTCCGCGTACTGCGGCCCGGTGGCCGGATCGGCATCTCCGACGTCCTCTCCGACAACGACCTGACGCCTCATCAGCGAGCCGAGCGCGGTGACTACGTCGGCTGCATCGCGGGCGCCCTCTCCTTCACCGAGTACCGCAAGGGCCTCGAAGCCGCCGGCTTCACCGACATCGAGATCACCCCCACCCGTCCCGTCGCCGACGGCATGCACGCCGCCATCGTCCGCGCGACCAAGCCCGATGCTGCCGACGCGACGGCCGCCTGCTGCGGCGTCGACGCCTGCTGTACAGGCGAGGAGCGAGCCATTGACCCAGCCACCACAGTCGCGGAAGCGAAGACGGCTGCGGGCTGCGAGTGCCAGAAAGGCAATCAGGAAGGCTGACTTCGACGTCAAGCGGCATGAACGGTGGGTGGGTGCGCAAGGCGAGGGAGCCTGGTCCGGTACCTCCCCGGGCTCAACCGGCCGTCGCAACACTGGTCGGCGCTGAGTTCGCGTCGCGCAAGAGGCTTGCCGGACCAGGGAATCTCGTCGGCCGCGGACGGGCGTGGCCGGCCAAAGCGTTTGGCGGGCCCGCTGGTTCGCCGGGGGCGTCAGCTCTCGCGGTGCACCTTGTAGTTGGACGCCTGCGCCCGCGGGCGCACCACGAGGAGGTCGATGTTGACGTGCGGCGGGCGCGTCACGGCCCAGTTGACCGTGTCGGCCACGTCCTCGGCCGTCAGCGGTTCCGCTACGCCCGCGTAGACCGCCGCGGCCTTGTCCTGGTCGCCGCGGAAGCGGGTCGTGGCGAACTCGTCCGTCTTCACCATGCCGGGTGCGATCTCGATGATCCGCACGGGCTGACCGCACAGTTCCAGACGGAGCGTCTCCGCGATGACGTGGGCGCCGTGCTTCGCGGCCACATAGCCGCCGCCGCCCTCGTATGTCGCGAGGCCGGCCGTGGAGGAGAGGACGACGACGGTGCCTTCGCCCGACGCCGTGAGTGCGGGCAGCAGGGCCTGCGTGATGTGCAGGACGCCGAGGACGTTGACGTCGTACATCGTGCGCCAGTCGGCCGGGTCCGCGGAGGACACGGGGTCCGCGCCCAACGCGCCGCCCGCGTTGTTCACCAGGACATGCACCGGCCCCCGTCCGTCGAGGAACGCGGCGAACGCGTCGACGGCCGCCCGGTCGGTCACGTCCAGCGCGTACGGAACCGCCTCATGCCCCGCCTCGGTCAGTTCGGCCGCGAGTGCCTCGATGCGCTCCTTGCGGCGAGCCGTGAGGACGACGCGGTAGCCCGAGGCGGCGAGACTGCGCGCCGTCGCCGCGCCGATACCACTGCTCGCACCGGTGATGACGGCTGTGGGGGTGGTGGACATCAAGCCTCCTGGTGCACGTCGTTCTCGGTACGCAGGATAGTTCGAATCAGCGGGCCCTCGGTGCGTACATGATCACGGCCACACCTGCCAGACAGATCAGCGCCCCGGCCACGTCGTACCGGTCGGGGCGGTAGCCGTCCGCGACCATGCCCCAGGCCAGCGACCCGGCCACGAACACCCCGCCGTACGCGGCCAGGATCCGGCCGAAGTGTGCGTCCGGCTGGAGCGTGGCGACGAACCCGTATGCGCCCAGGGCGATGACGCCTACGCCGATCCAGGCCCAGCCCCGGTGCTCCCGCACGCCCTGCCAGACCAGCCATGCACCGCCGATCTCGAGGAGAGCGGCGAGGACGAAGAGCGACACGGAACGTGCGATGAGCATGAGAGCAACCCTAGGGACCTGCCGACCGGACCCGCGGCCGTGTCAGTGGTGTGCGCCACAGTCGAGGGTGTGCTGACAGAGCGCGCGTATACCCACCTGCCGGAGGGCGAGGAGTTCCGGCCGGGGCCGGCTACATGAGTCATGGTGAGGGCTTCCTTGCGGCGTTCCGGGAGAGGTTCCATCACCGGGGGTTATTCGTTCTGGAGGACCCGGAGTCCGCACCGTCCTTTGCCCCCGGTCTCGAATGGTGGGAGTTTTGGCGCAGTTGGAGGGGGAGGGGGACGGGTGCGCAGGTCGTCTGCACCACCCACCCACTGCTGCTGACGGCACTCCACGTGGCGGAGATCGTCGAGGGTCGGCGAGTACGGCATGGAAGCGGGAGAGCCAGCGGGCGTCATGCATGCCGTAATCGCTGCCCAGCGCGAGCCGCGCCAGCTCCCTGACCTCGTCGAGGCCGAGCGGCTCGGAGTCGGGGACCTGACGCTTCCGGTTCCAGCCCATGACGCGGTACCAGCCGTCCCCGAAGGGGGCGATGAAGGCGAACGCCTCACCGACGCCACTGACCGTCAGCAGGCCCTCCGGCTTCTCGCCGAGGCGCACATCGGCGAGGACGATCGACTTGATGACGGACCGCCCGGGGAAGGGCAGACCGAGGGCCGTGCGTACGGCGCTGCGGACGCCGTCCGTGCCGACGACATACGAGGCCCGCAGCGTCCGGACGCTGTCGTCTTCGCCGTGCACCTCGACCGCCGCGCCGTCGGCGTCCTGCCTGAGTCCCCGCACTTCGGCGCCGTACAGGAAGTGCACCCCGGCGTCGACCGCGCGGCGCTCGAGCAGTCTCTCCACCTCGTACTGTGGGGTGATGAGCACGAACGGGAATCGGCTGGGGAGCCTGCTCATGTCGAGGGGCAGCCGCTTGAACAGCCGTAGTCCGTCGACGGGTTGACCGCGAGCGACGAGCTCGTCGGCCGGACCGCGGGCGTCCAGCAGCTCGAGGGTGCGGGCATGGACGCCGAACGCGCGCGTGAGATTGCTCGTCTCGTGCGAACGCCGCTCCAGCACGGTGACGGCCACACCGGCCGCCGCGAGGTCGGCCGCCAGCATCAACCCGGTGGGACCCGCGCCGACGACGATGACATCGCTGGACGGCCGGCTCTCGCCACTGCCGGTGATCGCGCCCGGGGTGCTCCTGTCCGACATGACCGCCTCCTCCATACCAAGCCTGCCGAAGTCCTGCCACCGCACTGCCAACACTTGTTGGTCAACGCTTGTTGGCAACAGTAGAGCCCGCCGCGCTGGTCTGTCAACGTCCGTTGGCCTACACTCGTTGGCATGCAGGAATCCCGAAGAAGGAGCGGCACTCGCACCGCGCACGGGACCGCGGCGGCGGACGCCGCGAAGAAGGGCGCCGCAAACACGGATGCCAGCGCCGGGGCGCCGTCGACTCCGGACGCCCGCCCCCGCCGGTCGGACGCCACCCGCGCCGCGATCCTCGCCGCCGCCCGCGAGCGCTTCGCCGCCGACGGCTACGAGCGCGCCACCATCCGGGCCATCGCCGCCGACGCGGGCATCGACCCGTCGATGGTGATGCGGTACTACGGCAACAAGGAGGGGCTCTTCGCGGCCGCCTCCGACTTCGACCTGAGGCTGCCGGACCTCAGCGCGCTGCCGCGCGAGGAGATCGGGGCAGCGCTCGTCCGCCACTTCCTGAACCGCTGGGAAGAGGACGAGGTGCTGACCGCCCTGCTGCGAGTCGGCGTCACGAACTCCGCGGGGGCCGAGCGGATACAGCAGATCTTCCGGGACCAGCTCAGCCCTGTCGCCGCGGCCGTCTGTCCCGACCCCGACGACAGTGCCCGCCGCGCCGCCCTGACGGCGTCACAGATCCTCGGCATGGCCATGAGCCGCTACGTGCTGCGGTTCCCCCCGGCCACCGAGATGACGCGGCTCGAGGTGGTGGCCTGGCTGGCCCCGACGGTGCAGCGCTATCTGACGGCCGAGCGCCCGTAGCGCCCAGCGTCGGGCGTCGACCCGGCAAGAACAGCCGTCCCGCAACCCCCGGAACTCCGCCGTCTGATAGGGCATCACTCAGGCGGGCGTGCTCCGCCCGGGGGTTCGTACGCGGCCCCGCCCTCCCGCCGTGACACGCCGTCAGCCCTGCGGAAAGTCCAGTGGTCCGACCTCACGGCTGATGCGGCATCAGGGTGACCGGATGTGGATCTCGCGTTCGCGCGCCGCGGCTTCCTCGCTTTGCATGGTTTCTGTGCCGGACATTCCGATGTGGCCGCCAGGGGCCGCAGCCGGCACCGGAGGAATCCATGCGTACTGCTCGCGCTCTCGGCACCGCGGTGGCCGCCACCGCCGCCGTCGGCCTGAGTGCTCCGGCAGCGGTCGCCTCCGTCAGTCCGCACTGGGGGAGCCCCGGCCGGATGGTGTGGATCAGTGACGACGGCCGGTGCGGACTCCGCGAAGTGGCAACCGCGTACTCCGGGGCCTTCGGAACCGTCAGGCTTCGTCCGCGCGGGCACCACTTCTCCGAGAGCGCGAAGGTCTTCCGGCACGCCAGGGGCACGTACCGGGTCACCCTCCGCTGCGGGGACGGGCAGAGGTTCCACACACGCCTGCAGATCGGCCCCGCCCGGGGCGTGCGCGCCGGTGAGGGCGGCAGCATCGGCGGGATGAGCGACGCAGGGGTCGCGGGCGGTGCCGCTCTCGTCGCGTTCGCGGCGGGTGGGAGTGTCCTGGTGCTGCGCCGCCGCGCGAAAGGTGCGGCATGACCCCGAAGGAATACGCAGCTCGTAGGCTCCCGCGTGCCGGCGCGCCGGGCGCCGGCCCGTCACGGGAACAGGCGCGGGCACGCCTCCCGCTGCCCGACATATGAGAATGCGGCGCCCCGGGCTCGGGGCGCCCCAGCGCATGGGGATTGGGACACCGGCGCGGCCGGGCCATCCGAGAAGCTCAGGCGGTACCGGTGTACACGGCCGGGCCCCGGCGATCGGACCAGCCCGGCCGAAGTCCCCCGGCTGCATCCGCCAGGCCCGCGGCGCGGAGTCCCCCCGGACCCCGCAGCCCGCAGCCTGCGATCACGGCCAGACCAGGCAGTACGGCTGGTGCCCGGCCTCATGCAGCCGGTGACTGAAGTCCTGCCACTCATGCAGAAGCTGGTAGACGTTGAACGCGTCCCGCGGCCCGCCGCGGTCCGGAACGGTCGACCAGATGAACGCCGCCGCGCCCACGGCCTCTTCGCCCACGCCCCGCAGCGGGTCGACGACCGTCATCGGCAGCCTCACCACGGCGTAGTCCGGGTGCAGCACGACCAGTTCGAGCGGCGGCACCTTGTTGAGCGGTATGCCTTCGATACCGGTCAGGACCATAGCCGCCATGGTCTCGGGCTTGATCTTGGTGAACATCCCGCCCATGCCGAGCTCGTCACCGCCGAGCTCCTCGGGACGCATCGAGATGGGGACCCTCGCCGCGGTGGCTCCGTCGGGCGCGCCGAAATATTTGTACGTCACCCCCACCCGGCCACTCCTGCTCCCACCACCGTGCCCCTCGCGCTCGCGTCGGTGCCTCCCCCGCCCTTCGCCTCCGGCGTGGGGGACGCCGGCGCGCTCGGGGCCCAGGTCATCGGTCCCCTCACCCAGTCCGCCACCGCGCTGCATATCTCCACCCGACCACTCGCGGCCATTCCCGCGCAACCCGATCATCGTCTCAGAGACCTCCCCCGCACACGGGCGGTGAAACGCCCCGACGCGTGTCCCTGTACGGCTCTGACACCATGGATTACGTGACTCACTCGTACGATGCCTCAGTTGCCGCCCCAGTTTCGCAGACACTTTTCGACCGCGCTGCAGTCGTGACGCCCGGCGGCGTTAACTCCCCCGTACGCGCCTTTCGTGCCGTGGGGGGTACGCCCCGGTTCATGGTGTCCGGTTCGGGTCCGTATCTGACCGATGCGGACGGCCGGGAGTATGTCGATCTGGTGTGTTCGTGGGGGCCGATGATCCTGGGGCATGCGCACCCGCAGGTGACCGAGGCCGTCCAGGCGGCGGTGGCCCGTGGCACCTCGTTCGGCACGCCCGGCGCGGGCGAGGTCGAACTCGCCGAGGAGATCGTGGCGCGGGTCGACCCTGTCGAGCAGGTGCGGCTGGTGTCCTCGGGGACCGAGGCGACGATGTCGGCCATCCGGCTCGCCCGTGGCTTCACCGAGCGCAGCAAGGTGATCAAGTTCGCCGGCTGCTACCACGGGCATGTGGACGCGCTGCTCGCCGCGGCCGGGTCCGGGGTCGCCACGTTCGGGCTCCCCGACACACCCGGGGTCACCGGCGCGCAGACCGGGGACACGATCGTGCTCCCGTACAACGACCTCGAGGCCGTACGGCACGCTTTCGCGCGCTACCCGGGCGAGATCGCCTGCGTGATCACCGAGGCCGCCCCGGGCAACATGGGCGTCGTGCCCCCGCTCCCCGGCTTCAACGCCGGCCTGAAGTCGCTGTGCGCGGAGAGCGGCGCGCTCTACCTCTCCGACGAGGTCATGACGGGCTTCCGGGTGAGCAGGGCGGGCTGGTACGGCATCGACGGCGTGGAGCCCGACCTGATGACCTTCGGCAAGGTCATGGGGGGCGGCTTCCCGGCCGCGGCCTTCGGTGGCCGGGCCGACGTCATGGCGCACCTGGCTCCGGCCGGACCCGTCTACCAAGCGGGCACGCTGTCGGGGAACCCGATCGCGACCGCCGCCGGCGTCACCCAGCTCCGCCTGCTCGGCGACGCCGAGTACGAGAAGGTCGACGCGGTCTCCGCGGAGGTGCGGGGGCTGGTGGGCGAGGCGCTGACCAAGGAAGGCGTCGTCCACCGCATCCAGACGGCCGGGAACATGTTCTCCGTCTTCTTCACCGACGAGGACGTGACCGACTACGACGGGGCGAGGACGCAGCAGTCCCACCGCTTCACCGCCTTCTTCCATGCGATGCTGCACCAGGGCGTCTACCTCCCGCCGTCCGCGTTCGAGTCCTGGTTCGTCTCGACGGCCCATGACGCCTCCGCCATCGAGCGCATCGCGGCCGCGCTGCCGTCCGCCGCTCGGGCCGCTGCCGAGGCGTCTGCATGATGGACGACATGACCAACGAGTGCGCCCCCACCGAGACCCCTGCCACCGACCGGACCGACCCGGGCGTCACCGTCGTGCATCTGCTGCGCCATGGTGAAGTCGAAAATCCGGACGGGGTGCTGTACGGGCGCCGCCCGGGCTACCACCTCTCGGAACTCGGACGGCAGATGGCCGACCGCGTCGCCGACCACCTCGCCGAGCGTGACGTCCGGTACGTCGTCTCCTCCCCGCTGGAGCGCGCACAGGAGACGGCGACCCCGATCGCCAAGGCGCACTCGCTCGACATCGCCACCGACGAACGGCTCATCGAGGCCGGCAACGTCTTCGAGGGAAAGACCTTCGGCGTCGGGGACGGGGCCCTGCGCCGGCCCGCCAACTGGCGGCACCTCACCAACCCCTTCCGCCCGTCTTGGGGCGAGCCATACATCGACCAGGTCGTACGGATGATGGGCGCGATCTCCGCGGCGCGCGATGCCGCGCGCGGACACGAGGCCGTGGCCGTCAGCCATCAGCTGCCGATCTGGATCGTGCGCAGCTACGCGGAACGGCGGCGGTTGTGGCACGACCCGCGGCGCCGGCAGTGCTCGCTCGCGAGCCTGACGTCCTTCACGTTCCACGACGACCGGATCGTCTCCGTGGGCTACAGCGAACCGGCCGGAGATCTGGTACCGGCGCATCTGCGGCCGGGAGCACAGCGGCGGTTCGGGCGGGGCGCGGTGAAGGGCGCCAAGGGATTCGGCGCCTAGCCGCGTCGCAACACTGTTTCGCGGTACTGCACCGAATCTCCGTCGAAGTCCTCGAAGTTACTCATAAGAAACCGGCCATCGGGCCGGAACCAGTCTCTCCGTCAATCCCTCTTAGCGGCTGTCCGGTTACTGGAGCAACCGG
This sequence comes from Streptomyces sp. NPDC051776, assembly GCF_040681345.1. NCBI lineage: Bacteria > Bacillati > Actinomycetota > Actinomycetes > Kitasatosporales > Streptomycetaceae > Streptomyces > Streptomyces sp. NPDC051776. Next base: position 102,408 of record NZ_JBFAYQ010000023.1, on the reverse strand, counting down.
GCACTGCGAGTTCGTAGGGGGACAACGATGGGTGACATCAGCCGACGGGGAATTCTCGGACTGGGAATGGGAGCGGCGGCTGCCGTGGGCATCTCCGGCTGTGGCTCGGCGAAGGGCTGGGAATCGACGGGGGGTTCGGGATCCGGCAAGAGTTCGGGAAAGAGCGAGGGGCGGAAGGCCGAGCCGATCGGTGACGGTTCGACCGCCCGTACCGGGCCGCAGCCGCACCAGCCGAAGCCCGAACGGCTCGAACCGGGCCAGAAGCCGCCGCAGTTCGTGGTCTTTTCCTGGGACGGCGCGGGGGACATCGGAGACGGCCTCTTCCCGCGCTTCCGGAAACTCGCGAAGGACTACGGCGCTTCGATGACCTTTTTCCTTTCCGGGCTCTATCTGGTGCCGGAATCGAAGAGGAGTCTCTACCGTCCGCCGAACAACCCGGCGGGTGCATCGGATATCGGCTTTCTCAGCGACGAGAATATACGCAGGACCCTGAAGAGCGTGCGGTCGGCCTGGCTCGACGGCCACGAGATCGGCACGCATTTCAACGGGCATTTCTGCGCCGGTTCCGGTTCCGTCGCGCACTGGACGCCCGCGCAGTGGAAGTCCGAGATCGAGCAAGCTGTGTCGTTCGTCACCAAGTGGCGGACGAACACCGGCTTCAAGGATCTGGAGCCGTTGCCGTTCGACTACCGCAAGGAACTCGTCGGCGCACGTACACCGTGCCTGCTGGGCCAGGACAACCTGCTGCCGACGGCGCGGAAGCTGGGATGGCGCTATGACGCCAGCTCGCCGGGCGGACTCCAGGTCTGGCCCGGGAAGAAGAAGGGCATATGGGACTTTCCACTCCAGCAGATACCCTTCCCCGGCCGCAGCTTCGAGGTCCTGTCCATGGACTACAACCTCATGGCCAACCAGTCGCAGAACGCGACGCAGAGCGACCCGGCCAAGTACCCGGCCTGGCAGCGGCAGGCCCGTGACGCCTACGTCGCCGGCTTCGAGCGGGCCTACGGGAGCAACCGCGCGCCGCTGTTCATCGGCAACCACTTCGAGTCCTGGAACGGCGGGATCTACATGCGTGCCGTCGAGGAGGCGTTCAAGCACATCGCCGACGAGAAGCGCAAGGACGTACGGGTGGTGTCCTTCCGCCAGTACGCGGACTGGCTCGACGCCCAGGACCCGCGGGTGTTGCGGAAGCTGCGCGGGCTCGGCGTCGGCCAGCGCCCGCCCGGTGGTTGGAAGGCCTATCTCTCGGCTTCCTGACCCCGTTCGCTCGCCATCCCGATCCGCTCGTTCACGGCCCATTCGCTCATTCGCCGGCCGATCCGGTCATTCACCACATCGCCGGTCGTTCGTCGCATGGCCGGTCGTGCGACTGCGCGATCCCGGCCGGGCTCCGCGCGCTTTCCGCCGACGGCTCCTCGGAGCCGAGGGGGTGCCGCTGCGGCTTCCTCGGGTTCCGACCAGGGCCGACAGATGGTTTCGGGTGACTTGAGGGGGGTGCGGAAGATCCCTCGTAGCTCCATGCGAAACTTTTCACATGTTTGCCAGCCGCGCCTCGCGACGCCGCACGACCCCCAGTCGGCCTGCGGTGCGGAGGACTTCTCGCACCACGCTGCTGGCCGCCGGAACGGCGGCCGCGGCGGTGGCACTTACCGGGTGCCAGTCGGGCGGTACGTCCGGGGGATCCTCGGACACGAAGTTCGTCACCGGACTCGGTGGCATCGACACCGTGAAGGCCGCCGACCGGAAGCCGCTCCCGAAGATCTCCGGCACCACCCTCGAGGGAAAGCCTCTCGATCTCGCCGACTACAAAGGCAAGATCGTCGTGGTCAACGTCTGGGGATCGTGGTGTGCCCCGTGCCGTGCCGAGATGAAGCACCTCGTGAAGGTGGCGAACGCCACAAAGGCAGACGGGGTGGAGTTCGTCGGCATCAACACCCGCGATCCGAACAAGGCGCCGGCGCAGAAGCTCGAGAAGGAGTACGACGTTCCGTACCCGAGCCTCTACGACCCCATGGGCAAACTGATGCTGCGCTTCCCGCCCGGCAGCCTCAACCCCAAGGCCATCCCGTCCACGGTGATCGTCGACCGTGAGGGCCGGATCGCGGCGCGGGCGCTCAAAGCGCTGAACGAGAAGGACCTCAGCAAGACACTTGAACCGCTGATCGCGGAGAAGTGATCACGTGATCGCTCTCGCCGCCGCGACCGACCCCAACCAGACGGTCCTCACCGGCGCCCTGCTGCTGGCGGTGCCCGTCGCCCTGCTGGGCGGACTGGTCTCGTTCTTCTCCCCGTGTGTCCTGCCGCTCGTGCCCGGCTATCTCTCGTACGTGACGGGCGTCACCGGGACCGACCTCGCGGAGGCGCGGCGAGGCCGGATGGTCGGCGGAGCGTTGTTGTTCGTCCTCGGCTTCACGGCGGTCTTCGTCTCCTACGGGGCGATGTTCGGGCACTTCGGGCTGACGTTGGAAGAGCACAAGGAGACGATCTCCAAAGTGCTCGGTGCTCTCACGATCGTGCTGGGGCTGGTCTTCATGGGAGTCCTCGGCGGCTTCACCCAGCGCGAGTTCCGCTTCCACAAGCGGCCGACCCTCGGCCTCGCGGGCGCGCCGATGCTGGGCGTGCTGTTCGGCATCGGCTGGACCCCCTGCATCGGTCCCACGCTGACCGCCGTCAACGTCCTTGCGCTCAACGAGGCGAGCGCCGGACGCGGCGCACTGCTGACCGTGGCCTACTGTCTGGGTCTCGGGGTTCCCTTCATCCTCGCTGCCGTAGCCTTCCGCCGTGCGCTGGGCGCGTTCAGCTGGGTCAAGCAGCACTACGTATGGGTGATGCGGACCGGCGGCCTCATGCTGGTGCTGGTCGGAGTTCTGCTCGTCACGGGGACCTGGGACCGCTTGATCGGCGATCTGCAAGTCTGGTCGTCCACCTTCACTCCGGGAATCTGAGCCAATGTCCAAGACGGAGACGCAGACCGACGGCCCCGACGCGGCCGATGACGTCCGGACCGGCGGCGTCCGGGCGGATCGGGGCGGCGCGGACGACCGCGAACTCGGCGCCGCGGGCTCACAACTGTCCACCGCGCCCGAGGACAGGATCAACGTCCCGGTGCTGGGGATCCTCGGCTGGACGCGCTGGTTCTGGCGGCAGCTCACGTCGATGCGCGTCGCGCTGATCCTCCTCTTCCTGCTCTCACTCGGCTCCATCCCCGGCTCACTGATCCCCCAGGACAATGTCGACCCCATCAAGGTCGAGGAGTTCCGGACCCGCCACGAGACACTCGCCCCGCTCTACGACAGTCTCGGACTGTTCCACGTCTACAGCTCGGTGTGGTTCTCGGCGATCTACATCCTGTTGTTCGTCTCCCTCATCGGCTGCATCGTCCCGCGGAGCTGGCAGTTCGTCGGACAGCTCCGCGGTCGCCCGCCTGCCGCTCCGCGACGCCTCACCCGGCTGCCCGCCTACACCACGTGGCGCACCGGCGCCGAGCCCGCGCAGGTCCTGTCCGCAGCACACCGGATGCTGGGACGGCGCCGCTTCCGCGTGCACACCCCCGGCGATGCGGTCGCCGCCGAGAAGGGGTACCTGCGGGAGGCCGGCAACCTCGTCTTCCATGTCGCGCTCATCGTGATGCTGGTGGCCTTCGCCTCCGGACAGCTCTGGAAGGCCGAGGGAGGCAAGCTGATCGTCGACGGCGACGGCTTCTCCAACACCCTTACGCAGTACGACGACTTCAGGTCCGGCGACCTCTTCGACTCCGACGCCCTCGCCCCCTTCGGCTTCTCGCTGCACGGCTTCGAATCCAGCTACGAGCGCACAGGTCCCGAGAAGGGCACGGCCCGCGAGTTCCGCGCCCACGTCAAGTACTGGGAGGGCGCGGACGGCACCGAGCACAGCGACACGATCGAGGTCAACGAGCCCCTCGACGTGGCGGGCAACAAGGTCTACCTGCTCGGCAACGGCTACGCCCCCGTGGTCACGGTCAAGGACGGTCAGGGCGACATCGCGTACCAAGGGCCGGTGCCCTTTCTGCCGCAGGACAAGAACCTGACCTCCGTCGGAGTGGTCAAGGTCCCCGACTACCGCGACAAGAACGGCAAGAAGAACCAGCTCGGATTCCAGGGACGGTTCACCCCCACCTACGCGCTCGACGCGGTACGCGGTCCGCATTCCTCCTTCCCCGCGCTCGACTACCCCGTGCTCTCCCTGAACGCCTTCCGCGGCAGCCTCGGCATCGACTCCGGTCTGCCTCAGAACGTCTACCAACTCGACACGCGGAAGATGAAGCAGTTCAAGGACGAGAACGGCGACCTCTTCCGCAAGGCCCTCCGCCCCGGCGAGACGATGACGCTGCCCGACGGCGCGGGCTCGCTCACATTCGACGGAGTGAAGACATGGGCGAGCTTCCAGATCTCCTACCAGCCCGCCAACGGCCTGGCTCTCGGTGGTGCGTTGGCGGCCCTGGCCGGCCTCGCCGCGTCGCTGTTCATCCAGCGTCGCCGCGTCTGGGTGCGGGCGGTCCGGGGCGACGACGGCACGACGGTGGTCGAGATGGCCGGGCTCGGTCGCAGCGAGTCCGCCAAACTCCCGGAGGAACTGGCCGACCTCGCCGTGGCGTTGCAGCCCGACGCACCCCCCGTCGCCGAGGAGCCGAGCACCGATGACCCGGCTGCCGAGCAGCCGAGCACGGATCACCCGACCGCCGAGCAGCCGAGCACGGATGTGCCGGTCGCCGAGCAGCCGGGCACCGAGAAGCCGAGCACCGATGACCCGGCCGCCGAACAGCCGGGCACCGAAGAGCCCGACTCCGAGCACCCGGTGAACGACCTGAATGAGCCCCCGGCCGCCGAGCACCCGGCGAACGCAGCGCCGGTTCGCGACGACCGGGGCTCTGAGGCCCCCGCCACCGACAACCGGGCCGCCGGCGATTCGGCCACCCCGGACGACGACCACGCAGACCCTGCTGAAGGCGAAGGAGCGCGCGCGTGAACCTCGCGGTCGCGGCCAACGAGAACATGGCCAACATCAGCAACGTGCTGATCTATTCGGCGATGGCCGTCTACACCCTCGCCTTCCTCGCGCATATGGCCGAGTGGGTCTTCGGCAGCCGGAGCAAGGTCGGCCGCACCGCCGCCGCGCTGACCGATGCGGCCGGTGCCCGCTCCGCCGCCACCGTGGCTGTGAAGGTCGCCACCCGGGGAGGTGGCACCGCCGTACTGGAACGCCCGAAGGTCGTCACCCGGTCCGTCGCCGGATCGCGCGACGTCCCGGACGGTCCCGGCGCCGCTGGTGACAGCGAACAGGGCGATCTGTACGGCCGGGTCGCGATCTCGCTCACCGTCCTGGCCTTCCTCCTCCACGCGGTCGGCGTCGTCGCCCGCGCGCTCTCCGTGGAGCGCGCCCCCTGGGGCAACATGTACGAGTTCTCGACCACCTTCTCCGCCGTGGCCGTCGGTGTGTACATCGTCTTCCTCGCGACGAAGAAGAATGTGCGCTGGATCGGGCTCCCCCTGGTCACGACCGTCCTCCTCGATCTCGGCCTCGCTGTCACTGTCTTGTACACCGACAGCGACCAGTTGGTTCCCGCCCTCCACTCGTACTGGCTGTGGATCCACGTCTCCTGCGCGATCATCTCCGGCGCGGTGCTCTACCTCGGATTCGTCGGCACGCTGCTCTACCTCTTCCGCGACCGCTACGAGGCCAAGCTCGCCGCCCCGGTGGGCAAGCGGCCCGGCGCGTTCGCCTCGTCCGTGCTGGAGCGGCTCCCGTCGGCCGCGAGCCTGGACAAGTTCGCGTACCGCATCAACGCGACCGTCTTCCCGCTGTGGACCTTCACGATCATCGCCGGCGCGATCTGGGCCGAGGCCGCCTGGGGCCGCTACTGGGGTTGGGACCCCAAGGAGGTCTGGTCGTTCATCACCTGGGTCGCCTACGCCTGCTATCTGCACGCCCGGGCCACGGCAGGCTGGAAGGGACGCAAGGCCGCGTACATTGCGCTGGTGGCCTTCGCCTGCTTCCTCTTCAACTACTACGGCGTCAACTTCTTCATCAACGGCAGGCACTCCTACGACGGAGTCTGAGACGCCGGAGCCGTACGACGTCCGCGAGCGGCCCGTGCTGCCGGGACCACCGCTCGCCGTGGTCAGTCCGCGCTGATCGCGTCGAGCCTGGCCCGCAGATACGTGTGCGAGTCCACTGGCTCGTACGCGATCCTGCCGACCGGCGCGGGCAGCGACTCCACGCGCGTGCGCGGGTCGCACTCGTAGAAGTACACCAGTGACATCAGTTCCTCCGCCGGGGCGGCGGCCGGAGGAGGCAGGACGCGGTGACGGCCGGAGCGCCACCGGTCGCCGGTCCAACGGGCCATCAAGTCCCCGATGTTGACCGTGAAGGCCGCCGGGTCGTACGGCGCGTCCTCCCAGCCGCCCTCGTCCGTGAAGACCTGCAGCCCGCCCTTGCCGTTCTGCCGGTCGAGGATCGTGACCGTCCCGAAGTCGGTGTGCGCGCCGATGCGGAACTGGCCCGGCTCCGGTTCGCCCACGACGTCCCTGCCCGGGTACCAGTTGATGTTGAAGCCCCAGGTCGGGTGGCGCGTGTGCCGGGTGAAGAAGTCCGGCGGGCCGCCGAGGGCCCGCGCCAGCAGCTCCAGCATCGTGTCGGAGAGCGTCCGCATCCGCGCGACGTACGTCTCGACCGGACGGCGCAGTTCCGGAGCCTCCGCCGGCCAGGCGTTGGGCAGGAACCATTCCGCGTCGACCTCGGGGTCACCGGTCGGCTCATCAGCGGCGAAGGAGAGCGACTCCTTCAGGTCCGGCGGGCCCGGTGCCCCGTCCGGGTCGGGGCCCGAGCCGGACACGGAGCCGGTGTCCGCGTAGGCATTGGCCTCCGCGCCCGGTCCCAGCCAGCCGCGGCCGCCGACCCGCACCGCGTACGGGCGCTTGACGGCCTCCGGGAGCCGGAAGAAGGCGCGGGCGGTCTCGCGGATCCGGGTACGCAGTGCCGGTTCGACTCCGTGACCGGTGATCAGCAGGAACCCGGCCGTCTGCAGGGCGGCGTCGACCTGCCGTGCGGTGCGTTCGCGCGCTTCCGCGTCGCCGGACAGCCAGGGACGGAGATCGATGACCGGGATACGGGACTGGCCCACGTGATCACTCCTCGGACCGGTGCAAAGGCGCAAAGGCGGACGGGCGGGAAGACGGAGAGGCGGAGAGGGCGGGCAGGCGGGCAGGCGGGCAGACGGAGAGGCGGACGGGATTGACGCGCCGACGGCCGCTCGTCAGGACCGCTTGTCGTCCGGCCCGTGGTCCCGGTCCCGGTCCCGGTCCCGGTCCCGATCACGATCCCCGTCGCGTTCCTGGCTCCGGTCCTCGTCCCGCTCCTGGTTCGGCTCCGGCCCCATGTCACGGTCCTGTTCCAGGGACTTGAGGAACTCGGGGTTGTCGTCCGGCGCCACCCAGCGCGTGCGCCCCCGCCGCCCGACCCCGTACGAGCGCGTGCCGGGGTCCGTCTCGGACCGGCGCGGGCGCCCCGCCAGCAGCCAGGCCAGCGAGCCGAAGAGCAGATAGCCGAAGAGCACGATGATGAGGACCCAGGCGGCCTTCGGGAGCTTGCGCACCTGGTCCTCGGGGGTGTTGAGGCAGTCGATGAAGGCGTAGATCCACAGCGCCAGGACCAGCAGGAAGGGCAGATACCTGAGCATGGTGGAGCGGTCTCCCGGGATGCGGAGGGGGGCCCGGCGCGGCCCTGATGACGCGTCCAGGGTAGGCCCCCAGTGGCCGAACCACGGTAGGAGGTAGCAGATACTGGGGCGTATGGCTTACGACGATCTTCGCTCGCTGCTGCGGGCGCTGGAGCGCGACGGCGACCTCAAGCGCATCACCGCCGAAGTCGACCCGTATTTGGAAGTCGGTGAGATCGTCGACCGGGTCAACAAGGCGGGCGGCCCTGCGCTGCTCTTCGAGAACGTCAAGGGTTCGGCGATGCCGCTGGCCATGAACGTCTTCGGCACCGACCGTCGCCTCCTCAAGGCCCTCGGCCTCACCTCCTACGACGAGATCAGCGGGAAGATCGAAGGGCTGCTGAAGCCTGAGCTGCCGCACGGATTCGGCGGGATGCGCGAGGCGTTCGGCAAGCTCGGCAGCATGGCGCACGTGCCGCCGAAGCGGGTGAAGGACGGTCCGGTCCAAGAGGTCGTCCTGAGAGGCGACGACGTGGATCTCGACCGGATCCCGGCGCTGTTCACCTGGCCGGAGGACGGCGGGTCCTTCTTCAACCTGGGACTCACCCACACCAAGGACCCCGAGACCGGGGTGCGCAATCTCGGGCTGTACCGCCTGCAGCGTCACGACCGCCGCACCATCGGCATGCACTGGCAGATCCACAAGGACAGCCGGAACCACTACCAGGTGGCCGCCCGGCGCGGCGAGACGCTGCCGGTCGCCATCGCCTTCGGGTGCCCGCCGGCCGTGACGTACGCGTCGACGGCCCCGCTGCCGGGCGACATCGACGAGTATCTGTTCGCCGGGTTCGTGCAGGGCAAGCGTGTCGAGATGGTGGACTGCAAGACCGTGCCACTGCAGGTCCCGGCCAACGCCGAGGTCGTCCTGGAGGGCCGGCTGGAACCCGGGAAGATGCTCCCCGAGGGCCCGTTCGGGGACCACACCGGCTTCTACACGCCGCAGGAGGAGTTCCCGGCGCTCACCATCGACTGTGTGACGATGCGCCGCCGCCCGCTGCTGCAGTCGATCGTCGTCGGCCGCCCGCCGACCGAGGACGGACCGTTGGGGCGGGCGACCGAGCGGTTCTTCCTGCCCCTGCTGAAGATCATCGTGCCGGACATCGTGGACTACCACCTGCCCGAGGCGGGCGGCTTCCACAACTGCGCGATCGTCTCGATCGACAAGAAGTACCCGAAGCACGCGCAGAAGGTCATGCACGCCGTCTGGGGCGCGCACATGATGTCGCTGACCAAGCTCATCGTGGTCGTCGACGCCGACTGCGACGTGCACGATCTGCACGAGGTCGCGTGGCGCGCGCTCGGCAACACCGACTACGCGCGGGACCTCACGGTCGTCGAGGGCCCGGTCGACCACCTCGACCACGCCTCGTACCAGCAGTTCTGGGGCGGTAAGGCGGGCATCGACGCGACCAGGAAGCTGCCGGAGGAGGGCTACACCCGTGGCGGCGGCTGGCCCGAGATGGTCACGTCCGATCCGGACACGGCTGCCAGGGTCGACCGCCGGTGGAAGGAGTACGGCCTGTGAGCGCGGCAGAGGGCGTACTCGGGTCCGGTTCCGGACCCGCACGCGCCGGGGGCGGGATCCGGGCCTTTCTGCGGCTGGTGATGATCGAGCACTCGGTCTTCGCGCTGCCCTTCGCCTACATCGCCGCGCTCACCGCGATGTTCCTCGAGGACGGAACCGTCCACTGGTGGGAACTGCTTCTGGTCACCGTCGCGATGGTTGGCCTGCGCACCTTCGCCATGGCCTGCAACCGGATCATCGACCGCGAGATCGACGCCCGCAATCCGCGGACCGCGGGTCGTGAACTGGTCACCGGCGCGGTCTCCGTACGGTCCGCGTGGACCGGCGCCCTGGCCGCCGTCGTCGTGTTCCTGGGCGCGGCGGCGCTGCTGAACCCGCTCTGCCTCGCGCTGGCTCCCGTCGCCGTGATCCCGATGGTGGTCTATCCGTACGGGAAGCGGTTCACCACCTACCCGCACGCGATCCTCGGTCTGGCCCAGGCCATGGGGCCGGTCGGCGCATGGCTCGCGGTCACCGGGACGTGGTCGTGGGACGCGGTGATCCTCGGCCTGGCGGTGGGCGTCTGGATCGGCGGCTTCGACCTGATCTTCGCCTGCCAGGACGTGCGGGCCGATCGGGCGCACGGCGTGCTGTCCGTCCCGGCCCGGTTCGGCATCCCGGCCGCACTGCACGGCGCCCGTGTCTGCCACGTCGTCACCACAGGTCTGCTGGTCTGGTACGGGGCGGCGACCGGCGCCGGGATCTTCTACTGGGCGGGACTGGTGGTCGTGGCGGTGGCCTTCCTCTACGAGCACACGATCGTCAGGCCGCACGACCTGTCCCGGCTGAACCGGGCGTTCTTCACGGTCAACGGGTTCATTGGCATCGCACTGTTCCTGTGCGCGCTGCTCGACCTGGTGCTACGCGGGCTCAGCGTCTGAGCCCGCGGGGCGCGTACGCCCCGGCGTCGCCCGGGAGTTGACGGCCTCCGGTCCGCGGGGCCTCAACGCCCGGAGAGGCGGGGCCTCAACGCCCGGACAGGCGGTGAGAGCCCGTCAGCGTATCTGCTCCTCGGTGCGGTGCTCGCGGAAGAGGAAGGCCGCGAGCACGCCGCCGAGCAGGCCGAAGAGGTGGCCCTGCCAGCTGATGCCGGAGTCCGTCGGCAGCGCGCCCCACAGGATCGACCCGTACAGGATCCCCACGACCAGGCCGATGCCCACCCATGTGGGCCGCCGGTCGACGAAGCCGCGCACCAGCAGATAGCCGAAGAGCCCGAAGACCACGCCCGACGCGCCCGCCGTGAACGTGCCGGCCGGTGCAAAGAGCCACACGCCCAGTCCGCTCGTCAGGATGATCACTGCGACCACGCCTGCGAACCGGCGCAGTCCGCTCACGGCGGCGAGGAAGCCGAGGATCAGTAGCGGCACGGTGTTCGCCATGAGATGGCCGAACCCGAAGTGGAGGAAGGCCGCGGGCACCACGTCCCGCAACTCGCCGAACTCGCGCGGCGTGACGGCATACGGGTCCAGGGCGTGCCCGCTCGCCACGTCCAGTGCCTCCAGCAGCCAGAGCAGCGCCACCCACGCCAGCACGACCAGGGCTGCGGCCCGGGCACGCTCCCCGCGCCCCGGTGCGGGAGGCTGCGGCCGCGCCGGTCCGGGCCCGTACGGCGACCGGCCGTCGCCATAGCGCCCCGGGCCGTACGACCCGGGGTCGGGAGATCCGAAACCGGAAGGTCCGTACACCATGGGCGACCCCCTTTCCTCCACCTCGACAACGCCCGGAACGGCCCCCCGGGTTCCTTCCCGCCGCGGCGGATAGGCTCGGTGCGTGCAGCCGCAGGAGAACGCGAGTGCCGACGCCGGCACCGGACAGCGACGGCCCTGGGTCGTCGGGGTGTCCGGGGCCTCCGGCACGCCGTACGCGGCGGCCGTGCTGCGTGCGTTGCTGCACGCGGGCGAGGCCGTGGACCTGGTCGTCAGCCGGGCCTCGCGCCTCACCCTCCTGGACGAGACCGGTATCGCCTTCCGTGACGCGCACTGGCGCGAGGACCTACGGAGCTGGCTGGCGCGGGGCGCGGACGGCACGCTGGAGCGCTTCGCGGCCGCGCTGCCGGACCTGACAGCCCTGCCCGAGCGGTCGGACGTACGGTACTGGGCGGCCGGTGACCTGGCCGCGGGGCCGTCGTCGGGTTCGTATCCGGTCAAGGGCATGCTGATCGTCCCCGCCAGCACGGCGTGCGTGGCGGGTGTCGCGCTGGGGCTGTCGAAGGACCTGCTGCAGAGGGCGGCGAGCGTGGCGCTCAAGGAGCGGCGCCCTCTCGTCGTCGCCGTGCGGGAGACGCCGCTGAACGGGCAGACCCTGGAGCACCTGATGGCGCTCGACCGGGCGGGTGCGGTGGTGATGCCGGCCTCACCGGCGTTCTACGCCGGCGCGAACGACATCCAGGACCTGGTGGACTTCGTGGCAGGCCGGGTGCTGGACGCGGCGGGGGTTCCGCACAAGCTGTACCGCCGCTGGGACGGGGCCATCGGGGGCTCCCGGGTGCGGGAATAGGCGCACGGCGCCTGCCGTGGGAGCCCTGTTTACCTTGGATCCGTAGGCCGATTCGCAGGCGAGGTGGCCTGTGCGCCTTTGAATCTTTATACTGGAGGCTGACATTGTGAACAATGGAAGGCGCCAGTGATGGACGCGGTTGACAGGCAGCTCATTCAGGCACTCCGGGAGAACGGCCGCGCCTCGTACGCCGAGCTCGGGCGGCTGGTCGGACTCTCCGGGCCCAGCGTCACGGACCGGATCAACCGCCTGGAGGCGGCCGACGTGATCACCGGCTACCGCGCGACCGTCAACGCCGCCTCCCTCGGCCTCGGGGTGACCGCCCTCATCGGCATCTCCCTCTCCGACGCCACCGACCACGAAGACGTTGCGCGGCGGCTGCGCGATCTCGAGGAGATCGAGGACTGCTGGTTCATCGCCGGTGACGACTCCTACATGCTCAAGGTCCGCGTCAGCGACGTCGACGGGCTGGAGAAGACCATCCGCCGGCTGTCCGGGACCAAGGGCGTCTCCCGCACGCGTACCACCATCGTGCTCTCCACCAAATGGGAGAACCGGGTCGGCGAGCTGCCCGAGAGCGTCTAGGCGTAGGCTCGTTCAGGCCCATTTACGGCGGAGAAGAGGAAAGGCGGCGGCATGGACGCGGGACTCAAGCGCGAGCTGGAGGAGAAGGTCCACGCCGGGGAGCGGCTGACCCGGGAGGACGGCCTGGCACTCTACGAGTCCGACGACCTCGCCTGGCTGGGCGGCCTCGCCCATGAGGTACGGACGCGGAAGAACGGCGACGTCGTCCACTTCAACGTCAACCGTCACCTCAACATGACGAATGTGTGCACCGCGTCCTGTGCTTACTGCTCCTTTCAGCGCAAGCCGGGGGAGAAGGACGCGTACACGATGCGCATCGAGGAGGCCGTCCGCCTCGCCAAGACGATGGAGGCGGAGAATCTCACAGAGCTGCACATCGTCAACGGCCTGCACCCGACGCTGCCCTGGCGCTACTACCCGCGTTCGCTCAAGGCCCTGAAGCAAGCCCTCCCGAACGTGTCTCTGAAGGCCTTCACCGCGACCGAGATCCATCACTTCGAGACCATCTCGGGGATGAGCGCGAGCGAAATCCTTGACGAACTGATCGATGCGGGCCTGGAGTCGCTCACCGGCGGCGGCGCCGAGATCTTCGACTGGGAGGTCCGGCAGCACATCGTCGACCACCGCACCCACTGGGAGGACTGGTCGCGCATCCACCGCCTCGCGCACGAGAAGGGTCTCAAGACCCCCTGCACGATGCTCTACGGGCACATCGAGGAGCCCCGCCACCGCGTCGACCACGTGCTGAGGCTGCGCGAGCTGCAGGACGAGACCGGCGGCTTCCAGGTCTTCATCCCGCTGCGCTACCAGCACGACTTCGTGGACATGCAGGACGGCAAGGTCCGCAACCGGCTGCAGGCCCGTACGACCATGGCGACCGGGGCCGAGGCGCTGAAGACGTTCGCGGTCTCCCGGCTGCTCTTCGACAACGTCCGGCATGTGAAGGTCTTCTGGGTGATGCACGGGGTGCAGACCGCGCAGCTCGCCCTGCAGCACGGCGCGGACGACATGGACGGCTCGGTCGTCGAGTACAAGATCACGCACGACGCCGACAACTTCGGCACCCCGAACAAGCTGACTCGTGACGACCTGCTCGACCTCATCCGCGACGCCGGCTTCCGGCCGGTCGAGCGGAACACCCGCTACGAGGTCATCCGCGAGTACCCGGGCCCGGACCCGGACCGGCGCGAGTCGCCGCAGCCGATGCGCGTCTGAGGCGGGCCCCAGGCCGGGCCCGCGGGCGGCCCGGCGGGGGCCCTGCACCGGACGGGGGCCCCGGGCGCCCGCGTGCGGGCTGCACCGGCGAGGCCCGGGGCGGAGGCGCAGGCCGGACGGAGGCCCTGGGCGGCAAGCGGAAGCGCAGGCCGCACGGAGGCCCGGGCGGGCAGGCGGAGGCCGAGGCCGCCAGGCGATGCGTCGCGCACGCCAGGGCATGGGCGTACGTCCGGTACGGGACCGGCCGCGCCGTCCCGCTCCCGTCGTCATAAGGCCCGGCCCCCTGGGTACCCGGCGCGCATGACGCGAGGCGATGCCGCACAGGAACACAGCCCCGAGGGCGCCTACACGGCCGAGCCCTTCCTCCCGGGCCCGGACGCGGGTGTCGCCGCCCTCCGCAAGGCCGCCGCCGACTGCCGCGGCTGTCCGCTGCACCGTGACACCACCCAGACCGTGTTCGGCGAGGGCGCGGCGGACGCCCGCGTGCTGCTGCTGGGCGAGCAGCCCGGGGACCAGGAGGACCGCCAGGGCCACCCCTTCGTCGGGCCGGCGGGCAAGGTGCTGACTCGGGCGCTGGACGAGGCCGGGATCGATCCGGAGGTGACGTACGTCACCAATGCCGTCAAGCACTTCAAGTTCGAGCATGTCCCCGAGCGTGGCAAGCGCCGTATCCACAAGGCACCGAGCCTGCGCGAGCTGTCCGCCTGCAAGCCATGGCTGGCGGCCGAACTCCGCGCCGTCGACCCGGAGGTGGTCGTCGCCCTCGGCGCCACGGCCGGAAAGGCGCTCCTCGGATCGTCGTTCCGGGTCACCAAGCAGCGCGGGATGTTGCTGCCCTGCCCCGTGATCGAGGGATGGCCCGGCGGAACGGGCGGAGCGGAGCGCGGGGCGGGCGAGCGCGGGGACGCCGGTGCGGCCGCGGACGACGGCGAGGGCCGGGGCGCCTGTCTGGTCGCCACCATCCACCCCTCCGCCGTGCTGCGCTCGGACGATCGTGAGGCGACGTACCGGGGCCTGGTGTCCGACCTGCGGATCGCCGCGGAGGCGCTGCACGCCCCCGGTTAGGGTCGGGGGCATGCCATTCACCCCGCCACTCGCCTTCGACCTGGACCCGGAGATGACGCGCGAGCTGCGCGACGGTGTGTGCAGGCTCTGGGCGGACGTCTCGAACGCGGGCGGCGCCGTCGGCTTCGTACCGCCCGTGACCGCCGGCGACATCCGGCCCGAACTCGTCGGACACCTGGCCACCATGGTCGAGGGCCGGACCCGGTTCCTGGTCGGCCGCGACGAGCGCGGCGAGCCCGCCGCGACCGCCTTCTTCACCCTCAACACCCAGCGGCTGATGCGCCACTGGTGCTGGCTCTACACCGTGATGGTGCACCCCGCCCACCAGGGCAAGGGATACGGGCGGGCGCTGATGACCGCCGCCGAGGAGGCGGCCCGCACGATGGACGGCATCCACGGGATCCGGCTGACCTGCCGGGGCGGGAGGGACTGGAACGGTTCTACGCCGGCTGCGGCTACAAGGAGGTCGGGCGCGTCCCCGGCGCGATCAGGGTCGCGGAGGACGACTACCGCGACGACGTCACCATGTGGCTCCCGCTCCACTGATCGTCGGGGGCACATGCTTCACTGGATGCGGTACGGCGCGAGAGCCCGCCGCGGACACCATCAGCCGGAGAAGAAGGTCGGACCCGTGAGCACGAGTACGAGCAGCAGTGGCAGCAAGCAGCGCGCGACGCTCCGCTACACCGCGATGCGGCTCGGCGTCTTCGCCGGCTGCTTCCTCGCGGTCTGGGCCCTGACGTACCTGCGCGTCCTGCCGAGCGGGCTCGGAGAGTCCAACTTCGCCTGGGTGGTGCTGCTCGCGCTGATCCTGTCCGCTCCCCTGAGCTGGGTGCTGCTCCGCAAGCAGCGCGACGCGATGTCCGAGCAGATCGTCGAGAAGGTCGACCGGGCCAAGACGCGGCTGGCGACGAACCAGGCGCAGGAAGACGCCTAGGCCCGCCGGTGTGCCGTCCGTGTATCGGCACACCTGACGCCACGCGTACGGATGGCCCGCTCCCGCGTGCCGTCGCCGGCCGCGCGTAACACTCGTCACAAACCTCTCGCGCCTCACCGCTGAGCAGCCGCTTCCCGGTGGGGCGTTGGCCTGCCCGCGGAGTCTCTGACTCAAAGCAGAACTTTGGAAGCCTTCAAAGTTCAAGTGTTAGCGTGTTCGGCATGACGACAGCAGCCGCGCACCGCCACGCCGAGGGGCAACCTCTCCCGGCGCGCCTGCCCGTCGGGTTCTGTCGCTCCAACTGCTGTATGCCGGCGGCCTGTTGCCGCCGCAGCTGAGCGACATAGCATCGGCGCTGCCGTCCGTACCTCCACGCGTCAGTCCCACCCGCGTCAGTACCGCCACGGCCGCCGCACCCCGTCCCCGTAGGTCTTCACCCGCCGGAGTGTGTCCGTGTCCTCCCCTGACAACCCTGCGTCCGTCCCCGACGCGCCCGCCCGGAAGCCCTCGGGCTTCTCGCTGCCCAAGGTGCCGTTCTGGGCCCAGATCCTGCTGGGTCTCGTCCTCGGCGTGCTGCTGGGCTGGATCGCCCGCAGCGGTGACGTCGGCTGGCTCGTCACCACTCTCGACAGGATCGGCGCGATCTTCGTCCAGCTGCTGAAGCTGGCCGTCGCGCCGCTCGTCTTCTTCGCGATCCTGGTGTCGATCACCAATCTGCGGAAGGTCAACAACGCGGCCAGGCTCGCCGGCCGCACCCTGCTGTGGTTCATGATCACGTCGCTGATCGCGGTCACCATCGGCCTGACGATCGGTCTGATCACCAACCCCGGCGCCGGCACCGGCCTCACCGCAAAGGACGGCGCCAAGCCCGAAGAGGCAGGCTCCTGGCTCGACTTCCTGACCGGCATCGTCCCGACGGACGTCGTCACGCCGTTCACCGAGCTCAACGTTCTCCAGATCGTCTTCCTCGCGGTCGTGGCGGGCATCGCCGCCCTGCAGCTCGGCGAGAAGGCCGAACCGGTCCTACGGCTGAGCCACAGCGTTCTGGAGCTGCTGCAGAAGGCCCTCTGGTGGGTCATCCGCCTCGCGCCGCTGGGCACGCTGGGCCTCATCGGCTTCGCCATCGCCACCTACGGGTGGGACCTCATCGGCAAGTACGCCACCTTCACCGCGGACGTCTACGTCGGCTGCGCCCTGGTGATGTTCGGCGTCTACCCGCTGCTGCTCGCGACGGTCGGCAAGGTCAACCCGCTGCAGTTCTTCCGCGGTGCCTGGCCCGCGATCCAGCTCGCCTTCGTCTCCCGGTCGTCCGTGGGCACGATGCCGGTCACGCAGCGCGTCACCGAACGGCTCGGCGTCCCGCGCGAATACGCCTCCTTCGCCGTGCCGTTCGGCGCCACGACGAAGATGGACGGCTGCGCCGCGATCTACCCGGCGCTCGCCGCGATCTTCATCGCGGAGATCTTCGATGTGACCCTGGGCATCGGCGACTACCTCCTGATCGCCTTCGTCTCGGTCATCGGCTCGGCGGCGACCGCCGGTCTGACGGGCGCGACGGTGATGCTGACCCTCACCCTGTCCACGCTCGGCCTCCCGCTGGAAGGCGTCGGCCTGCTCCTGGCCATAGACCCGGTCCTGGACATGATGCGTACGGCCACGAACGTCGCCGGGCAAGTTGTCTGCCCGTTGCTGGTCTCCGGACGTGAGGGCATCCTCGACCGGGACGCGTACGACAACGTCAGGAGCGTCGGTCCGGACAGCGCGGACGTGGACGCCGAGTCCGCCCCGGCCGCTGCGTAGGTCGTCGTCAGCCGCGGAGTCCCCGATCACCTCCGGATATCGGGGACTCTGGCATCGGTGCGTGGTGTGCCCCGTACTGCCGTTGGAGCCCTGGCTGCGATCGTCGGCAGCCTCGCGCCATGGCTGACTGCGTGCAGGTCTACACAGCGCCGGAGAGCCGCGAGGCAGCTGTGGCGCTTCACGCGTTGGAGGACCTGAGAGGATCCAAGAGGCCCCGCTTGGCTCGCTGGCCCGGGGCTCATGCTTGGCACTGTCGCCGGTGTGGTCATTGTGGCTGTACGCGTGTCCGGACTGGCGGAGCCGCGATGGGCCGGTAGCCCGGGCACCTACGGCAGGGGTCCGCTGGGGAATCGGTGCGGCCTTCACCCAGGCGGCCACTCGGCCGCCGACGCGAGCCCGGAATACGGATTGCGCTCAGGATCAGGTCGGGCCCAGGCACTCTCCCGTTGACCGACTCGCCTTCGGCGAGTGCCGGCCGTGCCCGGACCTTCTCCTGTGGGGCGCCCGCGTGCGTGCCGCTAGCGGGCGAACTGACCTACACAGGCGACGATCGCGACGAGAAGACTGAGCACGCCGATGAGAACTTGCCACTTGTCGGGCCCGGTCCACCTCTCCGGCCCGGCCCACCGGTTGCTCGTCCGCTCCAGGTCCTGATCGTCCATCGCTCCTCCTCGCTCCTCCGGACGGGCCCCGAAGGACAGGGCCTCCGTCGGCGTCCGGCCGACGAAACTGTGAGGAGGAACGGGGATGAACTCCCCTGAGAATACAGTGGGTTGGCCCGCGACGGCAGACCTTCCCGCTCGTACGCCCAGGGGTGCCCCCGCGCCGCGGCTCTTCGCGGCAGGGTGCAGCCCACGCCATCGAATGCGCGCTTTCGTGGGATTCCGGCCGCCGGTTCCGCGGACGCTGTCCCTACGCTGACCGCTTGGTCAGGGGCGAGGAAGAACGTCGGAGACACCGAGTGCGCGGCGCTCGTGGACAGGGGTGTGCAGTGACGGGTCTCGAGATTGCGGTGGTGATCATCGCGAGTGGCTATGTCGCGGGTGGCGTCTGGGATCGCGTGAAGAGCACGGTCCACGACCGTCGTTCGGAACGGCTGCGGGAGATCAACGGGCCGGAGCCGATATGCGGTTGCCGTCACCACCTCGCGTATCACGACCCGAAGGAGGGGCGCTGCTACGCCGAGGTGAAGAAGCCGGTGGAGTGGGACGAGGACGGGGACGAGATCCGGTTCGCGCACGAGCAGTGTCCGTGCCGCCGGTACGCCGGGCCGGAGCCGCTGGCGACCCTGTACGCGCCCGAGGTCACAGGTGGTGGCCGGCACGGCGAGCGGCTCGCGCTGGAGAGCGGCTGACCGGATACCGCTGCGCGGGCGGCGCGCCCCGGCGGCGCCGTCAGTCGTCGTCGAAGCCGGTGGAGGCCGCGTCGACCGCCAGATCCTCGCGCATCTCGCCGCGCAGGTGCGAAAGATGTCCCCACAGCTCGTCGAACCCCTCGTCAAAAGCCCGGAGTTCGGCCGCGTCGCAGGGCGTCGTCCCGGCGATGCGCTTCAGCGTGCCGTACCGCGTGTTGAGGTGCCGGCTCACGATCCCCGCGACCGCGAGCACCTTCACGGGCATGATCATCTGGGCTTCGGCGTAGTTCTCGCGGTGCGCCGTGCGGCGGTCTTCCAGCTGCTGGAGTACGGCGTCGAGATCGCCCGTGCCGTCGCGGAGTGCATGCAGGACGTTGACCTGGGCGGTCATGTACTGCCGCGCCGCGGTGTTCACGGCGATGTAGCAGGCGCGGCGGAGTTCGAGAAGTTGCTGGGCACGGGCCTCGGCGCGTTCCGCCTGCAGCAGCGCATCCGCGTGCTCGCGCTCCTCGCGCCGCTGTTCGGCGGCCGCCGCCAGCTCCATCCGCTTCGTACGATCGGCGCGGCTCTGCGAGAGCAACGTGCCGGTCAGTGTGCCCGCGACGCCCACCACCGCCACGAGCAACGCGCCCCAGCCGTCGCCCACGTGCCCTCCCCTGCGTCCGGCGTGGCCGCCCGTCCACCGGTGTGCCGTACGGCCAGGAAGAAGTATGGCCCGCCGCCGCACCCTCCCCGTCATGGGGCGGTACGAACGGCTCGACAGTGCACACCGCTGTCCGTGGCCGCCCTCGCCCGTCAGCCGTCCGCGACCGGCGTGACGGGCGGCCCTCCGGGGGCGCGCCCGGCCGAGCCGGCGTGCATGTGCGCGGGCGGATCCCCCCGCCGGACGCACGGCTTCCGCTGCTCCCCGCGGGGCAGGACGCGGTGGACACGGCGCTGAAGCGGCGGGCCGCGCTGGGGGAGTAGGTGGGGTGCCGTGGCCCGGAGCCCGGGCGACGGTCGATGGCCCGGAGCCCGGGGTCGCCCGGAACCCGCGGTGGCTCGGAACCGCCTGCCGGTCCGGGGAGGGACGGGCGGAACCGGTGGGTCCGGCGGCACCGGCCACTCCGGCGTTCCGGTCCGCCTCGTCCGCGGCGGTGAAGAGGAGCGGGCCGAGGCAGTCCGAAGCGGTGGGTGAGGAATCGGCCAGGAGCGCTTCCGATGACACGAAGGTGGCGATCGGCCATTGGCCAACACCTTGCCCTGCCGTAAATTCACCTCGCAGTAAGGTTACTTCCGGGTCAGGAGCTGGTCGCGATGAGCTCTCGCGCGCGAGATCCACACCGAAATCCCCATACCGGGGACGTACCGGCCACGTCGTATGGCTTCACCCCGCCGCATGCGACGAGCCCTTCGGACCCCGCGGATCCCTCACGCTCCGCTGACCTCTCGTACGCCACGGACATCCCCGCCCACCTACCGAGCCCCCGCGTCCGCAGTCTCGCCGTGCGGGGGAGGCCGGGCCGCGGCCTGATCTCCGTCTGCGCGGCGGGAGTTCAGGGGGTTGCCGCCGTCCTCGAACGCCCCTGACACCGCCGCGGCGTTCGCTTCCCGGCGGGACACGCGGAGCCGGAGCCGCGGGCACGCCCCCGCGGCAGACACAGGTACGAGCCGTTGCACCCCCGTATGCGCCAACCACTCCGTATGCGCCAACCACCCCGTACGCGCCAACCACCCGCCACTCCCCACGCTCCCGATTCGCTCGCACCATCCAAGAGACGAGGAGCCGCTCGTGTCACGCCAGGAAACCGCACCCCCAACACCCGCCGCCGAAGCCCCCGCCCCGGTACTCGTCCCGCCGCAGAAGTCGGTCATCGACGGCGTCGTCCGCGAAGTCTTCGTCCCTCCGCTCGTGCCGACCGTCGCCAAGGGGTCCGTCGCCGACATCCCCTTCGACAACGCGGCCGAGGCCCCGGCCGAGACCGTGCTCGGCCGGAAGCAGCCGGACGGCACCTGGCGGGACGTGACGGCGGCCGAGTTCGCCGCTGAGGTGCTCGCCATCGCCAAGGGCCTGATCGCCCACGGCCTGCGCCCGGGTGACCGGCTTGCGATCATGGCCCGTACGACGTACGAGTGGACGCTCCTGGACTTCGCCGCCTGGTCCGCCGGGCTGATCTCCGTCCCCATCTACCCCACTTCGTCCGCGAGTCAGGCCGCCTGGATCATCCACGACTCGGGTGCGGCGGCCTGTGTGGTGGAGAACGTCGAGCAGGCCCGGCTCATCAGCGGGCAGCGGGCCGGACTGCCCTACCTGGCGCACCTCTGGCAGCTCGACGCGGGAGCCGCGTCCCAACTCGCCACCGCCGGCTGGCAGGTCACGGACGAGGAGGTCACCGCACGCCGCGCCTGGCTGGGGCCCGAGTCGATCGCCACCCTCATCTACACCTCGGGGACCACCGGCCGGCCCAAGGGCTGCGTCCTGACGCACGGCAACTTCTTCGCCGAGGTGGACAATTCGATCGAACTGCTCCATCCGGTCTTCAATTCCGTGTCCACGGAGCCGGCCTCCACCCTCCTCTTCCTCCCGCTGTCCCATGTCTTCGGCCGGATGGTGGCGATCGGCTGTCTGCGTGCCCGCGTCAGGCTCGGCCACGCCCCGAGCATCCAGACGGAGGATCTGCTCGCCGATCTCGCGGGGTTCCGGCCGACCTTCCTGCTCGCCATCCCGTACGTCCTGGAGAAGGTCTTCAACACCGGCCGGGCCACGGCCGAGAAGATGGGCCGCGCCTCCTCCTTCGACCGCGCCGCAAGGATCGCCCGGCGCTACGGCGAGGCCCAGGAGGCACAGCAGCACGGCACGGGACCCGGCCCGGGCCTCGGCCTGCGCGCCGCCCGGGCGCTCTACGACCCACTCGTCTACCGCCGCATACGCGCGGCCCTCGGAGGCAAGGTCAAGTACGCCGTCTGCGGAGGATCGCCTCTCGGCCACCGCCTCGCCGCCTTCTACACCGGCGCCGGCATCGAGGTCTTCGAGGGCTACGGACTGACGGAGACGACCGCCGCCTCCACCGTCACGCCGCCCCTCAAGCCGCGGCTCGGTACGGTCGGCTGGCCGCTCCCCGGCACCGGTGTGCGGATCGCGGACGACGGCGAGGTGCTGCTGCGCGGCCCCCATGTCTTCTCCGGCTACTGGGACTCGTCCATGGCCACCGCCGTGCCCGCCACACGCGGTGGCTGGTTCCCGACCGGCGATCTGGGCGCGCTCGACGAGGACGGCTACCTCACCATCACCGGGCGCAAGAAGGAACTGATCATCACCGCGGCGGGCAAGAACGTGGCTCCCGCGCCCCTGGAGGACCGGCTCCGCTCGCACCCGCTCGTCGGACAGTGCATCGTCATCGGCGACAACCGGCCGTACGTCACCGCGCTGATCACCCTCGAACCGGACGGGCTCATGCACTGGCGGCAGATGCACAAGAAGCAGGACATACGCATCGAGGAGCTGGTGCACGACGCCGACCTGCTCGCGGATATCCAGCGCGGTGTGGACGACGCCAACGGGCTGGTCTCCAGGGCGGAGTCGATCCGCCGTTTCAGCGTGCTGCCCGTGGACTTCACAGAGGACCAGGGGCACCTGACCCCTTCGATGAAGCTGAAGCGCGCGGCCATCGTGCGGGACTTCGCCCCACAGGTCGAAGCGCTGTACGCGAAGCGGCGGTAGGCGGTAGGCGGTAGGTGGCAGGGTGCGGTTGCCGGAGGGCGGCAGGCAGGCGGTGGCCGGAAGGTCACTCCGGCGCCCGGGGGTGTGGTGCGCACGGCTCGGCACCACGCCTCCCGGTATCGCCGCGCGACGCACCGCCCGACCTGGCTCCGCTTCGTGCGGTCGTCCCGGCTCCGCTCCGTGCGGTGGTCCCGGCGCGGTCCGCCCCCGCCCCGCCGGCGGCCGTCCGGTACGCGCCCGGGGTCGTGCCCGTCCAGCGCCGGAAGGCCCGGTGGAACGCGGTGTCCTCGGAGAAGCCGAGGCGCGCCGCCACTTCCGCGATCGGCTCGCCTCCCCCGACGAGCCCCTCGATCGCCGCGTCCTGCCGCACCGCGTCCTTCAACTCCTGGAAGGAGGTGCCCTCCTGCCGCAGGCGCCGCCGCAGGGTGGAGGGACTGACGGCGAGGCGGGCCGCGACGTCGGCCGCCTCCGGCAGCCGCGCGGGGCCGCCGGTGCGCAGGGACGGCGTGAGCACTCGCCGGACCTGCTCGGCGACCGTCGTGCCGTAGTCGTGGCGGCTGAGCAGGGTGGCGGGGGCCCGTCGCAGCATCTCGCCGAGCGCCGCTTCGTCCTGTACGACGGGGGCCGACAGCCAGCGGGCGTCCATGGCCGCCGCGGTGCGCTCCGCGCCGAAGCGCACCGGACACCCGAAGAGCAGGTCGTACTCCGCGCGGTGCGGGGGAGCGGGCGCCGGATGGGCGAACTCGGCCCGCAGCAGCGGGATACGGCGGCCGACCAGCCAGCTCGACAGCCGGTGCCAGACGACGATCAGACACTGTGCGACGAACCGGTCCGCGTCGCGGGACAGGTCGTTGCGGACGACGCACCGTGCCGCGCCGGCAGCATCGCCCGGCCCGCACACTCCCGCATGCCGCTCCAGGACCAGCCGGGGACCGCTCGGGAAGAGCCCGTAGAACCGAAACGCCCGTTCCGTTGCGGCGCCGAGGTCGCGGCAGCCCAGCACGGCGCAGCACATCATCGCGAATGTGCCCGGCTTGCTGGGGGCCGCGCCGAGACCGAGGAACTCGTCGTCCGTCGCCGCGCACACCGCCCGCAGGAGGGCGGTGAACTGCTCGGGCGTGACCCGCCCGAGGTCGTCGCGCAGCAGCAGCGGGGGAATCCCGGCCCGCTGCAGAAGCGGGACGGCGTCGATCCCCAGGTGCCGCACGCCGCGCAGGACCGCGCGCGCGTGGTGCACCGTGATCGTCCGCCGGCTCGGCATCGGAAGCTGCTCCGTGGGCTGCGTGGTCGTGAACGGGCTCGGTCGTCTCGTGGCGTCCGTGGGCTGCACGGCCCCGACCTTCACCGGACGCGGTGAGCGGTGAGGGGGCGCCGTGAGCGGTGAGGCCAGTCGTGCTGACGTTTCCCGTCATGCCTGCCGGCCATGCCCGCTCCGTAGCGTCGTGCGCACGCGTCGTACGTACGCCCCCGCAGGGCCCACGCCCCGCGCCGACCGGAGGAGGCGCCATGACCGCACGGCCGGAACAGCCGGAGCAGCGGGAAGGGCCGGAACAGCAGGAACAGCAGGAACAGCGGGCAAGGCCGGAACAGCAGGAACAGCAGGAACAGCAGGAACAGCAGGAAAGGTCGGAACAGCCCGAACAGCCGGGCACGCTCGCGGTGTTCGCCGAGTGGACCGCCGACCGCTTCGCTGAACTGCCCGCGCTGCGGTTCCGGCAGGGCGACGGCTGGGCCGGGGTGACGTACCGGGAGCTGCGCGAGACCGTACGGGCCGTCGGCCGCGGGCTGATCGGCGCACTGGCGGTGCGGGCGGGCGAGCGGGTGGCGATCCTCGGCGAGACCCGCCCCGAGTGGACGTACGCGCACCTCGCCGTGCTCGCCGCCGGCGCCGTCGCCGTACCCGTCTACCCGACCGCGGGGGACGAGGAAGTGGCCTGGGTGCTCGGCGACTCCGGAGCCGCCGTGATCATCTGTGAGGAGGCGCAGGCCGGGAGGATCGAGCGCCTCCGGAAGCGGCTGCCCGCACTCCGGCACGTGGTGCTCATGTCCGGGGCCACGGACGGCGAGGCGCTGCTGACCGCGCTGCCCGGTGCGGCGCCGTTGGCCGACCTTCTCGCCCGCGGCGCGGCCGTCACGTCCGGAGACCTGGCGTCGATCGTCTACACCTCCGGCACCACCGGCCCACCCAAGGGCTGCCGCCTCACCCACGGCAACATCGACGCCGTCTGCGCGGGAACGCTCGGGCTCACCGACGGCGGCCCCGGCGACCTCACGTACCTCTACCTGCCCCTCGCCCATCTCATGGCACAGCTCGTGCAGTTCAAGGCGCTGCTGCGCGGCGGGTGCCTCTGCTACTTCGGCGGGAGGACCGAGAACATCCTCGCCGAGCTGGTCGAGGTCCGACCGACCCATCTGCCGTCCGTGCCACGGCTGTTCGAGAAGGTCCACGCGGCCGTACTGGCGGCGGCCGAGTCCGGGGAGGGCGGCCGCGACCGCTTCGAGGCCGCCGTACGGCTCGGGGTGCGGGTCGCGGAGGCACGGGAGCGCGGGGAGGAGTCCTCGGACGGGACATCGGCACGGTGGCAGGAGGCCGACCGTGCCCTCTACGCCCGGGTCCGCGCGGCCTTCGGCGGCCGGCTGCGCTGGGCCCTGACCGGCGCCGCGCCCATCGCCCCACAGGCCCTGGACCTTCTGCGCGCCTCCGGCATCGCCGTCTTCGAGGGCTACGGGATGACGGAGTCGGGCGGCGTCATCGCGCTCAACCACCCGGGTGCGGTGCGGTACGGGACGGTGGGCCGGCCGATGCGCGGATGCGAGGTGCGGATCGCCGTCGACGGCGAGGTGCTGGTCCGCGGAGCCAACGTCTTCCCCGGCTACGAGGGCAACGACGCTGCCACTCGGGAGGCCGTCGACGCCGACGGCTGGCTGCACACCGGGGACCTCGGCGCGCTGGACGACGACGGCTATCTCACCGTCACCGGACGCAAGAAGGAGCTGATCATCACGTCCTCCGGCAAGAATCTGACCCCCACGCTCGTGGAGTCGGCGATCCAGCAGTCGCGGTGGATCTCCCGCGCGGTGATGGTCGGCGACCACCGCCCCTACCCGGTGGCGCTGTTGACGCTCGACGCCGAGGAGATCGCCGGGTGGGCGCGGAGCGAGGGCGTGGACACCGGTGACCGCCCGGCCCGCCACCCCGCCGTGCGAGCGCTCTGCCAGGAGGCGGTGGACGCGGCGAACGCCCGGGCCGCCCGCCCGGCCCGCATCCGTGCCTTCGCGGTCCTCGACGAGGACTTCACGGTCGCCTCCGGGCTGCTGACCCCCACGCTGAAGCTGCGGCGCGCGGCGGTGTCCGAGCGGTACGCGGCGGAGATCGCGGCGCTGTACGAGAGGAGCTGAGCCGTACGGATGGAACTGAGCCGTATCAGGGGGATTGTGCCCGGGCGGCGCCGGGCCGGTCGGGCCGGCCCAAGCCGCACCCGTCCCGGGGCGGGATGCCCACCCGTACGGACAGACGGAAAAAGATGACAATGGACGGGTGGAACGGTCTCCGTCCCGCGCCGTGCACTGTCACGCGTACGCCTGGGTCGGGCCCCGCTGGCTGTTCGACAGGGAGGACGAGCGGCGGCCGGAGTTCGAGGCTGCCTTCGCGGCATCGGAGGTGACCCCCCTCCGGGTCGTGGAGTGGCTGCGCAAGCCCCGCCGGATGATCCGGTCCACTTTCACCGACCCGACGGAAGCGGCCGCGTGGATCAGGGCCCGCGCCGGGGAGGTTCTGCCGGACCAGCTGCACCCGGAGGAGGCCTGGTGGCCGCCGCTGGACCGGCGCGAGAAGGACGCGGTGGACCTGCTGAGCCGGGGCGGCGATGTGGTGTGGGGCTTCCACCTGCGGGACGGGCGCTTCGCCTCGTACGCCCTCATCTCCTGCCCCAACCGGCTGGATCCGGAGCTCGCCTGCCCGGAGCGGTGACCGCGGCGGCGGCCCGCATACGGCTGGGCCGGCACGCGGAGGGCACGGCGCGACGGTGCCCGGCGGGTCCCGGAGCGCCGTGACCAGCGCCGGGCAAGGGCAGGAGCCCCGCTCCCCACCGAGGTGGAGGAGCAGGGCTCCTTGGGTACTGCTGGTGCTGCGATCAGGCAGGGGTGACGTTCTCCGCCTGCGGGCCCTTCGGGCCCTGCGTGACGTCGAAGGTCACGGTCTGGTTCTCCTCCAGGGAGCGGAAGCCAGTCGCGTTGATCGCGGAGTAGTGGACGAAGACATCGGGGCCGCCGCCGTCCTGGGCGATGAAACCGAAGCCCTTCTCGGCGTTGAACCACTTGACGGTTCCGGTAGCCATAAGCCCTCCTTGGGCCAAAGGGTTGCCCTGCTCCAGAACCTGCAAGAAGTCTGAAAACTACAAAAGCCTGCGGCGTCACATGCTCCGCAGGCTCTGTACTGCAAGGGAAACCAAACTGCAACTTGCCGTGAGAGTAGCACGGGGCGTTCTCGCCGAGGAAGAGGCGAAGATCACCCAGGAGGCGGGTTTTGCGGTCGCGACACGGCTCTCACCTGCACGGTCACGCGCGGTGACGCGCGGCACGCCGTGTCGCCGCGCCGCGGCACACCCAGGGCATTCGGGTGAATCCGGCTCAGGGCGGGGCGCCGGTGCGCCTCCGTACGCGGTCCCCCCGGCCCGGGTCCACTTCGCGCCACGCCGCGCTGTACGCGCCCCCGGGCGCGGGACGCGGCGGCGCCGGGTCTAGCCTCCCGATGTGGAGAATCCAGACCGAGCCGCCGGTGCCGGCACCACCCTTGCCGCCGACGGCCACCACCGCAGCCGTCCCCGGGTCGGCCACATCCAGTTCCTGAACTGCCTGCCCCTCTACTGGGGCCTCGCGCACACCGGCGCGCTCCTCGACCTCGAGCTGAGCAAGGACACCCCCGAGAAGCTCAGCGAGCAGCTCGTCCGCGGCGAGCTGGACATCGCTCCCGTCACCCTCGTCGAATTCCTCCGCAACGCCGACGACCTCGTCGCCTTTCCCGACCTCGCCGTCGGCTGCGACGGCCCCGTCATGTCCTGCGTCATCGTCTCCCAGGTGCCGCTGGACCAGCTCCACCGCGCACGCGTCGCACTCGGCTCCACCTCCCGTACGTCCGTACGCCTCGCGCAGCTGCTCATCGCCGAGCAGTACGGGATCGAGCCCGAGTACTACCGCTGCCCGCCCGACCTGGGGCTGATGATGCAGGAGGCGCAGGCGGCCGTGCTCATCGGCGACACCGCTCTTCGGGCCTCCCTCCACGACGCACCCCGCCTCGGGCTCCAGGTCCACGACCTCGGGCAGATGTGGAAGGACTGGACGGGCCTGCCTTTCGTGTTCGCCGTCTGGGCGACCCGCCGCGAATACCTCGCGCGCGAGCCGCGGATCGTGCGCCAGGCGCACGAGGCGTTCCTCGCCTCCCGCGACGTCTCCCTCCAGGAAGTCACCAAGGTCGCCGAACAGGCCGCGCGCTGGGAGTCCTTCGACGCCCGGCTGCTGGAGCGCTACTTCACCACGCTCGACTTCCGGTTCGGGCCCGAACAGCTCGCGGGCGTGGCCGAGTTCGCACGGCGCACGGGCGCCACGACCGGGTTTCCGCCCGACGTCCGCGTCCGGCTGCTGCCGTAGCCGTAGCCGCAGCCGGAGGTGGGATCCGGGCCGGGCGCGTGGCCCGGGGCGGGCGCTCCGGGCGCGCACCTCTAGGGGGCCCGGCTCCGCTCCCTTCGCTCCCAGGCGCTGACCCCAGGCTCTAAGCTGTCGGCGCGCGTCGCAGGGAGACATCCGGGCGAGCCGAGGGGGGAACGGCAGGCATGCATCCGCTGGAGGCGGACGATCCGCGCGCTATCGGCCCGTACCGGCTGCTTCGCCGGCTCGGGGCGGGCGGCATGGGCCGGGTCTATCTCGGGCGCAGCGCGGGCGGCCGGACGGTCGCGGTGAAGGTCGTGCACCCCCACCACGCGGGGGAGACGGAGTTCCGCGCCCGCTTCCGGCGCGAGATCGAGTCCGCACGCCGTGTCGGCGGTGACTGGACCGCGCCCGTGCTCGACGCCGACCCCGAGGCGTCCCTGCCCTGGGTGGCGACGGGGTACGTGGCGGGTCCCGACCTCAGCCGCGCCGTGTCCGCCGTCGGCCCGCTGCCCACGCACACCGTACGGACCCTGGGCGCCGGGCTCGCCGAAGCGCTGGCCGCGGTGCACGCGCTCGGTCTCGTCCACCGCGACGTCAAACCGTCGAACGTCCTCCTGACCGTGGACGGCCCCCGGCTCATCGACTTCGGCATCGCGCGCGCCACGGACGGCACGGCGTCACTGACCGCCACGGGTGTCTCCATCGGCTCGCCCGGCTACATGTCGCCCGAGCAGATCCTCGGTCACGGGGTCACGCACGCCTCGGACGTCTTCTCCCTCGGTGCCGTCCTGGCGTTCGCGGCCACCGGCGAGACGCCCTTCCCCGGGGACAGTTCGGCCTCCCTGCTCTACAAAGTCGTGCACGAGGAGCCGGAGCTGGGCGCCGCCCTGACGGACGGGCTGCGCGAACTCGTCACCGCCTGCCTGGCCAAGGACCCCGCGGACCGGCCCACCCCGCAGCTGGTGGCGCGCCGGCTGGGCGGCGGGACGGGCGCGCAGGGGCTCGCACGGAGCGGGTGGCTGCCGGGGCCGCTGGTCGAGCAGGTCAGCCGACGGGCCGTGGAACTCCTCGGCCTGGAGGCGGAGACAGGCTCGGAGACCGGCCCGGAGACCGGGTCGGAGACCAGCGGCGCCGGGCCGGGGGCGGCAGCGGAGCGCTCGGGTCCGGTCACCCTGCCACCCGCCGAATTCCCCTCCGGTGGGCGGGAGTCGGGCAGCGGCCCCGCAACCCCGTATCCGCCCGCGGCCGCAACGGTGGGCGCGTACGGGCCGCCCCACCCCTCGTACGCGGACAGGAGCGCCGCCGGCGGGAGCGCTACGAACGGGAGCGCCGCGGACGGGGCCGCCGATTCGTACGCGGACAGGGCCGCCGGCTCGTACGCGGACGGGACCGCCGATGCCGATGCGCGCAACGGGGCGGCACGCGGCGGCGGGCGGGCGATCTCCGTCTCCGCCACGGCAACCGCCGCGCCCCCGCCGGCCGGAGCCCGTGGTCCGCGGCGGCTGAGCTGCACGCTGGTGCTGTCCGTGGCCGCCGCTCTCGCGGTCGTCACCACGACCGCGTACCTTCTCGGCCTGATGCCGGGCGCCAAGAACGGCGAGGACAACACGGCCGACAGCGCGGGCCGACCCTCGGCGTCGGCTTCTTCGTCCGCTGCCGCGTCCTCCGTGCCCACGACGTTCCTCGGCACATGGGAGGGCGATCTCACCTCCGAGAACGGCATTCCGGGCGGCCTGATGACCATCACCATCGAACAGGGCAAGGTCGGCCAGAAGGTGGGGTCCGGCGACATCCGGCTCGCCCCGCTGCGGTGCCGCAGCCTCTGGCGGCTCGTCAAGGCGCGCCCCGACGAACTGGTCCTCGACTCGCGCTTCGAGGAGACCGAGGGCCAGGCACTGTGCAGCCAGGGCTCCACGGAGGAGCGGCTCACCCTTCGGCCGGACGGCACGCTCCGCTACACGGCGAAGGACGACCCGGCGGGCAACCCCACCGGCACTCTGCGAAAGCTCGCCCGGCACACGCCCGAAGCGGGCTGAACGGACCCGGCGAACCCGTACGACGACAGGGCCCGTTCGCCGTCCGCGGCCACCGCCGTGCTCCCCTGGGGCCCGCCGGCCCGCAGCGCCGTCCCGTCGTCCGCTGCCGAGGAGCGCTGGCGTACGCTGGGGCGGTCGTCACGTACCCCTGTCGGAAGGGACCGGTCCCGGTGAGCGAGAGCGCCGACCTTCAGTCCGTCCTCGACCGCGCCGCCGGCGGTGGCCGCATCACCCCCGAGGAGGCGCTCGACTTGTACCGGTCGGCGTCCCTGCACGCGCTGGGCTCCGCCGCGGACGCCGCGCGCCGTCGCCGCTACGCCGGCACCGAGCACATCGCGACGTACATCATCGAGCGCAACATCAACTACACCAACGTGTGCGTGACGGCGTGCAAGTTCTGCGCCTTCTACGCGGCGCCGAAGGACACCGCGAAGGGCTGGACGCGGGACCTCGACGACATCCTCGAGCGGTGCGAGGAGACCGTGCGTCTCGGCGGCACCCAGATCATGTTCCAGGGCGGCCACCACCCGGACTTCGGCGTCGAGTACTACGAGGAGCACTTCTCCGCGATCAAGAAGGCGTTCCCGGAGCTCGTCATCCACTCCCTCGGCGCCTCCGAGGTCGAGCACATGGCGCGTATCTCCGGGGTCACCGCGGAGGAGGCGATCCGCCGGATCCACGCCGCGGGCCTGGACTCGTTCGCGGGCGCCGGCGCCGAACTCCTGCCCGCCCGCCCGCGGAAGGCCATCGCTCCGCTCAAGGAGTCCGGCGAGCGCTGGCTGGAGATCATGGAGGTGGCGCACGGCCTCGGCGTCGAGTCGACCTCCACCATGCTCATGGGGACCGGCGAGACCAACGCCGAGCGCATCGAGCACATCCGCATGATCCGTGACGTCCAGGACCGTACGGGCGGCTTCCGCGCGTTCATCCCGTACACCTACCAGCCCGAGAACAACCATCTGAAGGGCCGCACCCAGACGACGGTCTTCGAGTACCTGCGGATGATCGCCGTCGCCCGGCTCTTCCTCGACAACGTCGCCCACATCCAGGGCTCCTGGCTCACCGTCGGCAAGGAGGCCGGCCAGCTCTCGCTGCACTACGGCGCCGACGACCTCGGCTCGGTGATGCTGGAGGAGAACGTGGTCTCCTCGGCCGGCGCCAAGCACCGTTCCAACCGCATGGAGCTGCTGGAGCTGATCCGTGCCGCCGGCCGCGTCCCGGCGCAGCGCGCCACGACGTACGAGCATCTGGTCGTGCACGACGACCCGGCCGACGACCCGGTCGACGACCGTGTGGTCTCCCACCTCTCCTCGACCGCGTTGGACGACGGAGGGGTGGCGCGCCGCGCCTCGGCCGAGGGTGGCGGCGAGCGACGGGTGGGCGGCACGGCGCGCCCCGCGCTCAAGCTCGTCGAGGCCGACTGACGCCGCTGTGCTGACCGTTCACACCGCGGACGCGGTCTGGCCGGGGCCCGGCCGGGCGGTCGTCCGCGGCGGTGCGGTGGTGGTCGACGGCGCGACGGTCGCCGCCCTAGGACCGTACGAGCGGGTGGTCGCCGATCACCCCCGCGCCCGGATCCGGCGCTGGCCCGGGCTGCTGACGCCGGGCCTGGTCCACCGCGGGGCCGGGCGCCTGCTGGAGGCGGTCTACCACCCGGACCCCCGGGAGGCGGACGAGCTGGGCAGGGAGCCGGTGCCCGATGCGGCGCTCGCCGCCGCGCGGCCGGGCGCGAGCGCTCGCCGCGGCATCCAGCGGATGCTGGCGCACGGGACGACGGCGGTGGCGGGGAAGTTCGCGACGCCGGAGGTGCGGACGGCTCTCGCTCGCGCCGGGATGGTCGCGGTGGGTGGTCCGGTCGCTGACGCCTCGCTCGCACCCTCACTCGATCCGCTGGCGGGCGGCGCGTGCGACGAGCTCTTCGCCGGGGTCCTCGCGCCCGGCGTGTGCGCGGACTTCGCGGTGTTCGCCGTGGAGGCGGAGGCCGCCCTCGCGGGCGAGGGCCGCGTGGTCGGTCCGTGGGAGGCGCTCGCCGCGCACGGGGCCGGATCCTGTGTCGCCACGGTCCTGGGGGGCCGTCTGGTCCATAGGGCCCGATAGGCCAGAATGGGCGCGTGACCCGAGCCTCCCTGGACAAGCAGCCGCACGAAGTCGCCGCGATGTTCGACGACGTGGCGGCCAAGTACGACCTCACGAACGACGTGCTGTCCCTGGGCCAGGCCCGGCTCTGGCGCAGGGCGGTCGCGCAGGCCGTCGGCGCCCGCCCGGCGGAGCGGATCCTGGACCTCGCCGCGGGCACGGCCACCTCATCGCAGCCATTCGCCGACGCGGGCGCGTACGTCGTCCCCTGCGACTTCTCGCTGGGCATGCTGCGCGAGGGCAAGCAGCGCCACCCGCACATGCCGTTCACGGCCGGGGACGCCACGCGGCTGCCCTTCCGCGACGACACCTTCGACGCCGTCACCATCTCCTTCGGGCTGCGCAACGTGCAGGACACGGATGCCGTGCTGCGCGAGCTGCTGCGGGTGACGCGGCCGGGCGGCCGGGTGGTGATCTGCGAGTTCAGCCACCCCACATGGGCGCCGTTCCGCACGGTCTACACCGAGTACCTGATGCGTGCCGTGCCGCCGGTCGCCACCGCGGTCAGCAGCAGCCCCGACGCGTACGTCTATCTCGCCGAGTCGATCCGCGCCTGGCCGGACCAGCCCGCGCTGGCGGCGCGGATGCAGAAGGCCGGCTGGTCGAAGGTCGCCTGGCGCAACCTGACGGGCGGCATCGTCGCCCTGCACCGCGCCCGCAAGACGCCGTAGCGGGGCGGACTGCGGGCAGGAGGCGGGCGGGAGCCCTCGTACGGCGCGCGGTCCTCGTGCGGGCTGCTGCCACCACCTCGGCGGGGCCTAGCGGCCCACCGGCAGCCCCCGCGGTTCCTTGATCCGCTTCATCACGATCTGCGAGTTGACCTCCGTCACGCCCGGCAGCGTCGTGATCCGCTCGATCCACAGCCGCTCGTACGCGTCGATGTCGGCGACGGCGATCCGCAGCAGACAGCCGGGGCTGCCGAAGAGCCGGTACGCCTCGACGACATCGGGCAGCTCGCGCAGAGCGTCCTCGAACGCCTCCACCGTCTCCCGGTCCCGCCGTACCTCCACCGAGACCAGTACCTCGAAGCCGCGGCCGACCGAGCCCGGGTCGATCACGGCCCGGTAGCCGCGGATCACGCCGTCCTCCTCGAGCTGCCGTACGCGGCGCAGGCACGGCGAGGGGGTCAGGCCCACGCGCTGGGCCAGTTCCTGGTTGGTCAGGCGGCCGTCCCGCTGCAGCTCGCGCAAGATACTGTGATCAATAGCGTCCATGCCAGCAATTATCTGCCACAGCTGGACCAGGCTCTGTGAAATTCCGCCATCCTATTGCCCATACAAGTCCCTATTCTTGCTCGAAAGCGATCGGGGGGCGGATTCAGCGCGGAAACGCACTGGGGATACGCACTGGGAAAGAAGGTGAGCTGGGCATGCGAAGGATCGTCGTGGTGACCACCGGCGGGACGATCGCCAGCCGCTGGCAGGGCAACGGCTACGCGGCCGACGCGGCCGGGCGGGACGTCCTCGCCGTGGCGGCGGTGCCCGAAGGCGTCGAGACCGAGATCGTCGACCTGTTCACCGTCAACAGCCCCCGGCTGACGACAGCCCACCAGCTCGCTCTGCTCCGCGCCGTGCACGACGTGCTGGAGGACTCCTCTGTCGACGGCGTCGTCGTCACCCACGGCACCGACACCCTGGAGGAGTCGGCCTTCCTGGTCGACCTCCATCACCACGACCGCCGCCCGGTCGTCTTCACCGGAGCCCAGCGCCCCCTGGAAGCCGTCGACGGCGACGCCTCCGGCAACCTCTACGACGCCCTGCTGACCGCCGCGAACGTCCAGGACGTCGGCACCCTCACGGTCTTCGCCGGCCGGATGCACGCAGCCCGCGGCACCATGAAGACCCAGACCGTCGCCTCCGATGCGTTCGCCGACCCCTCCAACGAGCCCGTGGGCAAGGTCGGTTTCGGCCGCGTGCACGTCCTGCGCCGCCCCGACCGCTCCGAGCCGCTCCCGCTGCCGTCCGTGGACACGGAGATGCCGCGCGTGGACATGGTCATGCACCACGCGGACGCCGACCCGCTGCTGCTGGAGGCCGCCGTGGAGGCCGGGGCGCGGGGCATCGTCCTCGTCGCGGCGGGTGCGGGCAATGCCACCCCGGAGTTCGCCGCCGAGGTCGAGCGCGCCGTCGCCCGCGGTGTCCTCGTCGCGCTGACGACGCGGGTCCCGGCCGGTCCAGTCACCCCGATCTACGCGGGCGGCGGCGGCGCCGTCGACCTCATCGCGGCCGGTGCCGTACCGACCGGCACACTCCGCGCCGGCCAGGCCCGGATCGCCCTGCTCTCCGCACTGATGGCCGCCGAGAAGCCGGCCGAGCAGGCCGACCTCCTGCGTCGTATCGCGGAACCGGACCCCGCCGTCCTCACTGCCCGGGCGTCCTGACCGCAACTCCCGACTCCGGACGGCCCGTCGCGTCGCTGAAGACCGCGACCGGCCGTCCGGGCCTCACCGTCCGGGCCTTGCCGTCCGGGCCTTGCCGTCCGGGCCTTGCCGTCCGGGCCTCAGCGTCCGGGCCTCAGCGTCCGGGCCTCAGCGTCCGGGCCTCAGCGTCCGGGCCTCAGCGTCCGGGCCTCAGCGTCCGGGCCTCACCGCGGCCGCGGGACCACCGGCACGCGCGGGACCACCGGCGGGCGGGCGAAGCGCGCGTTCTAAACTGCGACCGTCCGCCGTCTTTCCGCCGAGTGCACCAGGAGTGCCGACGTGCCCGACACCGCTCGCAGCGAGCGCAGCGCCGATGTGATCGTCGTGGGAGCCGGGCCCGCCGGCTCCACCACCGCCTACTACCTGGCCAAGGCCGGACTCGACGTCCTGCTGCTGGAGAAGACGGCGTTCCCCCGCGAGAAGGTCTGCGGCGACGGCCTGACGCCGCGGGCCACCAAGCAGCTCGTCTCCATGGGCATCGACATCTCCGAAGAGGCGGGCTGGCTGCGCAACAAGGGCCTGCGCATCATCGGCGGCGGCGTCCGTCTCCAGCTCGACTGGCCGGAGCTGGCCTCGTACCCGGACTACGGACTCGTCCGCAAACGCGACGACTTCGACGAGCAGTTGGCCCGCCAGGCGCAGAAGGCCGGCGCGCGGCTGCACGAGCGGTGCAACGTCGGCGCCCCGGTCGTCGATCCGCGTACGGGCCGTATCACCGGCGTCGAAGCGAAGCTCGGCGAGGAGAAGACGCCGGTCACCTTCCACGCGCCGCTCGTCGTCGCCGCCGACGGCAACTCCACCCGGCTGTCCCTGGCGATGGGCCTGCACCGGCGCGAGGACCGCCCCATGGGCGTGGCCGTACGGACGTACTTCACCTCGCCCCGCCACGACGACGACTACCTCGAGTCCTGGCTGGAGTTGTGGGACCGGCGAGGGGGCCAGGAGCGGCTGCTGCCCGGCTACGGCTGGATCTTCGGCATGGGCGACGGCACCTCGAACGTCGGCCTCGGCGTCCTCAACACGTCCGAGGCGTTCAGGGAACTGGACTGGCGTGAGGTGCTCAAGGCCTGGTGCGCCTCGATGCCCGAGGACTGGGGCTACACCCCGGACAACATGACGGGCCCGATCCGCGGCGCCGCCCTTCCGATGGCCTTCAACCGCCAACCGCACTACACCAAGGGGCTGTTGCTCGTCGGCGATGCGGGCGGGCTGGTCAACCCGTTCAACGGCGAGGGCATCGCCTATGCGATGGAATCCGGCCAGATCGCGGCCGACGTCATCGTCCAGGGGCATGCGCGCGCGACCGCGCGACAGCGCGAACTGGCCCTGCACGCCTACCCGAAGATCCTCAAGGACACCTACGGCGGCTACTACACGCTCGGCCGCGCCTTCGTGAAGCTCATCGGCAATCCGAAGGTCATGAAGATCGCCGCCGAGCGCGGGCTCACGCATCCGCTGCTGATGAGGTTCACGCTCAAGATGCTCGCCAACCTCACCGACCCGAGGGGCGGCGACGCGATGGACCGCATCATCAACGGACTGAGCAAGGTGGCTCCGAAGGCCTGAGCGCGCGGCCGGAAGGGGCCTGGAGGGCCCCGTACGACGCAAAGGGCCGCCGCTCCCGGGAGAGGGAGCGGCGGCCCTTCATGTGCGCGCGGAGGGCCCGCGGTGGCCCTTCAGGCTCAGAGCACGCGGCGCGCCGAGGTCGGGGGGTAGTCGCTGAGCTTCTGCTTCACGACGCCCTTGCCGGGGTTGGCGGCGTCGATGTACATGGCCTCGCCGTTCTCCTCGCCCGCGTAGACCGCCACGTGGTACGCGCTGCCCGTACCGCCCCAGAAGAGCAGGTCGCCCTTCTTGAGGTTGTCCAGGGACACCGGCGTGCCCGTGGTCGACTGGTCCTGCGAGACGCGGGGCAGGTCGACGCCCACGGTCTTGAAGGCGGCCTGGGTGAGGCCCGAGCAGTCGTACGCCGACGGCCCGCTGGCACCGAGCACATACGCCTTGCCGAGCTGTGCCTCGAGGAAGTTCATGACCGTGTCCACGCTGCCGCTGGCGGAGGAGGTGCTGAGCGTGGTGCGCTCGGCGGCGCGGGAGGCGCGCTCACGGGCCTCCGTGGCCTTCTTGGCCTTGGCGCGCGCCTCGGCTTTCCGCTCGGCCTGCTGCTTCGCCTTCTTCGCGGCCTTGCGGGCGGAGTCCGCGGCGCGCTGGCGCATGTCCTGCAGATCGGCCCGCTGCTGGTAGTCGAGGGCGGCCTGCTCGGTCGCCGCGGAGGACCGCGCGGCGACGTCGGTGAGGACGTCGTTCACGGCGGGGATCTCCGCGGTCGTCTCGCCGGCGGGCTCGGCCGCGATCGCGGACCCCGATCCTGCCGTCACGGCGATGGTGCTGAGGACGCCGCCGGCAACGCGCGCGCGTACCCACGTGGTGGTGGTGCGCGGTTTCCGGCGGCTTCGTATGTGAGCGGTGTGGGACATGCGTACACGGCTACCAGGGAGCTATGGGTTCCTTCAAGAAACGTGTGATGCGCCACACTTGTCGAGTACGCGGCGAGAATCGTTTGTTACCGATCTTGGTGCACTGATTCCACTCCGAAGGGATCAGCTCCGGTCAGAGCCATGATCACGGGTTTTCGATGATTCGCCCGAATTGCTCGCCGCTTACCACCACACGCGGTCAGTGGCCAAGAAACACATTCTGTAGCCCGCCGGTAGAGTGAGATGGCTCACGGTTTGGCGACGAATTGAACACGGGTCTCCCGCAAGTGAATGTGTGCACGCACCGGCGATCATGGCCGGTTTTCGAGCCGTCACCCGGAGCCCGCTCCGCGGCCCCCGCCCCCCGCGTCCGGGGTTCAACTATCAGGCCGGGAGATCCATTGCGAATTTGCATGGACAGCGAGGCTTTGCTAAATGCGCACCGCCCTGACCAGCGGTAAGGCCATCCAATGTCACATCTCGTGGTCGGCCGGACGCTTCGCGTATGAAGATCACCGCTGATCCGACTTCATGATCGTTCGTCAGGTGGTGGAGATCACAAAGGCCTTGTGCAACCCCGTGTCGCAGATCACAGACTGGGGGGCATAGGATGCATTCGACTCGGGCTTGTGAACTGCCTCACATATGCACGATCTTCGTCCCGGCAGAGCGCACGTCCGGTCGCGGTCCGCAGTCATCGTCGACTGGAAGGAGCGAGGAGCGTGAACGCCTATGCGCCCATCCTCGTGCTAGGCGCCCTCGGGGCAGGCTTCGCGATCTTCTCCGTGGTCATGGCCAGTCTCGTCGGCCCGAAGCGGTTCAACCGGGCCAAGCTCGAGGCGTACGAGTGCGGCATCGAGCCGACCCCGCATCCCGCCGGCGGCGGGCGCTTCCCGATCAAGTACTACCTGACGGCGATGCTCTTCATCGTCTTCGACATCGAGATCGTCTTCCTCTATCCCTGGGCCGTCACCTTCGACGCGCTGGGGCTGTTCGGGCTCGTCGAGATGATCCTCTTCGTGCTCACGGTCTTCGTCGCCTACGCCTACGTGTGGCGGCGCGGCGGCCTGGAATGGGACTAGGGGGCTAGGGGCCAACCATGGGTATCGAAGAGAAACTGCCGAGCGGCTTTCTGCTGACCACCGTCGAGCAGGCAGCCGGCTGGGTGCGCAAGTCCTCGGTCTTCCCGGCCACGTTCGGCCTGGCGTGCTGCGCCATCGAGATGATGACGACGGGTGCCGGCCGCTACGACCTCGCGCGCTTCGGCATGGAGGTCTTCCGCGGATCGCCGCGCCAGGCGGACCTGATGATCGTGGCGGGCCGGGTGAGCCAGAAGATGGCGCCGGTGCTGCGGCAGGTCTACGACCAGATGCCGAACCCCAAGTGGGTCATCTCCATGGGCGTCTGCGCCTCCTCCGGCGGGATGTTCAACAACTACGCGATCGTGCAGGGCGTCGACCATGTCGTGCCGGTGGACATCTACCTTCCCGGCTGCCCGCCCCGCCCCGAGATGCTGCTGGACGCGATCCTCAAGCTCCACCAGAAGATCCAGGGCGAGAAGCTCGGCGTGAACCGCGAACAGGCCGCCCGCGAAGCGGAGGAGGCCGCCTTGAAGGCCCTTCCGACGATCGAGATGAAGGGGCTGCTCCGGTGAGCGAGGAGAACGGGGTCAACCCCGACAAGGACCTGAACGCCCAGAACCTGCCCGGCCAGCGCGGTGACCACGGCGAGGTCATCGACGTACGCCGCGGCATGTTCGGCGGGAGTACCGGTGGCGACACCTCCGGCTACGGCGGGCTCGTCCGGTCCGTTCGGCTGCCCGGCGCGTCCAACCGCCCGTACGGAGGCTGGTTCGACGAGGTCGCCGACGAGCTCGAGGGCGCTCTGGAGGAGCAGGATCTGCTTCCGGAGAACGCGATCGAGAAGACCGTCGTCGACCGCGATGAACTCACCTTCCACATCGCCCGCGAGCATCTCGTCCAGGTGGCGACGACGCTCCGTGACGACCCGGCCCTGCGCTTCGAACTGTGCACCGGCGTCAGCGGAGTTCACTTCCCCGGCGACAAGGGCCGCGAGCTGCACGCCGTCTACCACCTGCGCTCGATCACCCACAACCGGCTGATCCGGCTGGAGGTCGGCTGCCCCGACGCCGACCCGCACATCCCGTCGATCGTCCCGGTCTATCCGACCAACGACTGGCACGAGCGCGAGACGTACGACTTCTTCGGCATCGTCTTCGACGGCCACCCGGCGCTGACGCGGATCATGATGCCGGACGACTGGCAGGGCTTCCCGCAGCGCAGGGACTACCCGCTCGGCGGCATCCCCGTCGAGTACAAGGGCGCCCAGATCCCGGCTCCCGACCAGCGGAGGTCGTACACCTGATGTCCACGTCGCATGCCAACCCGTCACCCGGCCGCCTCCCCTCGTCGGAGCCCTCCGGGCCGCACCCGTCGGATGCGCGCGAGACCACGGAAGGCACCGTCTACACAGTCACCGGAGGTGACTGGGACGAGGTCGCGGCCGCCGCGGCCAAGGCCGACGACGAGCGCATCGTCGTCAACATGGGCCCCCAGCACCCGTCCACGCACGGTGTGCTCCGGCTGATCCTGGAGATCGACGGCGAGACGGTCACCGAGGCCCGCTGCGGAATCGGCTATCTCCACACCGGGATCGAGAAGAACCTCGAGTACCGGACGTGGACCCAGGGCACCACGTTCGTGACGCGCATGGACTACCTCACCTCGTTCTACAACGAGACGGGGTACTGCCTGGCCGTGGAGAAGCTGCTCGGCATCGAGGACGACATCCCCGACCGGGCCACCCTGATCCGGGTGCTCCTCATGGAGCTCAACCGTCTCTCCTCGCACTTGGTGTGCATCGCCACCGGCGGCATGGAGCTCGGTGCCACCACGGTCATGATCTACGGGTTCCGGGACCGCGAAATGATCCTGGACCTCTACGAGTTGATCACCGGCCTGCGGATGAACCACGCGTACATCCGTCCCGGCGGCCTCGCCCAGGACCTGCCGCCCGGCGCGGTCGACGCCGTGCGCGAGTTCATCAAGACGATGCGGAAGAACCTCCCGGAGTACGACAAGCTCGCCACCGGGAACCCGATCTTCAAGGGCCGCATGCAGGGCGTCGGGTACCTCGACCTCGCGGGCTGCATGGCCCTCGGCGCCACAGGACCGATTCTGCGCTCCACCGGCCTCCCGCACGACCTCCGCAAGACCCAGCCCTACTGCGGCTACGAGACCTTCGACTTCGAGGTCCCGACCGCCGACACCTGCGACGCGTACGGCCGCTTCCTCATCCGCCTCGAGGAGATGCGGCAGTCGCTGCGGATCGTCGAGCAGTGCCTGGACCGGCTGGAGCCGGGCCCGGTGATGGTCGGCGACAAGAAGATCGCCTGGCCCGCACAGCTCGCGCTCGGGCCCGACGGCCTGGGCAACTCGCTCGACCACATCAAGAAGATCATGGGCACCTCGATGGAGGCCCTGATCCACCACTTCAAGCTGGTCACCGAAGGCTTCCGGGTCCCGCCCGGCCAGGCGTACGCGGCCGTGGAGTCGCCCAAGGGCGAGCTGGGTGTGCACGCGGTCAGCGACGGCGGCACCCGCCCGTACCGGGTCCACTTCCGCGACCCCTCGTTCACCAACCTGCAGGCCATGGCGGCGATGTGCGAAGGCGGCCAGGTCGCCGACGTCATCGTCGCGGTGGCGTCCATCGACCCCGTGATGGGAGGCGTCGACCGGTGACAGGCAACGCAGCCAACCCCGAGGTGCACCTGGGGATGCCGCAGCTCCCGGCCCCCGACTACCCGGCCGACGTCCGGGCGCGGCTGGAGGCCGACGCGCGCGAGGTGATCGCCCGCTACCCCGACAGCCGGTCCGCGCTGCTGCCGCTGCTGCACCTGGTGCAGTCGGAGGAGGGGTACGTCTCCCGCACCGGTATCCGGTTCTGCGCCGAGATGCTGGACCTCACCACCGCCGAGGTCACCGCGGTCTCCACCTTCTACACGATGTACCGGCGCAAGCCGTCGGGCGACTACCAGGTCGGCGTCTGCACCAACACCCTCTGCGCGGTGATGGGCGGCGACGCCATCTTCGACGAGTTGAAGCAGCACCTGGGCGTCGGCAACGGCGAGACCACCGAGGACGGCAAGGTCACGCTGGAGCACATCGAGTGCAACGCGGCCTGCGACTTCGCGCCCGTGGTGATGGTCAACTGGGAGTTCTTCGACAACCAGACGCCCGACTCCGCACGGCAGTTGGTGGACGACCTGCGGGCCGGCCGCGAGGTCGAGCCCACCCGCGGCGCGCCCCTGTGCACGTACCAGCAGACGGCCCGGATCCTCGCCGGCTTCCCGGACGAGCGGGCGGGAGCGGTCGAGGCGACCGGCGGCGCGGGCCACGCCTCGCTCGCCGGGCTGCGGCTCGCCAAGGGCGAGACCGGTCCCGGCCGGGTCGTCTCCCCGCGCTCGGCCGGATACCCCGCGGACGAGCCGCCCGCGACCCACCCGAGCTCGCACGACGCACCCCACAAGACCTCCGCCTCGGATCCGAAGCACCCCTCAGGCCCGGTGACCGAGGAAGGTGAGGAGTGATGACCGTGTCAACCGAACAAGGCGGCACCTCCCGGCCCGAGGCCGGAGGGGAGACCAGCCCCGAGAAGCTGCTCGTGCCCGTGCTGTCGGCGTTCTGGGACCAGCCGGACTCCTGGACTCTGGACACCTACCGGCGCTACGACGGCTACCAGGGACTGCGCAAGGCCCTGGAGATGGCCCCGGACGACGTCATCGCCCTGGTCAAGGACTCCGGCCTGCGAGGCCGCGGGGGCGCGGGCTTCCCCACCGGCATGAAGTGGCAGTTCATCCCGCAGGGCGACGACAAGCCGCACTACCTCGTCGTCAACGCCGACGAGTCCGAGCCCGGCACCTGCAAGGACATCCCCCTCCTCTTCGCCAATCCGCACTCGCTCATCGAGGGCATGGTGATCGCCTGCCATGCCATTCGCTCCAGCCACGCCTTCATCTACCTGCGCGGCGAGACGGTGCCCGTGCTCCGCCGGCTGCACCACGCGGTCTCCGAGGCGTACGAGGCCGGATACCTCGGCAAGGACATCATGGGCAGCGGCTTCGACCTGGACATCACCGTCCACGCGGGCGCGGGCGCGTACATCTGCGGCGAGGAGACGGCGCTGCTCGACTCGCTCGAGGGCCGCCGCGGCCAGCCCCGGCTGCGGCCCCCCTTCCCCGCGGTCGCCGGTCTCTACGCCTGCCCCACCGTGGTGAACAACGTCGAGTCCATCGCGTCGGTTCCCGCGATCCTGCACAAGGGCAAGGACTGGTTCCGCTCCATGGGCAGCGAGAAGTCCCCGGGCTTCACGCTCTACTCCCTCTCGGGACACGTCGCGGGACCCGGCCAGTACGAGGCACCGCTCGGCATCACGCTGCGCCAGCTCCTCGACATGAGCGGAGGCATGAGGCCCGGCCACCGGCTGAAGTTCTGGACGCCCGGCGGCTCCTCGACCCCGCTGCTCACCGACGAGCACCTCGACGTACCGCTGGACTATGAGGCCGTGGGCGCGGCCGGTTCGATGCTCGGAACCAAGGCGTTGCAGTGCTTCGACGAGACCACCTGTGTGGTGCGGGCCGTGACCCGCTGGACGGAGTTCTACGCCCACGAGTCCTGCGGCAAGTGCACACCGTGCCGCGAAGGCACGTACTGGCTGGTGCAGTTGCTCCGCGACATCGAGGCCGGCAAGGGCCGCATGGAGGACCTCGACAAGCTGAACGACATCGCCGACAACATCAACGGCAAGTCCTTCTGCGCCCTCGGTGACGGTGCCGCCAGCCCGATCTTCTCCTCCCTGAAGTACTTCCGCGAGGAGTACGAGCAGCACATCACCGGCCGCGGCTGCCCCTTCGACCCCGCCAGGTCGACGCTGTGGGCCGACGACCACAAGACCGCCACCACCAAGGGGGTGCACGGGTAAATGACCGTGCTGCGTTCATCGAGCGGCTCCGCCGGCGTGGCCAACGCCCCCTCCGGAGGCGGGGAGGCGGCGGTGCCGCCGGAGGACCTGGTGTCCCTCACCATCGACGGCATCGAGCTCTCCGTCCCGAAGGGGACCCTCGTGATCCGGGCGGCAGAGCTGCTCGGCATCGAGATCCCGCGCTTCTGCGACCACCCGCTTCTCGACCCCGTCGGTGCCTGCCGCCAGTGCATCGTCGAGGTCGAGGGCCAGCGCAAGCCCATGGCGTCCTGCACGATCACGTGTACGGACGGGATGGTGGTGAAGACCCAACTCACCTCGCCCGTGGCCGACAAGGCCCAGCGCGGCGTGATGGAGCTGCTGCTCATCAACCACCCGCTCGACTGCCCCGTCTGCGACAAGGGCGGCGAGTGCCCCCTGCAGAACCAGGC
Organism: Streptomyces sp. NPDC051776; assembly: GCF_040681345.1. Lineage (NCBI taxonomy): Bacteria > Bacillati > Actinomycetota > Actinomycetes > Kitasatosporales > Streptomycetaceae > Streptomyces > Streptomyces sp. NPDC051776. The sequence continues at coordinate 58,812 of NZ_JBFAYQ010000023.1, read as the reverse complement.
GATGAGCGCCGGGCAGGCCGACACCCGCTTCGAGGGCAAGAAGCGGACGTTCGAGAAGCCTGTGCCGATCTCGGCGCAGGTGCTGCTGGACCGCGAGCGGTGCGTGCTGTGCGCGCGCTGCACCCGCTTCTCCAACCAGATCGCCGGCGACCCGATGATCGAGCTGCTCGAACGCGGCGCGCTCCAGCAGGTCGGCACCGGCGAGGGCGACCCCTTCGAGTCGTACTTCTCCGGCAACACCATCCAGATCTGCCCGGTGGGTGCGCTCACCTCCAAGGCATACCGGTTCCGCTCCCGCCCCTTCGACCTCGTCTCCTCGCCGAGCATGTGCGAGCACTGCGCGGGCGGCTGCGCGACGCGCACCGACCACCGGCGCGGCAAGGTCATGCGGCGCCTCGCCGCCGACGACCCCGAGGTCAACGAGGAGTGGATCTGCGACAAGGGACGCTTCGGCTTCCGCTACGCGCAGGGCACCGACCGGCTGACCACACCGCTCGTCCGCAACGCCGACGGTGAACTGGAGCCGGCGAGCTGGCCCGACGCCCTGGAGGTCGCGGCCCGGGGGCTGGGCGAGGCCAAGGGCCGTACCGGCGTGCTGACCGGCGGCCGGCTCACCGTCGAGGACGCCTACGCGTACGCCAAGTTCGCCCGCGTCGCCCTCGACACCAACGACATCGACTTCCGCGCCCGCGTGCACAGCGCGGAGGAGGCCGACTTCCTCGCCGCGTACGTGGCCGGGCGCGGACGTGATCTCGACGGAGCGGGTGCAACGTACAGCGCGCTGGAGAAGGCCCCGGCCGTGCTGCTCGTCGGGTTCGAGTCCGAGGAGGAGGCGCCGGGCGTCTTCCTGCGGCTGCGCAAGGCCAACCGCAAGCACGGCCAGCGCACCTTCGCCATCGCCCCGTACGCAACCCGCGGGCTGACCAAGGCGGGCGGCGCGCTGCTCCCGGCCGCTCCTGGTACCGAGACCGCGTGGCTGGACGCCATCGCGGGCGCCTCGGGACTGGACGGGGAAGGCGAGCAGGCAGCCGAGGCGCTGCGCACCGAGGGTGCGATGATCATCGTCGGCGAGCGGCTGGCGGGCATCCCGGGCGGGCTCACCTCGGCCGTCGGCGCGGCCTCCGCGACCGGCGCGAAGCTGGTGTGGATTCCGCGCCGCGCAGGCGAGCGCGGGGCGATCGAGGCCGGGGCACTGCCCGGGCTGCTGCCCGGCGGTCGCCCGGCGACCGACCCGCGGGCCCGCGAGGAGACCGCGGCCGCCTGGGGCGTCGGCGGCCTGCCGCACCGCCACGGCCGCGATACCTCCCAGATCATCGAGGCCGCCATCGGCGGCGAACTGGCCGCGCTGCTCGTCGCGGGTGTCGAGGTCGCCGACCTGCCCGACCCGGACCGCGCGGTCAAGGCGCTGGACGAGGCCAGGTTCGTGGTCAGCCTCGAACAGCGGCCGAGCGAGGTCACGGAGAGGGCGGACGTGGTACTGCCGGTCGCCGCCGTCGCCGAGAAGGACGGCACCTTCCTCAACTGGGAGGGCCGTGCACGGCTGTTCGAGGCCGCGCTCAAGCCGGACCTGATGGTCCAGCGCCACCGGATGACCGACGCCGCCGTGCTCACCATGCTCGCCGACGCCATGGACGAGCACCTCGGCCTGCCGGACGTACTCACCGTACGCCGCGAGATGGAGCGGCTCGGCACCTGGACCGGACCGCACGCCGCCGGTCCCGCGCAGCAGCCGGAGATGCTGCCCCGTCCCGCGGAGGGCGAGGCCGTCCTCGCCGGTCACCGGCTCCTGCTCGACCAAGGCCGCCTGCAGACCGGCGACGAGGCACTGGCAGCCACCCGGCACGCCGCCGTGGCCCGCCTCTCGGCCGCCACGGCCGAGGAGGCCGGAGTGGCCGACGGAGCGATGCTGCGGGTCTCCGGGCCGGCGGGGTCCGTGGAACTCCCGCTCCAGGTGACGCCGATGCCCGACCGGGTGGTCTGGTTGCCGCTCAACTCGACGGGCGGCGGCGCGTACCGGGACCTCGGGGCCGTGCCCGGCCGGCTGGTGAAGATCGCCGCGGCTCCGACGGAGGTGGACGCATGATCCAGACGCTGGCAGCCGAAGACCTGTCGATGTTCGGCCACGACCCGTGGTGGCTGGTCGTCATCAAGGCGGTCTTCTGCTTCGCCTTCCTCATGGTGACGGTGCTCATCTCCATCGTCTGGGAGCGCAAGGTCGTCGCCTGGATGCAGCGCCGCATCGGCCCCAACCGCCACGGCCCCTGGGGCATGCTCCAGTCCCTGGCGGACGGCATCAAGCTGATGCTCAAGGAGGACCTGGTCGTCAAGCGCGCCGACAAGGTCGTCTACGTCCTGGCGCCGGTCGTCGCGGCGATCCCCGCCTTCATGGCGATCGCGGTGATCCCCTTCGGCCCCGCCGGGAACGAGATCTCGATCTTCGGCCAGCGCACCGCGATGCAGCTCACCGACCTGCCGATCGCGATCCTCTACATCCTCGCGGTCGCGTCCGTCGGCTTCTACGGCATCGTGCTCGCCGGCTGGTCCTCGGGCTCGACGTACCCGCTGCTCGGAGGTCTGCGGTCGGCGGCCCAGCTCATCTCGTACGAGATCGCGATGGGCCTGTCGTTCGCGGCGGTCTTCCTCTACTCCGGGTCGATGTCCACCTCGACGATCGTTGCGGAGCAGCACGACCGCTGGTTCGCGGTCCTGCTCCCGGTCTCGTTCCTGGTCTACATCGTGTCGATGGTGGGTGAGACGAACCGCCTGCCCTTCGACATGCCGGAGTCCGAGGGCGACCTCGTCGGCGGCTTCAACACCGAGTACTCCTCGATCAAGTTCGCGATGTTCATGCTCGCCGAGTACGTCAACATGGTCACCGTCTCGGCGGTCGCGACCACGCTGTTCCTCGGCGGCTGGATGGCCCCGTACCCGATCAGCGCGTTCTGGGAGGGCGCGAACCACGGCTGGTGGCCGATGCTCTGGTTCACCGTCAAGGTCCAGTTGCTGCTGTTCTTCTTCATCTGGATCCGCGGCTCGCTCCCGCGTGTGCGCTACGACCAGTTGATGAAGCTGGGGTGGAAGGTCCTCATCCCGGTCTCGATGGTCTGGGTCATGCTCGTGGCCACCGTGCGCGCACTGCGCAACGAGAACGTGGACTACCAGGAGATCGTGCTGTACGTCGGCGGAGGCGTCCTCGCGCTGCTCCTGCTGTCGTTCGTCGTGGACGTCTTCCGCGAGCGCGGTGCGAAGGCGGCCGAGACCGGGGCCGGTCCTGAGCCGGCGTTCGATCCGATGGCCGGAGGCTTCCCGGTTCCCCCGCTGCCCGGACAGACCCTCCCACCCGTTCCGCGCCGACGGCCGCGTGAGACGCGTGAGTTGATTGTCAGTGGCGGAGTCGATACTGACCGTGACGGAAAGGAGGCCGACGGTGCCTGACTTCCAGAACCCGGTGGCCGGCTTCGGCGTGACCTTCAAGGCCATGTTCACGAAGCGGCTGACCGAGCAGTACCCGGAGGAGAAGAAGCCGACCGCGCCACGCTTCCACGGCCGGCACCAGCTCAACCGCCATCCGGACGGGCTCGAGAAGTGCATCGGCTGCGAGCTCTGCGCCTGGGCCTGCCCGGCCGACGCGATCTACGTGGAGGGCGCGGACAACACCGAGGAGGAGCGCTACTCCCCGGGCGAGCGCTACGGCCGCGTCTACCAGATCAACTATCTGCGCTGCATCCTGTGCGGCCTCTGCGTCGAGGCGTGCCCCACCCGCGCGCTGACCATGACCAATGAATACGAACTCGCCGACCGGACCCGCGAATCGCTCATCTACACCAAGGAGGAGCTGCTCGCGGGGCTGGAGGAGGGCATGGTCGACTCGCCGCACGCGATCTTCCCCGGCATGACCGAGAAGGACTACTACCGCGGTCTGGTCACCGAGGCCGCGCCCGGTACGGAGCGCCAGGTCGCGGTGTCCAAGGGCGAGAAGCCCCAGGAGGCCGCCTCCACCACCGGGGAGAACGAGCCTGCCGCCCCGAATCCGGCGGTGCAGAAGGGGGCGGACGCATGAACGCGCTGGCCGCCTACTCCACTTCCACCGGCGAGGCCGTCCAGTTCTGGGTGCTGAGCACGGTGGCCGTCATCGGCGCGCTGTGCACGATCCTGATGAAGAAGGCCGTGCACAGCGCACTGTGCCTGGCCGGCACCATGATCGTCCTGGCGGTGTTCTACCTCGCGAACGGCGCGTACTTCCTCGGCGTCGTGCAGATCGTTGTCTACACCGGCGCGGTCATGATGCTGTTCCTCTTCGTCGTCATGCTGGTCGGCGTCACCGCGTCCGACTCGCTCAAGGAGACGCTGAAGGGGCAGCGCTGGCTGGCGGCGCTCTGCGGCCTGGGCTTCGGAATCCTGCTGGTCGCCGGTATCGCCAACGCCTCGCTTGGCGACTTCAGCGGTCTGGGCGAGGCCAACTCCGGTGGAAATGTGGAGGGGTTGGCGGCGCTCGTCTTCACCAAGTACGTCTTCGCCTTCGAGATCACCGGCGCCCTGCTGATCACGGCGGCCGTCGGAGCGATGGTGCTCACCCACCGCGAGCGCACCGAGCGCGCCGCGACCCAGCGCGAGCAGGCCGAGGCCCGCGTCCGCGCCGGCAAGCAGGTGCCGCCGCTGCCCGCGCCGGGTGTCTACGCCCGGCACAACGCCGTCGACATCCCCGGACTGCTGCCCGACGGCACGGTCTCCGACCTCACCGTCAGCGACACGCTGCGGGCCCGGGGCCAGATCCGCGATGTGTCGGGCCAGGCACTGGCCGACCTCGCGGCGCTGGAGCAGCGCGCCGAGGCGCGGCTGGGCCGGCTCGAGCGAGCCGAGGAGGCAGGCAAGTGAACCCGGTCAACTACCTCTACCTGGCAGCTCTGCTGTTCAGCATCGGCGCGGCCGGCGTGCTGCTCAGGCGGAACGCGATCGTGGTCTTCATGTGCGTCGAGCTGATGCTGAACGCCTGCAACCTGGCGTTCGTCACCTTCTCGCGGATGCACGGCAACCTCGACGGCCAGATCATCGCGTTCTTCACGATGGTCGTCGCCGCGGCCGAGGTCGTGGTCGGCCTGGCGATCATCGTGATGATCTTCCGCTCCCGCCATTCGGCCTCGGTCGACGACGCCAGCCTGATGAAGCTGTAAGGGGTCGCAACAGTGGACAACCTCATCGGACTGCTCATCGCGGCCCCGCTGCTCGGCGCGGCCGTACTGCTGTGCGGCGGGCGGCGACTCGACCGTATCGGCCACTGGATCGGCTGCGTACTCGCCTCGGCGTCCTTCGTGATGGCCGCGGTGCTCTTCTTCCACATGCTGGGGCTGGGAGGTGAGGAACGGACCATCCGGGAGCACCTGTTCAGCTGGATCCCGGTAGGCGGCTTCCAGGCCGACGTGGCTTTCCAGCTCGACCAGCTCTCCATGACCTTCGTCCTGCTGATCAGCGGAGTGGGCTCGCTCATCCACTTCTACTCCGTCGGCTACATGGAGCACGACGAGCGCCGCCGCCGCTTCTTCGGCTACCTCAACCTCTTCCTCGCGGCGATGCTCCTGCTGGTGCTCGCCGACAACTACCTGCTGCTGTACGTCGGATGGGAGGGCGTGGGCCTCGCCTCGTACCTGCTCATCGGCTTCTGGCAGCACAAGCCCAGCGCGGCGACGGCGGCCAAGAAGGCCTTCATCGTCAACCGCGTAGGCGACATGGGCCTGTCGATCGCGATCATGATCATGTTCGTGACCTTCGGGACCTTTGCCTTCCGGCCCGTGCTGGACTCGGTCGGCGAGACGGGCGAGGGAACGCTCACCGCGATCGGGCTCCTGCTGCTCCTCGGAGCCTGCGGCAAGTCCGCCCAGGTGCCGCTCCAGTCCTGGCTCGGTGACGCGATGGAGGGCCCGACCCCGGTCTCGGCCCTCATCCACGCCGCCACCATGGTGACCGCGGGCGTGTACCTCATCACCCGGTCCGGGGCGATCTTCAACGCGGCACCGGACGCGCAGATCGCGGTGGTCACGGTCGGCGCGGTCACGCTGCTCTTCGGTGCGATCGTCGGTTGCGCCAAGGACGACATCAAGAAGGCCCTGGCGGGTTCGACGATGTCCCAGATCGGCTACATGATCCTCGCCGCCGGCCTCGGACCCATCGGCTATGTCTTCGCGATCATGCACCTGGTCACCCACGGCTTCTTCAAGGCCGGGCTCTTCCTCGGCGCCGGTTCGGTCATGCACGGCATGAACGACGAGGTGGACATGCGGAAGTACGGGGCCCTGAGGAAGTACATGCCGATCACTTTCGTCACCTTCGGGCTCGGCTATCTGGCGATCATCGGCTTCCCGGGTCTGTCCGGCTTCTTCTCCAAGGACAAGATCATCGAGGCGGCGTTCGCCAAGGGCGGTACGGAAGGCTGGATCCTCGGGGGAGCGGCCCTGCTGGGCGCGGCCATCACCGCGTACTACATGACGCGCGTGATGGTGATGACGTTCTTCGGCGAGAAGCGGTGGCAGCCGGACGCCCAGGGCAATGAGCCGCACCCGCACGAGTCGCCGAAGTCGATGACCATCCCCATGATCATCCTCGCCTTCGGATCGGTCTTCGCGGGCGGTCTGTTCAGCATCAACGAAGCGTTTGTGAAGTGGCTCGAACCCGTCACCCAGTTCGAGCACGGACACTCGCCGCTGAGCGCGGCCACCGTCACCACGGCGACGGTCGTCGTGATGCTGCTCGGCGTCGGCCTCGGCTGGGCGCAGTACGGTCGCCGGCCCGTGCCGGTCACGGCGCCCCGCGGTTCGCTGCTGACCCGGGCCGCCCGCCGCGATCTGCTGCAGGACGACTTCAACCACGTCGTCCTGGTCAAACCCGGCGAGTATCTGACGCGCGGCCTGGTCTATCTCGACCACAGCGTCGTCGACGGGGTGGTGAACGGCACGGCGGCCTCGGTCGGCGGCCTGTCGGGCCGGATGCGCAAGGTGCAGAACGGCTTCGCCCGCACGTATGCGGTCTCGATGTTCGGCGGTGCGGCGGTGCTCGTCGCCGCCACCCTGCTGATGAGGGCGGTCTGATCGATGTCATTTCCCCTGCTGACGCTCACGGCCGCGGTGCCCGCCATCGGCGCCGTCGCCACGGCGGCCGCGCCCGCCGCGAAGCGCACCGCCGCGAAGTGGCTCGCGCTGGCCTTCTCGCTCGCCACGCTCGTGCTGGCGGCAGTCGTCCTCGTACGGTTCGAACCGGGCGACGCCCGCTACCAGTTGACCGAATCCCACGCCTGGATCGCGGACTTCGGGGTCAGGTACGAGCTGGGTGTGGACGGCATCGGGGTGTCCCTCGTCGCCCTGACGGCCCTGCTCATCCCCTTCATCATCCTGGCGGGCTGGCATGACGCCGACCCCCTGGAGGAGAAGGCGCCCAACCGCAGGTGGCGGCCGACCCAGGGCTTCTTCGCGCTGATCCTGATGGTCGAGGCGATGGTGATCCTCTCCTTCGAGGCCACCGATGTCTTCCTCTTCTACATCTTCTTCGAAGCCATGCTCATCCCGATGTACTTCCTCATCGGCGGCTTCGGGGACCGGGCGGGCGCCCACGGCGAGGACGAGGCGAGCAAGCAGCGCAGTTACGCCGCGGTGAAGTTCCTCCTCTACAACCTCGCCGGCGGACTGATCATGCTGGCCGCCGTCATCGGGCTCTTCGCCATCACCGCCGACGACCTCGGCCAGGGCACCTTCTCCCTCCAGGAGATCGTCCAGGCGCGGGCGAACGGCGACCTCACCATGGCGACGTCCACCGAGCGGTGGCTGTTCCTGGGCTTCTTCTTCGCGTTCGCGGTGAAGGCGCCGCTCTGGCCGCTCCACACCTGGCTGCCGAACGCGATGGGGGAGTCCACCGCGCCCGTCGCCGTCCTCATCACGGCAGTCGTCGACAAAGTCGGCACCTTCGCGATGCTCCGCTTCTGCCTCCAGCTCTTCCCGGAGGCGTCGAAGTGGGCCACGCCGGCGATCATCGCCCTCGCGCTGGTCAGCATCGTCTACGGTGCGCTGCTCGCGGTCGGCCAGCGGGACATCAAGCGCCTGGTCGCCTATGCGTCGATCTCCCACTTCGGCTTCATCATCCTGGGCATCTTCGCCATGACCAGCCAGGGCCAGGGCGGGGCGACGCTCTACATGGTCAACCACGGGATCTCGACCGCGGCGCTGATGCTGGTCGCGGGCTTCCTGATCTCCCGCCGTGGCTCGCGCCTGATCGCCGACTACGGCGGGGTGCAGAAAGTGGCTCCGGTCCTCGCGGGCACCTTCCTGATCGGCGGTCTGGCCACCCTGTCGCTGCCGGGGCTCGCGCCGTTCGTCAGTGAATTCCTGGTTCTGGTCGGCACGTTCAGCCGCTATCCGGCGGCGGGCATCATCGCGACCTTCGGCATCGTGCTGGCCGCGCTCTACGTCCTGGTGCTCTACCAGCGCACCATGACAGGGCCGGTCAAGGAGGACGTCCGGAGCATGCCCGACCTCAAGGTCCGTGAACTGGCGGTCGTCGCCCCGTTGATCGCACTGCTGATCTTCCTGGGCGTCTACCCGAAGCCGGTCACGGACATCGTCAACCCGGCGGTCGACCACACGCTCTCCGTGGTGGACGAGCACGACCCCAAGCCTGATGTTCCGGTACGAGACGTGGAGGCCGCGAAGTGATCGCCGTGGCAGACGCAAGCGTTGTCCACAGCCTGTGGACAACGGCGGCAGAGGCCCCCCAGAAGATCCCGGGCCCCAAGATCGAGTACGGGCAGCTCGCCCCGACCCTCATCGTGCTCGGTGCCGCGATCGTCGGCGTGCTCGTCGAGGCCTTCCTGCCGCGCCGCAGCCGCTACTACACGCAGCTCATGGTGTCGCTGGTCGGTCTCGCCGCCGCCTTCGCGGCGGTCGTCGGCCTGGCAGCCGGCGGCTTCGCCGGCACCAAGTCGCGGATCTCCGCCATGGGCGCGGTCGCGGTGGACGGCCCCGCCCTCTTCCTGCAGGGCACGATCCTGCTGGTGTCCCTGGTCGCGGTCTTCACCTTTGGCGAACGGCGGCTGGAATCCTCGGCGCACGGTGGGGGTGCTTCCGGCGAAGCCAGGAGGAAGGCCGACTCCTTCGCCGCGTCGGCCGCCGCCACACCGGGCGGACCGGCCGAACAGGCCGCGGTGAAGGCCGGGTTCACCACCACCGAGGTGTTCCCGATGCTGCTCTTCGCGGTCGGCGGCATGCTGGTCTTCCCCGCCGCGAACGATCTGCTGACCCTCTTCGTCGCCCTCGAGGTCTTCTCGCTCCCGCTGTACGTCCTGTGCGCGCTGGCCCGCCGCCAACGGCTGCTGTCGCAGGAGTCGGCAATGAAGTACTTCCTGCTAGGCGCCTTCTCGTCGGCGTTCCTGCTCTTCGGTATCGCGCTGCTCTACGGCTACGCGGGCACCGTCACGTACGCCGGAATCGCCGACGTCGTGGACGGCACCGTGCGGGACATCACCCCGGCCCTCGCCGGGACCATGGGCAATGACGTGCTGCTGCTCATCGGCGGTGCCATGGTGCTGATGGGTCTGCTCTTCAAGGTCGGCGCCGTGCCGTTCCACATGTGGACGCCGGACGTCTACCAGGGCGCCCCGACGCCGGTCACCGGCTTCATGGCGGCAGCGACGAAGGTCGCCGCGTTCGGCGCGCTGCTCCGCCTGCTGTACGTCGTACTGCCCGGCATGCGCTGGGACTGGCGGCCGGTGATGTGGGGCATCGCCATCATCACCATGCTGGTCGGCGCGATCGTGGCGGTCACCCAGACCGATGTGAAGCGCCTCCTCGCCTACTCCTCGATCGCCCACGCGGGCTTCATCCTGGCCGGTGTCATCGCGGCCACCCCTGACGGTGTCTCGTCGGTGCTGTTCTACCTGGCTGCGTACTCCTTCGTGACGCTCGGCGCCTTCGCCGTGGTCACGCTGGTGCGCGACGCGGGCGGCGAGGCCACACACCTGTCCAAGTGGGCCGGGCTCGGGCGCCGTTCGCCCCTGGTGGCGGCGGTCTTCGCGATCTTCCTGCTGGCCTTCGCCGGTATCCCGCTGACCTCTGGCTTCTCCGGCAAGTTCGCCGTCTTCAAGGCGGCGGCCGAGGGCGGCGCCGGGGCGTTGGTCGTCGTCGGTGTCATTTCGTCGGCGATCGCGGCATTCTTCTACATCCGGGTCATCGTGCTGATGTTCTTCAGTGAGCCGAAGCCGGAAGGCCCCACGGTCGCCGTGCCCAGCCCGCTCACGATGGCGGCGATCGGAATCGGCGTGGCAGTGACGGTCGTGCTTGGGGTCGCGCCGCAGTACTTCCTGGATCTGGCGGGTCAGGCCGGTGTGTTCGTGAGGTAGCAACTCACCGCGCGCGCCTCGCCCGTACGTCTGCGGTGCCCCGGAGCCGAACCGGCTCCGGGGCACCGCCCGTCCGGTACTCCACCGGGCGGGGCCGTCGTCCATCCGATGAATCAAAGTCCTCTCCGGGCGGGGCGACCGAGTGACGCGCCGTGGAGGACATTTCTCCGCATCGCGGGTCGCTGGCTGTTCGTTCACTGTCGGATGCCAGGGTTGCGTCCGTGAACCTCCCACCGTCACAGCCCAGTTACGGCCTCCCGGTTGTCCCCACCGGCCGCGTCACCCAGGTCGTCGCACATCGCGGGGCCTCCCACGATCACCCCGAACACACCCTCGCCGCCTACGAGCAGGCCATCGAGGACGGCGCCGACGCGCTGGAGTGCGATGTGCGGCTGACGCGCGACGCGCGGCTGGTGTGCGTCCACGACCGGCGGGTGAACCGCACGTCCGACGGCCGCGGCGCCGTGTCCGCCCTGACCCTGGACGAGCTGGACCGCTTCGACTTCGGCTCCTGGAAGGGCGGCGGCGCCGAGTCCTCGCGGATCCTCGCCTTCGACGAACTGCTGGCACTGGCGACGTCCGCGTCCCGCCCCGTGGGGGTCGCCGTCGAGACCAAGCACCCCACCCGCTGGGCCGGGCACGTCGAGCACGAACTCGTACGGCAGTTGCGGCTGTTCGGGCTGCACCGGGCCCGGCCCGGCGAGCCTCCGAGGGTACGGCTGATGAGCTTCTCGCGGACCGCCCTGCGACGGTTGGCGGCCCTGGTGCCCGAGCTGCCGCGGGTCCTGCTCACCGAGCGGCGGCCGCTGCCGGGCCGGGCAGCGGCCCTGCCGCCCGGCGTCCGGATCGCCGGCCCCGGCATTGAGCTCGTACGGGCCAGGCCCGATCTCGTACGGCGCCTGCGGGAGGCGGGTCACGGGGTGCACGTGTGGACGGTGGACGAACCGGAGGACGTGGAGCTGTGTCTGGAGCTCGGCGTGGAGACGCTGATCACCAACCGCCCGCGCCAGGTCCTGGAGCAGATCGGCAATCGCTGAACCGGCTCCCTCGCCGCCGTTGGCGTCCCGGCCGTGCCGCGCGCCCGCAGGCGCCCACCTGCCGCCCTCTCTGCGCAGGTGGGCGGAGCCCGGAGACCGGAGCGAGGGAACTGTCAGACCGCTCGGGCCGCCGCGGGCAGCACGCGGCCGGACACCTCGCCGAGGCCGATGCGGCTGCCGTCCGCGCCCGGGGCCCATGCCGTCAGCGTCACCTCGTCCCCGTCCTCCAGGAACGTCCGCTTGCCGTCCGGCAGCTCCACCGGGTCGCGACCGGACCACGTCAGCTCCAGCAGGCACCCGCGCTGCTCAGCCTCGGGGCCGGAGACCGTCCCGGAGGCGAAAAGGTCACCCGTGCGCAGCGAGGCACCGTTGACCGTCATATGGGCGAGCTGCTGGGCAGCCGTCCAGTACATGGTCGAGAAGGGCGGTTCCGAGACCGGATGCCCATTGATCGAGACCGTGATCCGGATGTCCAGCCCGCCCGGTTCCAGATCCGCGTCGTCCAGGTAGGGCAACAGCGCGTGATCGCGGGCCGGAGGCGCCGTACGGGCCGCGTCCAGGGCCTCCAGCGGGGTGACCCACGCGGAGACGGACGTGGCGAAGGACTTCCCGAGGAAGGGCCCCAACGGCACGTACTCCCATGCCTGGATGTCGCGCGCCGACCAGTCGTTGAGCAGGCAGACGCCGAAGACGTGGTCGCGGTAGGCGGTCTGCGGGACCGGCTCGCCGAGCGGCGACGGCGTGCCGACGACGAAGCCGACCTCCGCCTCGATGTCCAGGCGCAGCGAGGGCCCGAAGGAGGGCGCCGGGTCGGAGGGCGCCTTGCGCTGGCCGCAGGGCCGTACGACGGGGGTGCCCGAGACCACGACGGTGCCGGCCCGGCCGTGGTAGCCGATGGGCAGGTGCTTCCAGTTCGGGGTGAGCGGCTCGCCGTCGGGCCGGAAGATGCGGCCGACGTTGGTGGCGTGGTGCTCGCTGGCGTAGAAGTCGACGTAGTCGGCGACCTCGAAGGGGAGGTGCAGGGTGACGTCGGTCAGGGGGTGCAGGAACGGCTCGATCGCCGGGTAGCCGAGCCAGGTGCGGATGTCGGCGCGCACGGCCCGCCAGACGGGTCGGCCCGCGGCCATGAGGGCGCCCAGGGTGGGGTGGGCGAGCAGGTCCGAGTGCGGGGAGCCCAGCGCCGTGGCCGCCGTGTGGACGTCCAGGACGTGGTCGCCGTAGCGCACTCCGATGCGGCGCCTGCCGGGCTCGTCCGCCGTGCTGAAGACGCCGTACGGGAGGTTGCCCAGACCGAAGAGGTCACCTTCGGGAGGATTGAGCGGGCTCCGCTCGGGCTGCTCGTGCTGCTCGGGCATGGATCGGTGCCTCGCCTTCCTGTCCGCCGGGTGGCCGGGCCCACAGGTTACGGCCTGGCGGCGGGCCATGGGCCGATAGGCAGTGAATCACCAATGCACATCACATGCTGGGAAAAAGCAGTGCTGGCGCGGGAAGTTCCGCACAGGCCCGGCGGGTACGGCACGCGCCCGCGGGGGTCCGCACGCGCCGGGCCGGTGCCGGGTCCGTGCCGACTCGGCACCGACACTCCGACGTGGCTCCGGCTCCGGCTCCCGCTCCCGCTCGGGCTCGGGGTCCGGCTCGGGCTCGGGGTCCGGCTCGGGCTCGGGGTCCGGCTCGGGCTCGGGGTCCGGCTCGGGCTCGGGGTCCGGCTCGGGCTCGGGGTCCGGCTCGA
>NZ_JBFAYQ010000023.1:0-45573 GCF_040681345.1 Streptomyces sp. NPDC051776 | reverse complement strand
GGGCTCGGGGTCTCGCTCGGGCTCGGGGTCCGGCTCGGGCTCCGGGTCTCGCTCGGCTTCCGCTCCGGCTCGGGCTTCCGCTCTGGCTCCCGCTCCCGCTCGGACTCCCGCTCCCGCTCCTGCTCCGGGGTCCCCGTGCCGCTGTCGGGCGACCCGGGGTCCGGCACGGGACCGCCCTCGCGCCCCGCGCACGCGCTGCGCCGTCTGGCCGAGCGCACACTGCCGGCGTCCCGGCGCCACCGGTCGTCGCGGTGGTCTTCCGGCGGCCGGGCCGGTCGGACGGGCGGCCGCCCGCTGTGATCCACAGGCGACCGGATACGCTGCCAGTGGTGACAGCGACAGATCGACATTCCGTGTAGGTCGTTTGCAGACAGGAGAACCCCTCGTGACCGTCGTCGGGCCGTTCGGGCTGAGCGTGCGGGACCAGGCTCTGGAAGCCGGTGTCCAGGCCGGGTTGGCGGCTGTCGAGGAGGGCCTGCTGGAGGCCACCAAGAGCGGCGTGCCCTTCATCACCGAGGCCGCGCAGCATCTGGTGAGGGCCGGGGGCAAGCGTTTCCGGCCGCTGCTGGTGATGCTGGCGGCGCAGTTCGGCGACAGTCACGCCCCGGGCGTCGTCCCGTCCGCCGTGGTCGTCGAGCTGACGCATCTGGCGACGCTCTACCACGACGACGTCATGGACGAGGCCGACGTACGGCGCGGGGTGCCCAGCGCGAATGCGAACTGGGACAACTCCGTCGCGGTGCTGACCGGCGACTTCCTCTTCGCCCGTGCCTCGCACATCCTCGCCGACCTCGGCCCCGAGGCCGTCCGCATCCAGGCCGAGGCCTTCGAGCGGCTGGTCACCGGCCAGATCCTGGAGACGGCCGGGCCGCGGAACGGCCGTGACCCGGTGGACCACTACCTCGACGTCCTCGCGGGCAAGACCGGCTCGCTCGTGGCGGTCTCCGGACGCTTCGGCGCGATGATGTCGGGCGCCGACGAGCGCGTCGTCGACGTCCTGACCCAGTACGGGGAGCGGCTCGGCATCGCCTTCCAGCTCGCCGACGACGTGCTCGACATCGCGAGCGACAGCCACGAGTCCGGCAAGACGCCGGGCACGGACCTGCGCGAGGGCATTCCGACGCTGCCGGTGCTGCACCTGCGGGCGCGGGCGGCCACCTCGGGCGACCCCGCCGACCAGGAGCTGTGCGCGCTGCTCGACGGCGACCTCACGGACGACGCCTTGCATACGGAGGCGCTCCGCAGGCTGCGGATCCACCCGGCGCTCGAACAGGCGCGCAGGGACACCGTCCGGTACGCGGAGGAGGCGCGCGCGGTACTGGCGTCGCTGCCGGTGGGCCCGGCGCGGGCGGCGCTGGAAGAGCTGTGCGACGCGGTGGTGCACCGCGCGGGCTGAGGGCCGGCCCCGCGGGTTCGGAACCGGCCCCTGCGCTTCGGAACCGGCCCCTGCGCTTCGGAACCGGCCCCTGCGCTTCGGAACCGGCCCTGCGCTTCGGAACCGGCCCTGCGCTTCGGAACCGGCCCTGCAGTTCGGATCCGGCCCTGCAGTTCGGACCGGCCCTGCGCTTCGGAACCAGCCCTGCAATTCGGAAGGACCCGCGGGTTCGGACAGGCCCCGCGGGTTCGGAACCGGCCCCTGCAGTTCGGACCGGCCCTGCGCTTCGGAACCGGCCCTGCAGTTCGGATCCGGCCCTGCAGTTCGGACCGGCCCTGCAGGATCGGGGCCGGCGAAGGCCGCGTCTCGGCGGCCCGGGCTCCGAGAGCTTGCCGTTGACGCGCCGTCATATCGCTTGCTCCCCACCGGCCCCACAGGCGCAGCGCGTCCGGCCCTTGCATTCCCCCCGCGCCCGCTTCCCGCTGCCGGTGCCCGCTCGCCACGTGCGGCGGGGCTCCACCCCCTAGGGGATGCTCCGCCTTCTGCGGTAGGCCCTCCGCCGGGCGGACGGTGCGTCTCATCCCCCAGGCGTATGCGGAGTTGATCCCGTCGGCTGACGCCTCGGCGTGGCCGGTTTGGTGGGATTAGTAGCACCAGCCCGGCGGACTAGGGTGACAATATGCGCGACGTGCCCGGGCTCGACGCAACGACCGCCGCCGACCACGGAGGTAGGGCAGATGTCAGGTAAGCGACCGACGCAGACCAACGACGCATGGGACGTCGACGACGCTGCAGTGCCGCCGAGCCGCAGAGCAGCCCGCTACGCGGTCCCGGTCGCCGTGGCGGGAATCGCGGCGGCCACGATCGGACTCGTGCCGGCGTTCGCCGGGTCCGGTGACCCCGACCTTCCGGAGATCTCGGCCGAGGACCTGATCGCCAAGGTCGCAGCCGCAGACGCCCAGCACATGTCCGGCACCGTCAAGGTAAAGACCGACCTCGGGCTTCCGTCGCTTCCGGGCGCGGGCTCCGGAGGCGGCTCCGGCTTCTTCGGCGGCGGAGAGGACGGCAAGGGCGGCGGCAAGGGCGGGGCCGCGGATCCGCAGTCGAAGCTGGCGCAACTTCTGTCCGGCTCCCACACGTTGAGGATCGCCGTCGACGGGCCCGAGAAGCAGCGGGTCTCGATCATCGACGACGCCGCCGAGTACAGCCTCGTCCACAACGGCAGCGAGGTGTGGGCGTACGACTCCGCGAGCAACTCCGCGTACCACGCGAAGGAGCCGGAGGGCGTCGGGACGGACGGGAAGAACGGCGACCGCGCGCACCGTCCGCCGCACGGCGATGCGGTGGACGCGACGCCGCAGCAGCTCGCGAAGGAGGTGCTGCAGGCGGCGGACGAGACCACGTCCGTGACGGTCGACGGCACGGCGAAGGTGGCCGGGCGCGACGCCTACCAGCTCCGGATCGAGCCGAGGCAGCCGGAGTCCACGGTCGGTGAGGCCCGTATCGCCGTGGACGCGAAGAACGGTGTGCCGTTGCAGTTCACGCTCTCGCCGAAGGCCGGCGGCGACCCGGTGGTCTACGCGGGCTTCACGTCGGTCGACTTCTCCGAGCCGGACGCGAAGACCTTCGAGTTCACCCCGCCCAAGGGCACCGAGGTCACCGAGCAGAAGGACGAGCCCGGTGGGGCGGCCGAGCGCGGAGTGGGCGTGCCGGTCGAACCCTCGGCGCCCCGTGGCGGCCTGCCCCAACTGCCCGGACTCGGCGGCTCGGGCGAGGGCTGGGCGACCGTCGTCCGGGTCAAGGACCCGGACCGCGGCTCGGCACCCAGGTCCGGCAAGGGCCGGGAGGGCTCCGAGGCGCGGTCGTTCATGGACGCCTTCGGTGACAAGGTCAGCGGCAAGTTCGGCTCGGGCACGGTCTTCAGCACCCGCCTGATCAACGCCCTGGTGACGGACGACGGCGCGGTCTACGTCGGCGCCGTCGACAAGTCGGCGCTGGTGAAGGCGGCCAACGAGTCGTACTAGCGCGGGCCCGGCGGGAGTTGTCCAAGGACCCGGCTCGCCACTCCGACACGCGCCCCACCGCTTCCCCCCGCGGTGGGGCGCGGCCGTGTCCCGCCCCCCGGTCCGCGTGGCGCGGAGGCCTTTCGCGACCACCACGGGGGCAGGATGGGTGCGGGCGGCCCGGGTCGTCCTCGGCAGTGCTTGACGACGGGGAGAGCGATGGAGCGATTGCTCGGTGAACGGGCAGGGCCCGGCGGGCCCATGAGGCGAGGAGCCGCGACCGCCCGTACGGGCCTCCCTGCGGGCGCGGAGGGCGAGGAAGGCGAGGAGGCCATCACCACGCGAGGTCTCACGAAGCGCTACCGCGGTGGGCAACTCGCCGTCCACGCCCTCGACCTCGTGGTGCCGCGCGGCAGCGTCTTCGGCTTCCTCGGTCCCAACGGCTCGGGCAAGACCACCACGATCCGCATGCTCATGGGACTGATCGCCCCCACCTCCGGATCGGCCCGCGTCCTCGGCCGCCCCATGCCCCGCTTCGAGCGCGACGTGCTCCCCGAGGTCGGCGCGCTCATCGAGGGCCCGGCGCTGTACGGCTTCCTCTCCGGCCGGGACAACCTCGTACGCCTCGACTCCGCCGACCCCACCGCAGATCCGCGCACCCGTTCCGCCCGTGTCGCCGCCGCACTCGACCGTGTGGGCCTCGCAACTGCAGCGCGCAAGAAGGCGCGCGCGTACTCGCTCGGTATGAAGCAGCGGCTGGGGCTGGCCGCCGCTCTGCTCCGGCCGCGCCGGCTGCTCGTCCTCGACGAGCCGACCAACGGCCTCGACCCGCAGGGCATGCGGGAGATCCGGTCCCTGGTGCGGGAGCTGGCGTCCGACGGCACGACGGTCTTCCTCTCCTCCCATCTCCTCGACGAGATCGAGCAGGTGTGCACGCACGCTGCCGTCATGGCACGCGGCCGCCTCCTCCAACAGGGCTCGGTCGCCGATCTGTCCGCGGGGGCGCGCGGCAGGCTGGTGGTGACCACACCGGATACGACCGTCGCCGCACGGGTGCTGGGCGCGCACGGCGTGACCGGGATCGCCGTGGCCGGGGGCCGGGTCACCGGCGACCTGCCGCAGAGCGAGGTGCCGGACCTCGCGGATCTCAACGCCGCGCTCGTCCGGGCCGATGTGCGCGTACGCGGCTTCGGTGCCGAACGGGCCTCGCTGGAGGACGCGTTCGTCGCTCTGACCGGGGAGGGCTTCGATGTCGCGGGCTGAGGACGCCATGGGGACCGCCGACGCACGGACGGCCCAGGCACGGGCCGCGCAGGCGCGGACGGTGGACGGGGCCGGTGCCCGGGCCCGCGACCGGGCCGAAGTCCGTACCCCCGCCGAAGCCCGTATCCCCGTGCAGGGCGAGGTACGGCGCGGCCTGCCGCGGTCGCTCGGTCTGCTCCGCAGCGAACTGCGGACCACGTTCCGGCGCTGGCGCACGCTCGCGCTGCTCGCCGTGCTCGCCGCCGTGCCCGTCCTCATCGGCGTCGCGGTGCGGATCGAGACGCGCGACGGGGGCCGGGCGGGCGGGGACGGCGGCGGCCCGGCCTTCCTCACCCAGATCACCGGCAACGGCCTTTTCCTGGTCTTCGCCGCGCTCGCCGCGACCCTGCCCGTCTTTCTGCCGATGGGGGTGGGCGTGGTCGCGGGCGACTCGATCGCGGGCGAGGCGAGCGCGGGGACACTGCGCTATCTGCTGGTCGCGCCCGCGGGCAGGACCCGTCTGCTGCTCTCCAAGTACGGGGCGGTGCTGGCCTTCTGTCTCGTGGCGACCCTCGTCGTGGCCGGTTCGGCCCTGGCCACCGCCGCATTGTTCTTCCCGCTCGGCGACCTCACGCTCATCTCCGGCGTCACGGTCTCCTTCACGGAGGGACTCCTGCGGGCTCTGGCGGTCGCGGCCGCCGTGGCCGCGTCGCTGACCGGGATCGCGGCGCTCGGTCTGTTCGTGTCCACCCTCACCAACAGCGGGATCGCGGCGATGGCGACGACCGTCGGCCTGCTGATCACCGTGCAGATCCTCGACTCCATCCCGCAGTTGCACGCCGTTCACCCGTATCTCTTCCCGCATTACTGGATGAGCTTCGCGGACCTGCTCCGCGAACCGGTCTACTGGGAGAAGCTGGTGAGCAATCTGGAGCTGCAGGGCCTGTACGTCGCGGTGTTCGGCTCACTGGCCTGGGCCCGGTTCACTGCGCGCGACATCACTGCTTGAGCGTCGCGGACAGCGCTTCGACGGCAGGGCGAAGGCCCCGCGCCGCAGCGGACGCGGGGCCTTCGCATCGGTGGGGGGTGGCGCTCGAGGGGCCGGTCAGCGGGTCAGAACGTCAGCTTCCAGCTGTCGATGTAACCCGTGTCCTGCGCGGCCACGTCCTGCACGCGCAGCTTCCACGTGCCGTTCGCGACCTCGCTGGAGGCATTGACCGTGTAGGTGGCGATGACGTTGTCCGCCGAGTCGAAGCCGCTGGAGTTCTTCATCCGGTACGCCGTGCCGTCCGGCGCGAGGAGATCGACCACCAGGTCACCGCGCCAGGTGTGCTTGATGTCGACGCCGACCTTGAGGGTCGCGGGGGCGTTGCCCGTACGGCCGGTGACGGCGACGGTGGAGCTGACCGCGCTGCCGTTGTCGGGGATGGCGACGTCAGTGGTGTTCTCGAAGACCGTTCCGGGGTCGGGGTCGGTCTGGCCCGCCGAGAGGGTCCAGATCGCGTGGGCGATGGCGTCGCTGTTGCGGTCGAGCGCGGTGTCGTTGATGTTCGACGTCGTGTCGCAGGAGGAGTGGTAGCAGCGGTCGAACGCCTGGCCTGCCGTGCCGCCCCACTTCTGCGCCTGGGCCGAGGACTTGGCGCGGCTCGCACCGGTGAAGAGGCCGCCGACGGGGATGCCTGCGTTCTTGAACGAGGCGTGGTCGGAGCGGCCGTCGCCCTCGGTCTCGATCTCGGTCGGAATGCCCTTGCTCGCGAAGAAGTCCTTGAAGACCGACTCGATCTGCGGGTCGTCGTCGTAGACGAAGTAGCCCGGGTTCGGTGAGCCGATCATGTCGAAGTTGAGGTAGCCGGAGATCTTGGAGCGATCGGGGGAGGGCAGGTTGTTCACGTAGTAGCGGGAGCCGACCAGACCCAGCTCCTCGGCGCCCCACCAGCCGAACCGCAGATGCTTTGCGGGCTTCAGGTTCTCGCGGGCCACGGTGAGCGCGGTCTCCAGGACGGCGGCGGAGCCGGACCCGTTGTCGTTGATACCGGGCCCCGAGGAGACGGAGTCGAGGTGGGCCCCGGCGAAGAGCACCTGGTCGGGGTCGCCGCCCGGCCAGTCGGCGATGAGGTTGTATCCGGTGGAACCGCTGGAGGTGAACTGCTGGACGGTGGTGGTGAATCCGGCCGCGTCCAGCTTGGCCTTCACGTAGTCGACGGACGCCTTGTAGCCGGGACGGCCGTGGGCGCGGTTCCCGCCGTTGGCGGAGGCGATCGACTGCAGCTCGCCGAGGTGTGCCTTGACGTTCGCGACGGAAATGTCGGGCGCGGCGACGGGAGACGCCGAGAATCCCCGGGCCGCCGAGGGGGCGGACGCCGAGGCGGTCGCGCCGGGTGCGGTGACGACGAGCCCGGCGACAGCGCCTGCCGCGAGAGCCGCGGCGGACGCCCTGCGGCGGAGCAACGATCTTCGGGTGGGCCGGGGTTCGGCTATGCGGGGGGTGCGTGATGACATGGTGGGGGCTCCGGATTCCGGGAGGTCCGATGAAGATCAGGACGGAACGAACGGGTCGCCCTGCGGGTTGGGCGACCGCAGGGCTCTGGAGCGAAAACGATTCTTTGACGCGAGCATGATGCTCGGGCGCGGCTGACGCTCCGTCAAGGGCAGATTTCGGACATGACCCGCCGGATATCGGTTTTTCCGGGTCTGGCTGAGGTCGTCGGTCGTACGAGCCCCCGGCCGCATGACGTACGGGCGTCCGGGGCGAGTCGGAGGGCTGGGGCCGACTCGGGGGCGTCGTAACCGCGCTACGTCGAGGTGACGGGTCCGGGGTCGGCCTCCGCGCCGCTCTCCCCCCGAGCGGCCGGACTTCCCATCGTCTCGGCCTGCCGCAGAGCGTCCCGGTCCGCCAGGGCCCGCAGGGCGGCGCGGCCGCGGCGCGCCGCGCGCAGCGCATCCCAGGTCAGCATCGTGAGCGCGAGCCAGACGAGCCCGAAGCCGGCCCACCGCTCCGCGGGCATCCTCTCGTGGAACCAGACCAGTCCGAGCAGGAACTGGAGCACCGGGGCGAGGTATTGCAGCAGGCCGATCGTGCTCAGCGGGATACGGATCGCGGCCGCCCCGAAGCACACCAGCGGCACCGCGGTGACCAGGCCGCAGCACGCCAGCAGCAGGGCGTGCGGGACGCCCTCCGCGGCGAAGGTCGAGGTGCCGCGCGAGGAGAGGAACAGCAGGAAGCCCAGCGCGGGCAGGAACTGCACGGCGGTCTCCGCGGCCAGGGACTCCATGCCGCCCAGCCCGATCTTCTTCTTCACCAGGCCGTACGTCGCGAAGGAGAAGGCAAGGACGAGCGCGATCCACGGCAGCCGTCCGTAGCCGGCGGTCAGCACGACGACGGCGACCGCACCGATGCCCACCGCGGCCCATTGGGCCGGTCGCATCCGCTCCTTGAGCAGCACGACGCCGAAGAGGATGGTGACCAGGGGGTTGATGAAGTAGCCGAGCGAGGTCTCGACCACGCGCCCGGAGTTCACGCCCCAGATGTAGAAGCCCCAGTTGACTGAGATGACGGTCGCCGCGACTGCGACCAGCGCGAGCCGCTTGGGTTGGCGCGCCAGTTCGGACAACCACGCCCAGCGCCGCAGCGCGAGCAGGATGAGCCCGACCGCGGCCAGGGACCACACCATGCGGTGCGCCAGGATCTCGACGGCCGAGGCGGGCTTGAGCAGGGGCCAGAACAGCGGCACGAGGCCCCAGAGGCCGTATGCGGCGACACCGCAGAGCAGGCCGGTGCGCTGGTCGTTCTTCGTCGGTGCCGCATCGCTCTCCAGCGGTGGCTGCGGCGTCTGCGGCTTCGGCGTCAAGGGCACTCCCGGGTGCGGCGGGGCAACACCACGAAGGTAGCGCCGCACCGGTGCTCCTGTCATGCCCGTATCGCCATACGGTCATGACAGGCTCGCGGGCGGCATGCGGGCTGCATGCCAGGCCGGTGGCCTCGCGGGCGGGCCGGTTGCGATGTCCCGGGGCGGCCACGCCCGGCCGAGGTCTCCCGGGCGAACGGATGGGGCGGGCGACGGTCTGGGCGCGACGCACGAACGCGGCCCGCCCCCAGTCACTTCGGGTGCGGGCCGCGCGGGGTGCAGTCTGCCGCGGGCGGCGCCGCGGGCCGCCTGAGTCAGGCCGTGACGGTCCAGGTGTCGTTTCCGCGCATCAGCGCGGCCAGGTCACCCTTGCCGCCCTGCTCGACCGCCTGCTCCAACTGGTCCGCCATGAGCGTGTCGTAGACCGGGCGGCGGACACTGCGCAGAACGCCGATGGGCGTGTGGTGCAGGGTGTCCGGGTCGGCGAGCCGGGACAGCGCGAACGCCGTGGTCGGGCTCTCCGCGTGCGCGTCGTGCACCAGAACACCGGCCGCCGACTCGGGCGTCACGTCGATGATGCGGAGGTCGCCGGTCGCCGGGTCGCGGACGACACCCTTGGATCCGAGGCCGTCCTCGGCGGGGTTGCCGAAGCGGATCGGCCGCCCGTGCTCCAGCCGGATCACCGCCTCCTGCGCCTGTTCCTTGTCCTTGAGGACCTCGAAGGCGCCGTCGTTGAAGATGTTGCAGTTCTGGTAGATCTCCACCAGTGCCGTGCCCGGGTGGTCGGCGGCCTGGCGCAGCACCTCTGTCAGGTGCTTGCGGTCCGAGTCGACCGTACGGGCCACAAAGCTCGCCTCGGCGCCGACCGCCAGCGAGACGGGGTTGAAGGGCGCGTCGAGCGAACCCATCGGCGTCGACTTCGTGATCTTCCCGACCTCGGAGGTGGGGCTGTACTGGCCCTTCGTCAGGCCGTAGATCCGGTTGTTGAACAGCAGGATCTTGAGGTTGACGTTGCGCCGCAGGGCGTGGATCAGGTGGTTGCCGCCGATGGAGAGGGCGTCGCCGTCGCCGGTGACCACCCAGACCGACAGGTCGCGGCGCGAGGCGGCGAGCCCGGTAGCGATGGCGGGGGCGCGGCCGTGGATGGAGTGCATCCCGTAGGTGTTCATGTAGTACGGGAAGCGGGAGGAGCAGCCGATGCCGGAGACGAAGACGATGTTCTCCTTGGCCAGGCCGAGTTCGGGCATGAAGCCCTGCACGGCGGCGAGAACCGCGTAGTCACCACAGCCGGGGCACCAGCGCACTTCCTGGTCGGACTTGAAGTCCTTCATGGACTGCTCGGCTTCGGCCTTCGGTACCAGCGAGAGCGCCTCAGTCATCGATGGCCTCCTTAAGGGCCTTGGCGAGCTCTTCGGCCTTGAACGGCAGCCCCCGCACCTGGTTGTACGAGCGGACGTCGACCAGATATCGGGCCCGCAGCAACGTGGCGAGCTGCCCCAGGTTCATCTCGGGCACCACCACTTTCTCGTAACGCCCCAGCACCTCGCCCAGATTCCGCGGGAACGGGTTGAGGTGACGCAGGTGCGCCTGGGCGACCCGCTCGCCGGCGGCGCGGAGGCGGCGCACGCCCGCCGTCACCGGTCCGTACGTCGAACCCCAGCCCAGCACCAGCAGCGGGGCGTCACCGGTCGGGTCGTCCACGGCCACGTCCGGGACCTCGATGCCGTCGACCTTGGCCTGGCGGGTGCGGACCATGAAGTCGTGGTTGGCAGGGTCGTACGAGATGTTGCCCGTGCCGTCCTGCTTCTCGATGCCGCCGATGCGGTGTTCCAGTCCCGGCGTCCCGGGGATCGCCCAGGGGCGGGCGAGACTGTGCGGGTCGCGCTTGTAGGGCCGGAAGACCTCGGCGCCGTCCTCGGTGGTGTGGTTGGGGCCGGTCGCGAACTGCACGCGCAGATCCGGGAGTTCGTCGATGCCCGGGATGCGCCACGGCTCCGAGCCGTTGGCCAGGTAGCCGTCGGAGAGCAGGAAAACCGGGGTGCGGTACGTCAGCGCGATACGGGCCGCCTCCAGCGCCGCGTCGAAGCAGTCCGCCGGGGTCGCCGGGGCCACCACCGGAACCGGTGCCTCGCCGTTGCGCCCGTACATCGCCTGCAGCAGGTCGGCCTGCTCGGTCTTGGTCGGCAGACCCGTGGACGGGCCGCCGCGCTGGATGTCGATGACCAGTAGCGGCAGCTCGAGCGACACCGCGAGCCCGATCGTCTCCGACTTCAGCGCGACCCCGGGCCCCGAGGTCGTCGTCACGCCGAGCGCACCGCCGAAGGCCGCGCCGAGCGCGGCACCGATGCCCGCGATCTCGTCCTCGGCCTGGAAGGTCCGCACGCCGAAGTTCTTGTGCCGGGACAGCTCGTGCAGGATGTCGGAGGCCGGGGTGATCGGGTACGAGCCGAGGAACAGCGGCAGGTCGGCCTGCTGGGAAGCGGCGATCAGTCCGTAGGCCAGCGCCAGATTGCCCGAGATGTTGCGGTACGTACCGGAGGGGAACGCGGAGGCCGCCGGCGCCACCTCGTATGAGACCGCGAAGTCCTCGGTGGTCTCGCCGAAGTTCCAACCCGCCCGGAACGCTGCCACGTTGGCCTCGGCCAGCCGCGGTCTCTTCGCGAACTTCGAGCGTAGGAAGGACTCCGTGCCCTCGGTCGGCCGGTTGTACATCCAGGACAGCAGGCCGAGCGCGAACATGTTCTTGGAGCGCTCGGCCTCCTTCCGAGTCAGCTCGTACTCCTTCAGCGCCTCGACCGTCAGGGTGGTCAGCGGCACCGGGTGGACGTGGTAGCCCTCCAGCGAGCCGTCCTCCAGCGGGCTGGCCGCGAATCCGACCTTGGCCAGCGCGCGCTTGGTGAACTCGTCGGTGTTGACGATGATCTCCGCGCCGCGCGGCAGGTCCGCCAGGTTCGCCTTCAGTGCCGCCGGGTTCATCGCGACCAGCACGTTCGGCGCGTCACCCGGCGTGAGGATGTCGTGGTCCGCGAAGTGCAGCTGGAAGCTGGACACGCCCGGCAGGGTGCCGGCGGGGGCGCGGATCTCGGCGGGGAAGTTCGGCAGCGTGGAGAGGTCGTTCCCGAAGGACGCCGTCTCGGAGGTGAAGCGGTCACCCGTGAGCTGCATGCCGTCGCCCGAGTCACCCGCGAACCGGATGATCACTCGGTCGAGACGTCTGACTTCCTTGGTGCCGGGAGCACGCTGCTCGCCGGTGGCTGCCCCGTCGGCCTCATCGGCCTGGGTGCTGACCTGGCTGGTCACTGAACTGGCCCTCCTTCGAGGCGGCGGCTGGGGTCTCACGCCGTACCGACCGGTGTTCCCTCGGCCACTGTACGGGGGTAAGGGTGGCCTTCCCCCTAGGTGTCACATCGTGGAACCGGGTCCGAGACGCCATTCTGGGCAGGTATGTCGTAATGTGCCCGGCTTGCAGGCCGCCGCCTCGTCCCGGACCCCAGGCTCATTCTTTGGGCCTACGACCCTGCCTCGAGCGAACGGCCAGAAACGGCTTCAGGAGTTGAGATACGTCAGCACGGCCAGCACCCGGCGGTGATCTCCGTCACTCTGCGACAAGCCCAGCTTCATGAAGATGTTGCTGACGTGCTTCTCCACCGCACCGTCGCTCACCACCAGCGCCCTCGCGATCGCCGAGTTCGTCCGGCCCTCGGCCATCAGCCCCAGCACCTCCCGCTCCCGCGGCGTCAGCCCCGCCAGCACGTCCTGCTTGCGGCTGCGCCCCAGGAGCTGGGCGACGACCTCCGGGTCGAGCGCCGTACCGCCCCGGGCCACCCGCACCACCGCGTCCACGAATTCGCGCACCTCGGCCACCCGGTCCTTGAGCAGATAGCCGACGCCCCGGCTGCTCCCGGCGATCAGCTCCGTCGCGTACTGCTCCTCCACGTACTGGGAGAGGACCAGCACTCCCAGACCCGGATGGTCGCGGCGCAGCCGTACGGCCGCACGGACGCCCTCGTCGGTGTGGGTCGGCGGCATCCGTACGTCGGCGACGACCACGTCCGGCAGCTCGCCCCGGCCGTCCATGTCGGCGATCGCCTCGACCAGTGCCTCGGCGTCGCCGACACCGGCGACCACCTCGTGGCCCCGGTCGGTGAGGAGCCGGGTCAGCCCCTCGCGGAGCAGCACCGAGTCCTCGGCGATGACCACTCGCACGGTGTCGCGCACGCTGTTCTGCGCGCCGCTCTGCGCATCCGTCACGCTGCAGTCCCCCGATCGGTTCGCGATGTTCCGGGTGGGTGTCCCAGGTGGGTGCGCGCGCCCGGACTGCCGGTGTCCCGGACGCCGCCCGATCGCGGGCCCCAGTGTCTCAGGATCCGGATTCCGGTCCCAGGCGGCGCGGGGCGGGCGCAGGCTGTTCGCGCCAGGGGAGTTCGGCGGTGACCGTGGTGCCGGCGCCCGGAGGGGAGTCCACGACGAGCAGGCCGTCGACCGCGTCCAGACGTCCGGCGAGTCCCGCGAGACCGGTGCCCCCGCCGCCGTCTCCCGCGCCCCCAGTGGTGAACGCGGTGGCCCCGCCCAGGCCGTTGTCCGTCACCTGGACCATGATCCGGTTCTCCGTCCGCCAGACGTCCACGGAGGCGGCGGCCGCATCACTGTGTTTGCTGATGTTCTGGAGGAGTTCGGAGACGGTGAAGTAGGCGATGCCTTCGATGGCGGGTGCGGGGCGGGTGGGGAGTTCGACTGTGACGGTGACGGGGACGGTGCAGCGTGCGGCGAGTGCGGAGAGGGCGGGGCCGAGTCCGCGGTCGGTGAGGATGGCGGGGTGGATGCCGCGGGCGAGGTCGCGGAGTTCCTGGAGGGCGAGTTTCACCTCTCCGTGGGCTTCGTCGACCATGCGGGCGGCGGTGTCGGGGTCGTCGAGGAGTTTTTCCTTGGCGAGGCCGAGGTCCATGGCGATGGCGACGAGGCGGGCCTGTGCTCCGTCGTGCAGGTCGCGTTCGATACGGCGGAGGTCGGCGGCCGCGGTGTCGACGACGATCCCCCGGTCCGACTCCAGCTCCGTCACCCGTGTGGCCAGCCGGGACGGCCCGAGCAGCCCGGCGAGCATCGTCCGGTCCACATGCGCGAACCCGCGGATCACCCAGGGCGTGGCGAGGACCAGCAACAGGCCGGCGGCGGAGGTGACCGCGACCTCGAAGGGGGAGTCGAGGTAGAAGCGGTCGCGGCCGTCCTCGCTCCCGTACAGCTGCAGGCCCGGCTGATGCCCGTAGTGGGGGAGCGTCCATCGCCAGAGCGGATAGAGGAAGAGCCCCCAGGCGTTCGCCCACAGCACGAGCGAGACGCAGAAGGCGAAGACCGCCCACGGGAAGTGCAGCACGCAGTACAGCAGATGGCGCCAGGACGCACCGTCCTTCAGCACCGCGCCGATCAGCGGCATCGGCCCGCCGCGCTTCGGGCGTACGGGATCGGGCGCCGGAACGTCCAGACGCAGCAGCGCGCGCGCCCTGGCCCGCTCCAGGGTGCCGAAGCGGCGCGCGCCGCCCAGCGCGCCCGCCAGCACCGGCACGCCGAGGAAGGTGATGAGCAGTCCGAGGCCGAGGCTCGTCGCCGTCACCGCATACACGAACATCAAGGTCGCGACCGGCAGGTTGAGCAGCAGGTGGAGGAACTCCCGCCAGGTGCGGCCTTCGACCGGGGCGCGCAGTACCGCGGGCGTCCGGTGCGGGCGGGTCCGCGGTCCGTACCCGTATGCGGTGTGCATCGTGTCGCCATCCGTTCTGTCTGCGCGCGGCCGGACGAGCCGGTCGCGGAGAGGGAGGGAGTGCCGGGGGTCGGGGTGTGCTGGGGGGTTCGGGTGTGCTGGGCGTCGGCGGGCGGAGGGCGAGGCGTGCCGGGGGTTCCGCCGGAGGTTCCGGTGTGCCGGAGCTGCTGGATCAAGATTGCGGGTACGGGGGCGGCCGGAACCATGGAGCCGTTCGGTGTCCTGGGGGTGGGGCTTTCCCCACCCCCGGTCGTCCTGGCGCGCCCGTCACCCCTCCGTACGGTCGCGCCAGGGCAGCTCAGCCGTCACCGCCGTCGGCCCACCCACGGGGGAGTCGAGCACGAACAGCCCGTCCACCGCGCCCAGCCGCTCGGCCAGTCCCGCGAGTCCGCTGCCGCCGTCCAGGCGTGCCCCGCCGCACCCGTCGTCCCGCACCTGGAGAAGCAGGCGCTGCTCGGACCGCCACAGTTCGAGGGACGCGGAACGGGCCTTGCTGTGTTTGCTGATGTTCTGGAGGAGTTCGGAGACGGTGAAGTAGGCGATGCCTTCGATGGCGGGTGCGGGGCGGGTGGGGAGTTCGACTGTGACGGTGACGGGGACGGTGCAGCGTGCGGCGAGTGCGGAGAGGGCGGGGCCGAGTCCGCGGTCGGTGAGGATGGCGGGGTGGATGCCGCGGGCGAGGTCGCGGAGTTCCTGGAGGGCGAGTTTCACCTCTCCGTGGGCTTCGTCGACCATGCGGGCGGCGGTGTCGGGGTCGTCGAGGAGTTTTTCCTTGGCGAGGCCGAGGTCCATGGCGATGGCGACGAGGCGGGCCTGTGCTCCGTCGTGCAGGTCGCGTTCGATACGGCGGAGGTCGGCGGCCGCGGTGTCGACGACGATCCCCCGGTCCGACTCCAGCTCCGCGATGCGCCGCTCCAGCTCGTCCGAGGGGGAGAGCAGACCGCGGACCATCGCGCGGTCGGCGTTCGTCAGCCCCCGCGCGATCCACGGCAGCACCGGCCAGAGCACGAGAAGCGAGACGAGCGCGACCGCGAAGGTCGCCACGCCCCACGGCAGCCGCATGAACGCGTACAACGCCGTGCGCCAGCCGACCGGATCCCGCAGGTGCGTCCACAGCCAGGTGAAGAAGCCGCCCCGTGCGCGCAGGCGCAGCGGCGACGGTTCCTCGACCCGTACGCGCAGCAGCACCCGGGCCCGCGCGCGTTCCCAGCGGCCGAGCAGCCGCGCCCCCGCCATGCCGGCCGCGAGCAGTGGCAGGCCGATCACGGTCACCGAGAGCGCCGTGCCCGTGAGCAGCCACGTCGTCACATAGACGAAGCCCGCGAGCGCCATCGGCAGGTTGGTCAGGAGGTGGGCCACCTCCCGCCACGTCTGCCCGCCGAAGGCGGCGCCCGGGGGTGCCGGCCGGTCGCCGCCGTCCGCGACGGCCGTCGCCGCGAAGGGCGTGGCGCCGCGGGAGGAAGGGGAGCTCTCGGTCATGGAGTCAGCCTGCCGGGAAGCGCCCCGTGGGCGCCATGGGGTGATTAGGTGGGAGACGGGTGGGGACAACCCCACCGCTGTCCGGGGCGGGGACGTGAGACGGCTGCTCACGCGGCCTGTGGCAGGCCCTAGACTTCCCGTCCGTACAGATCGTCGAACAATGCAGAACCCACCGGCAGTCAGGGAGCGAGGGGCGGACGTGACGGACGTGGCGACCGGCTATGCCGCGGGCTACTACGAGAGCTACTCGGTGGTCGGCCTGCTCGCCCTCGTCGGCGTGCTGTTCGTGGCCGTGGCCTTCGGGGCCGGGCGGCTGCTGCGGCCCGCCGTGCCCACGCCGGAGAAGCTGCTGACCTACGAGTGCGGAGTCGATCCCGTCGGCGAGGGCTGGGCGCACACGCAGGTCCGCTACTACGTGTACGCGTTCCTGTATGTGATCTTCGCGGTGGACTCGATCTTCCTGTTCCCGTGGGCCACGATCTTCGCCGCCCCCGGCTACGGCGGAACGACGCTGGTGGAGATGTTCGTCTTCCTCGGCTTCCTCGCCGTGGGTCTGCTCTACGCCTGGAAGAAGGGCGTCCTGGCATGGACGTGACACCCGCCCCCGAGCTGCTCCCGGAGCCGCGCCGGCTCGGTGTGCTCTCCCGTCTCGCCCCGGAGCCGATGAAGGTGGTCCTGAACTGGGGCCGCCGTTACAGCCTGTGGGTCTTCAACTTCGGGCTGGCGTGCTGCGCGATCGAGTTCATCGCCGCGTCGATGGCGCGGCACGACTTCATCCGGCTCGGCGTGATCCCGTTCGCCCCGGGGCCGCGCCAAGCGGACCTCATGATCGTCTCCGGTACGGTCACGGACAAGATGGCCCCGGCCGTCAAGCGGCTGTACGAGCAGATGCCGGAGCCGAAGTACGTTATCTCTTTCGGCGCCTGCTCGAACTGCGGCGGCCCGTACTGGGATTCGTACGCCGTGACCAAGGGCGTCGACCAGATCATCCCCGTCGACGTCTATGTCCCCGGCTGCCCGCCGCGGCCGGAGGCCCTGCTGCAGGGCATCCTCAAGCTGCAGGAGAAGATCGCGCGCGAGTCGCTGGGGGAGCGGTACGGGCGGACCGCGGGTGGGGCTTCGGAGAACGCTGCGGGTTCCGGAGACGCTGCGGGTTCCGGGCACGGTGTGGGATCCGGACACGGTACGGGATCCGGACGCGGTGCGGTCGGCCGTGCCTCGACGGCCGCGCTGCGCAGCGGGCTGGTGCAGCCGCCGGCGCCGCCCGCGGTTCCGGGTCGCCCGGTCGCGGAAGGGCCCAACTCGCCGGAGGGACGGGGCACTCCCGAGAGGCCGGACGCAGCGGAAGGGCTGGACGCAGCGGAAGGGCTGGACGCAGCGGAAGGGCCGGACGCACCGGAAGGGCCGGACGCACCGGAAGGGCCCCACTCGATCGAGTTCAAGGCGCTGCCGCTGATGCCCCGACGACCGGACGCACCGGAACGGCCGGACGCACCGGAAGGGCCGGACGCACCGGAGGGAGACGCCCGGTGAGCGAGCCCACGGCACCGAGGGAGCCGGAGAACGAGCCCACTCCTGGGGCGGAAGAATCCGTGGCAGGGGCGCCCACTGCGGAGGCGTCCGGCGCGGATGGCACTGCCCCGCACACGCCCGTCCCGGAGACGCCCGTCCCGCAGACGCCCGTCCCGGAGATGTCCGCTGCGGAGCCGACCGCCGCGGCCGAGTCGCCGGTGGGCTGGCTGCCGCGCCGCACCGCCGAGCTCTTCGGCGAGGAGGCCACGGCCGAGCAGGCCTATGACCTGCTGACGGTCGATGTCCCGCCCGCCGCCTGGCTGTCCGCGCTGGAGACCGCGCGGGACACCCTCGGCTGCACCTACTTCGACTGGCTCAGCGCGGTCGACGAGCCCGGCGCGGGCTTCCGCGTCTCGGCGCACGTCGTCGCTCTCCCGGCAGGCGCGCCCGGCAGCGGCGACGCCCCGGCCCCGGACGCCGGTTCCGCGCACGCCCGTTCCACCGGACCGCGCCGACTGCTCGTCCGCACGACCGTGTCGCACGAGGCGCCCGTGCTGCCCACCGCGACCGGGGTCTACGCGGGCGCGGCCTGGCACGAGCGCGAGACGCGCGAGATGTTCGGCGTGGACTTCACCGGACACCCCCACCTCGTACCGCTGTTGCTCCCCGACGGCTTCGAAGGACACCCGCTGCGCAAGGACTTCGTCCTGGCGGCGCGGGTGGCGAAGGCATGGCCGGGAGCCAAGGAACCGGGGGAGTCCGAGCACGGAGGGCCGAAGCGGCGGCAGATGCTGCCCCCCGGCGTGCCCGACCCGAACGAATGGGGGCCCCTCAAGGGCCAGTTGCCGCCCGCGCCCGCACGGCCCGCGCGAGGCGCGCGCGCCGCCGGTGGCGAGCGTCCGCCGCGCCGGGCGCGGACCGCGGGCGCGGCGAGCCCGCGGGCAACCGGCGAGGCCACAGGGGCGAACGAGGCGGCCGGGGCGCCTGAGGCGGCTGTGCCGGAGCGGCCCGCTCGGCGTACGCGCAGTGCGAGCCAGGGTTCGGTCAGCCAGCGGAGTCAGCGGGATCAGGGCGCCGCGAAGCCACAACCGGCCGGGGCGCAGGTGCCGATGGGCGAGCCCGACGCGGCGAAGGCCCCGGGCCCAACGGGCACGGAGGCTACGACGCCTACGGCTGATACGTCCGGCGCGACGGGTGTGCCCGGCTCCGCGGGCGAGCAGGCCGCGGAGGCCCCGGAGGCGCCGAAGGCCGTGACGCCGGAGACCGGGAAGCCGCAGGCGCGTGCTTCGGGTGCCCCAGACGGGAGGGGTGCTGCCCCCGCGGCTGAGCGGCCCGTCGCGGGGCGGCGTTCGTCGGATGCCCCATGGCACCACGCCCGCCCGGCGTTCGACGACGACGCCGGGCCGGAGGCGGCCGAGCCGCGGGCAACGGATGGCGCGGCGGTCGACGAAGCCGCCCCGGACGCGGACCGCACGCCCGGCTCCCCGGACGAAGCCTCCGGACCCGCCGACTCGGACGGCGCCGCAGCCGACGCGGAACCCCCGGCCCGCGAGCCCGGCACGCCCCCGGCCCGCGAGCCCGACACCCTCCCCACCCACGAGCCCGACACACCCCCCACCCCCGAGCCCGGCACACCTCAGTCCCGCGAGGACGACGCCGGCACTCCACCCCGGACCGACGACGACGGAGGCGAATCCGCATGAGCGACGTCATCGACGTCTCCTGGCGACTCCTCGCCGTCTTCGTCGCCTTCCTGCTCCTGCCGCTGATCGTGGGGCAGACCGAGCACAAGGTCATGGCCCACATGCAGGGTCGCCTCGGTCCCATGTACGCGGGTGGGTTCCACGGCTGGGCCCAACTCGTCGCGGACGGTGTCAAGTTCGCGCAGAAGGAGGACGTCGTGCCCGCCGGTGCCGACCGGCGGATCTTCCAGCTCGCCCCCGCCGTCGCGCTGCTCCCGTACCTCCTCGTCATCGTCGCCATCCCGATCGGTCCGGGGGAGGGCGCCGTCGGGCAGGTCGTCGACGCGGGCATCTTCTTCGTACTCGCCGTGATGGGCGTCGGCGTGCTGGGCTCGCTGATGGCGGGCTGGGCATCGGCGAACAAGTTCTCCCTGCTCGGTGGTCTGCGCACCGCCGCGCAACTCCTCGCGTACGAGCTGCCGATGCTGCTCACCGCGGGCTCCGTCGCCATGGCCGCAGGGACCGTTTCGCTGGTCGGCATCCTCGACGGCTTCCAGTGGTGGTGGATCCCGTGGCAGCTCGTCGGCGGACTGGTCTTCTTCACCGCGGGCCTGGCCGAGTTGCAGCGCCCGCCGTTCGACATGCCGGTCGCCGACTCCGAGATCATCTTCGGTGCGTACACCGAATACACGGGCCTGCGCTTCGCGCTCTTCCTGCTCGCCGAGTACGCGGGCATCATCGTCCTCTGCGCGCTGACGACCGTCCTGTTCCTCGGTGGCTGGCACGGGCCATCCGGGGCCGACGGACTCGGCTGGCTCTGGACGCTGCTGAAGACCGGGCTCCTCGCCTTCGGTGTCATCTGGCTGAGGGTGAGCTATCCGCGACTGCGCGAGGACCAGTTGCAGAAGCTCGCGTGGACCGTCCTCATCCCGCTCGCGCTGGCGCAGATCGCGCTCACCGGCATCGTCAAGGTGGTGATCTCCTGATGGCCCGCCCGTCACACGACCTCCACTCCGCAGCGACGCCCTCGGGGCGGTCCCGCTCCTTCCCCGGCAGCGGGCTCGCCAAGGGCTTGGCCGTCACCTTGCGGACGATGACGCGGAAGTCGCACACCGCGCAGTACCCGGACGTGCAGCCGCACCTGCCGCCCCGCAGCCGCGGTGTGATCGCGCTCTTCGAGGAGAACTGCACGGTCTGCATGCTCTGTGCGCGCGAGTGCCCGGACTGGTGCATCTACATCGACTCCCACAAGGAGACCGTGCCGGCTTCAACTCCCGGCGGGCGCGAGCGCAGCCGCAACGTCCTCGACCGCTTCGCCATCGACTTTGCACTGTGCATGTACTGCGGTATTTGCATCGAGGTGTGTCCCTTTGACGCGCTGTTCTGGTCGCCGGAGTTCGAGTACGCGGAGGAGGACATCCGCGACCTGACCCACGAGCGGGACCGGCTCCGCGAGTGGATGTGGACGGTGCCCGCCCCGCCCGCGCTCGATGCCGCCGCCGAGGAACCGAAGGAACTGGGCGCGGCCCGCAAGGCCGCCGATAAGCTCGCGGCCGCGGAACAACAGGCGGCACAGCAACAGCCCGCGCAACAACAGCCTGCGCAACAGCCCGCGGAACAGGCCGCCCTGGAGCAGACCGCAGCGGAGCCCGCACGGGAACAGCCCGCACAGGAACAGCCTGTCCGGGAGCAGCAGTCCGCACCGGACGAGGCTCCCGACGCGTCGTCGGGGAACCGGCGGCAGTCGGAGGACCGGCAGCAGAAGGGAGAGTCGTGACGCTCGCAGCCGCAGGACACGGCTTCCTGTCGCCCACCGGCGTGGAGATCGCGTTTCTCCTCGTCGGTCTCGTCACGCTCGGCGCGGCCCTGGTCACCGTGACGACGCGCCAGCTCGTGCACGCCGCGCTCTGGCTGGTCGTCACTCTCGGCGGGCTCGCCGTTGAATACCTGCTCCTCACGGCCGAGTTCATCGCCTGGGTGCAGGTGCTGATCTACGTCGGCTCCGTCGTCGTCCTCCTTCTCTTCGGGCTGATGCTCACCAAGGCCCCCATCGGCCGGTCCCCGGACGCGGATTCGGGCAACCGCTGGGCCGCCCTCGTCGTGGCCGTCGGCGCGGCCAGTGCTCTCGTCTGGGTCGTCCTGGACGCCTTCCGCGCGACGTGGATCGACCTCGACGGTCCCGCCCAGGGTTCGACCAAGATCTCCGGGGAGATCCTCTTCCGGCACTGGGTGCTGCCGTTCGAGGCGCTCTCCGTCCTGCTGCTCGCCGCCCTCGTCGGCGCGATCGTCCTCTCCCGCCGGAACGGCGATGACGGCTCCCGCCGGAACGGCGAGCGTGACGGCGCCGCCGACGGCCGCTCCCCGGCCGCCGCCAACGGTAAGGAGCAGCGCTGAGATGCACCTCGCCTACCCCGCCGTACTCGCCGTCCTCCTCTTCTGCGCCGGCCTCTACGGCGTGCTCGCCCGGCGCAACGCGATCCTGGTCCTGATGTCCGTCGAGCTGATGCTCAACGCCGTCAACCTCAACCTCGTCGCCTTCGACGTCTGGCTGCGCGACGCCCTCCACGCCGGACAGGCCCTCACCCTCTTCACCATCACCATCGCCGCTGCCGAGATCGGCATCGGCCTGGCGATCGTGCTGCTCGTGTACCGCAACCGCGGCAGCTCCGACGTCGACCGGCTCCGCGACCTCGCCGAGCGGCCCGACGGCGGAAGCGGCCCGGGCGGCCCCGACGAGACGACAGCCCAGCAGACCCCGGCCCAGCAGGCGGAGGCCGCCGCGTGACGACCACGACCCTCGCCGTCCTCGTCCCGCTGCTGCCCTTCCTCGGGGCAGCGGCGGGCCTCATGACCGGCCGCCGCGCCCCAGGCTTCGTACGGCCCCTGGCCATCCTGCCGACCCTCACCGCCGCCGTGCTCGCGGTGGTGGTCGCCGTACGGCAGGGCGGCGGCGACACGATCGACGCCGCCACGCGGCTCACCCCCACCGGCTCGGTCCCCATCGATCTCGCGCTGTCCATCGACGGGTTCGCGGCACTGGTGGCCGTGCTCGTCGGGGTCGTCGCCTCGTGCGTGCAGCTCTACTCGACCGGTTATCTGCGCAACGACCCGCGCTACGCCTCGTACGCCGCGCTCGTTTCCCTCTTCACCTCCGCCATGCTGCTCGTCGTCTACTCCGGCGACCTGATGGTGCTGCTGGTCGGCTGGGAGATCATGGGCATCTGCTCGTACTTCCTCGTCGGGCACTACTGGGAGACCGAGGCAGCCCGGTCGGCCTCGATCAAGGCGTTCCTGGTCACCAAGCTCGGTGATGTCCCCTTCCTCTTCGGCCTGTTCGCGCTGGCCGCCGACGCCGGGACCTTCCGGATCAACGGCATCCTCACCGCCGTCGCCTCCGGGGACGGGCTCGACCACCCGACGCTCATCGCTCTGCTGCTGCTCGCCGGTGTTGCGGGCAAGTCCGCGCAGTTCCCGCTGCACACCTGGCTGCCGGACGCGATGGCGGGCCCCACCCCCGTCTCCGCGCTGATCCACGCCGCCACAATGGTCGCGGCGGGCGTGTACTTCGTGGCCCGGCTGCTGCCCGTCTTCGCCGCCTCCGCAGCCGCGCTGGTCGTCATGGCCGTGATGGCCGCCGTCACCATGGTCGGCTCCGCGCTGGCCGCCCTCGCCCAGGACGACATCAAGCGCGTCCTGGCGTATTCGACGATCGGCCAGCTCGGCTACATGACCGGCGCCCTCGCGGTCGGCGACCGCGGCGCGGCCGTCTTCCACCTCCTCTCCCACGGCGCGTTCAAGGCCCTCCTCTTCCTCTGCGCGGGCGTCGTGATCGCCGCCGCCGGCACCAACTCCCTTGCCGCGATGAGCCGGATGGACGGGCTGGCCCGCCGCGTCCCCGACGCGTACTGGACGATGACCGTCGCGCTCCTCGCCCTCGCCGCCATCCCGCCCTTCGCGGGCTTCTTCTCCAAGGAAGCGGTCCTGGGCGCCGCCGAGCACGCGGCCACCGGCCACGCCGAAGCGGTCCCCGGGCCCGCGGGCTGGATCGTCCTCGTCTCCGGACTGCTCACCGCCCTCCTCACCGCCGGCTACGCTGCCCGCCTCTGGCTACTCGCCTTCCGTGGCAAGGGCGCGCCCGCCCCCGACCTCGGCAGGCAGCCGGTCGTCATGAACGTGGTGTTGTGGGCGCTCTTCGTGCCCACCGCCGCGTTCGGCATCACTGTCGGCTTCCTCCCGGGCTGGTTCGACGACCGGTCACTGGACCCGACGCTGACCACCTCCGTTCTCGGCACCGGACTCGCCCTCGTCGGCGCACTGGTGACCTACGCGGCTTGGCGGCACACCACCTCCCTCGCCCGCCGGATCCCGGTCGGTGCGGTCGCGGCGCATCCGCACACCGAGCCCGCCCTCACCGAAATCGAGGCCATCGACACCCACGAGGCCGTCTACGGCGACGTCGCCTCCGCCGAGGACCCCGCCGACCCCGGCCGCCTCCTCCTCGGCCCGCTCCACCGGCCCGCCGCCCACGGCTTCCACCTCGACGCGGTCTACGCCGCGCTGTTCGTCCGCCCCGTGCGCGGCGCCGCTCGGCTCGTCCGCTTCCTCGACCGCGAGGTCGTCGACACCTACGTGCGCGGCGCGGGCGGTTCCGCCCGCCTGCTCGGTGCGGTCGTCCGCCGCACCCAGACCGGCAACGTGCAGACCTATCTTGGCGCGCTGCTCGCCGGCTCCGTCGTCCTGGCTATCGCCGCCGTCCTCGTCGCCGCCGGAGCGTGAGCCATGAGTGGCCTGATCAATGAGACCGCTGAGCAGTACCTTCTCGCGGCCCTCGTCGTCCTACCCCTGATCGGCGCCGCCGCGGCGCTGCTCCCGGCCCCGCCCGGGCTCAGGGGCAGGAACCCCCAACAGGCCGTGCTGCGCCACGGCGTGACCGTCACCGGCGTCGTGCTCGCCCTGGCGATCGCCCTGGCGATCGGCTTCGACCACGACCACCCGTCGAGGATCCAGGCCACGACGGACATCAGCTGGATCCCAGCCCTCGACGTGCGGATCCACCTCGGCATCGACGGCATTTCGCTCCCCCTTCTCGTGCTGACAGCGCTGCTGACCTTCCTCTGCGCGCTCTACAGCTACTTCCGCCCGCCCTTCGCCCCCCAAGACGCCGAACGCACCATCGCCGGCGACCCCGAACGCACCGGCACGGGCGCCGGCGATCGCGAAACGGCTGGCGGGGCGTCCAACGGCGGAGGCTCTGCCAAGGCATTCGTCGCTCTGCTGCTCGTCCTCGAAACGGGCACCCTCGCCACCTTCGCCGTCCTCGATCTGCTGCTGTTCTTCCTGGCCTTCGAGATGGTGCTCATCCCGATGTACTTCCTCATCGCCCGCTGGGGCGGCGAGGGCCGCGAGGCCTCGGCCTGGAAGTTCATCCTCTTCACACTCCTCGGCTCGGTCGTCATGCTGCTGGGCCTCCTCCTCGTCGGTCTCCAGAGCGGCACGTTCGACATGGTGGCACTCGCCACTGACAACGGGTCATCGCTCAGCCACACCACGCAACTGCTCGCCGTCCTCGCCATCGGTACCGGCCTCGCCGTGAAGACCCCGATGTGGCCCCTGCACAGCTGGCTCCCGGACGCTCACACCGCCGCCCCCACCGTCGGCTCCGTCCTCCTCGCCGGCGTGCTGCTGAAGATGGGCACCTACGGCTTCGTGCGGATCGTGCTCCCCATCGCCCCCGAGGGCATCCGCACCTTCGCCCCGTACCTCGCCGCTTTCGCCGCCGTCGGAATCGTCTACGGGTCCCTGGCCTGCCTCGCGCTCGCCCGCACCGGCGCCAAAGGCGATCTGAAGCGCCTCATCGCGTACTCCTCCGTCGGCCACATGGGCTTCGTGCTCCTGGGCATCGCCACCCTGACGCCCACCGGACTCAACGGCGCCCTCTTCGCCAACATCGCCCACGGCCTGATCACTGGCCTCCTTTTCTTCCTCGTCGGAGCGGTCAAGGAGCGCTACGGCTCCACCGACCTCGACACGCTCTCCGGGGCCACGGGCGCCGCGCTCTACGGCAGGGCGCCGCGCCTCGGCGCGCTGCTCGCCTTCGCCGCCGTCGCCTCGCTCGGTCTGCCCGGACTGGCCGGGTTCTGGGGCGAGATGCTGGCGATGTTCGCCGCGTTCAGCCCGGCCGAGGAGCTCAGCCGCCCCGCGTACCTGACCTTCATGGTGCTGGCCGGCCTCGGCACCCTCCTCACCGCCGCGTACCTGCTGGTGGTCGTACGCCGCGTGTGCATGGGCGAGCGCCTGGAGCCCCAGCCCGGGCAAACCGGAGAAGGCGAACCGCAGGCGCGGGAACCGGCGGAGACGGCGACCGCGGCGGAATCCGGCACCGACCCCAGGGCCAGGCCCGGTTCCGCGTCCGCGCCCGCCCTGTCCGACGTCGGCGGCCATGAACTCGCCGCCTGGACCCCGTTGGTGGCCCTCACTCTTCTCGCCGGACTCTGGCCCGCAGTCCTCATCGGCCTCACCGACCCGGCCGTGCAGCAGCTCCTCGCAGGAGGCAAGTGATGACGGTGGCCGTGGAAAGCCTGGTCCAGTCCGTCGACTGGCTCGCGATCGCCCCGCCAACCGTCGCCGCGGTCGCCGGTCTCGTCGTCCTCGTCGCCGACCTCTTCGTACCCGAGCATCGCAAGCCCGTCCTCGGCTGGATCGCGATCGCCGGCCTCGCCCTCGCCGCGCTCTCGCTCCTGCCTCTCCTCGACGGCGACCGCAGCACCTTCTGCCTGACCTCCGACACCGGCGTCTGCAGTTACACCGCCGACCACTTCACCCTGGCGATCCAACTCCTCGTGCTCGCCGGAGCGCTGGTCTCGGCGTTGCTGTCGGTCCACACCGTCACCGAGTCCCGGCTCCCAGCGGGCGAGTACTGGTTCCTGCTGCTGTCCTCGGCCGCGGGCGCGGCGCTGCTGCCCGCATCGCGTGATCTCGCGACCCTCGTCGTCGCCCTGGAGGTGGCCTCGCTACCGGCCTTCGCCCTGGTCGGCCTGCGCCGCGGCGACAGGCTCTCCTCCGAGGCCGCCCTCAAGTTCTTCCTCTCCTCGGTCGCCGCCACGGCCGTCACCCTGCTCGGTGTCAGCTTCGTCTATGCGGCCACCGGCAGCCTGCACCTCACCGAGGTGGCCTCCCGCCTGAACGACGTTCCGGGCCGCTTCGACACTCTGGTCACGGCGGGCGTGGCCATCACGCTCGTCGGTTTCGCCTTCAAGACCGCGGCCGTTCCCTTCCACTTCTGGGTGCCCGACACGTATGTCGGGGCGCCGCTGCCCGTCGCCGCCTACCTCTCCGTCATCGGCAAGGCCGTCGGGTTCACCGGCATCATCCTGATCACGGTCATCGCGTTCCCGTCGTACGCGGACGTGTGGGGCCCGGTCGTCGCCGTCCTGGCCGCCCTCACCATGACCGCGGGCAATGTCGCGGCTCTCCGCCAGCGGCCCGACCGCGCCCACAGCGCCGTACGCCTGCTGGCCTGGTCGTCGGTCTCCCAGGCCGGCTATCTGCTGGTGCCGATCGCTGCGGCCGGTTACGTCGACGACCCCACCCGTGCGATCGGCTCCACCGTCGCCTACGCGCTCATGTACGGCGCCGTGAATCTCGGTGCCTTCGGCGTCGCCGCACTCGTCAGCCGTACCAACCCCGCGGGCCGCATCGACGACTACCGCGGCCTCTACGCCTCCCGCCCGCTCGCCGCGCTCGCCATGGGCTTCTTCCTGCTCAACCTGGCAGGCCTGCCACCGGGCATCATCGGCCTCTTCGCCAAGGTCACCGTCTTCTCGGTCGCCGTGGACGCCGGGCTCGCCTGGCTCGCCGTGGTCATGGCCGTCAACGTCGTCATTGCTCTCTACTACTACCTGCAGTGGACGGCCGTCCTCTTCCGCGGTCCGGAAGGTGCGCCCGCGAAGGTCCGCGTCCCGGCCCCGCTGACCGCCGCCATCGCCCTCGCCGCCCTCCTGGGCATCGCCCTCTCGGGGGCACCTCAGCTCGTGCTGCGCTTCGCCTCGGCGACCCTCCTCTGAGCGCGGCACCTTCCCCCAGCCGCTGCGGACTTCGGCCCTCCCGGTCGGGACGCGCACCCCGCGTCACCCGTACGCCCCGGTCCGCCCGCCGGACAAGGGAACCAGGGGAATGCGCCTCGCGTTGACCAGTGCAGGAGGGTCCACTGGAGAGTGGAAGACACCGCGCAAAGAGGGGTCCCCGCCACAGCACTGGGAGGGCGCACCGTGCACCGCCGGCACAACGGACTGAGGACTGCCCTGCTTCTGGGCGGCCTGTCGGCACTCATCATCGTCATCGGCAGCGTCTTCGGCCGTACGGGCCTGATCGTCGCCGTCGTCGTGGCGCTGGGCATGAACGCGTACGCCTACTGGAACAGCGACAGGCTCGCCCTTCGCGCCATGCGGGCCCGGCCTGTGAGCGAGTTCGAGGCTCCGGCCCTCTACCGCATGGTCCGCGAACTCTCGACCGCCGCACGCCAGCCCATGCCGCGGCTGTACATCTCGCCCACCCGGGCGCCGAATGCTTTCGCCACGGGCCGCAATCCACGCAACGCAGCTGTCTGCTGCACCGACGGCATCCTGCAGATCCTCACCGAGCGCGAGCTGCGTGGCGTCATCGGCCATGAACTCAGCCACGTCTACAACCGCGACATCCTCATCTCCTCGGTCGCGGGAGCGCTGGCCTCCGTGGTGATGTTCCTGGTGAACTTCGCCTGGCTGATCCCCATAGGTCGGGCCGACGACGACGAGGGGCCCGGCATCCTGGGGCTGCTGCTGATCATGATCCTCGGCCCGCTCGCCGCATCCCTGATCCAGCTCGCGATCAGCCGCTCGCGGGAGTACGACGCCGACGCCTCGGGGGCCCGGCTCACCGGCGACCCGCTCGCCCTGGCCTCAGCCCTGCGCAAGCTCGAGGCGGGTACGAAGCAGCTCCCATTGCCGCCCGAGCCGCGCCTGGAGACGACGAGCCATCTGATGATCGCCAACCCGTTCCGGCCGGGCATGGGTATGTCCAAGCTCTTCTCCACGCACCCGCCGATGCCGGAGCGGATCGCCCGCCTCGAGGAGATGGCGGGCTACCGGAGCTGAGGCGCGGCCGTTGCCCTCATGGCAGCGGCCGGACCGGCGCGAGGGTACGGGAACCCTCTCCGTACGGGTCAGGAAACCCGATCCGTACGTGCGAGAGCACCCGATCCGTACGGGTCAGGGGACCCGATCCGTACGTGCGAGAGCACCCGATCCGTACGGGTCAGGGGACCCGATCCGCCACGAACCCGGCTCCTGAAGGACCCGGAACCGGCGCCGTAGGTGGCCCAGCGGCCCGGAGCGCGACGGGTCCGGCCCCGTGGGACGCTGGAGGCATGACGACGATCAATCTCATCCTGAACATCCTCTGGTTGATCTTCTGCGGTATATGGATGGCCATCGCCTACGCCGTAGCGGCTCTCGTCTGCTTCATCCTCATCATCACCATCCCGTTCGGCATCGCGTCG
Organism: Streptomyces sp. NPDC051776; assembly: GCF_040681345.1. Taxonomy (NCBI): domain Bacteria; kingdom Bacillati; phylum Actinomycetota; class Actinomycetes; order Kitasatosporales; family Streptomycetaceae; genus Streptomyces; species Streptomyces sp. NPDC051776. The sequence continues at coordinate 17,145 of NZ_JBFAYQ010000023.1, read as the reverse complement.
CTCCGCATAGCGGGGTACGTGCTCTGGCCGTTCGGCAGGACCACCGTGGAACGGCGGGACGCGGGAGCGCCGTCCTTCATCGGCAATGTGCTCTGGGTGATCTTCGCGGGATGGTGGCTGGCGCTCGGCCACCTGTTCACCAGCATTCCGCTGTTCCTGTCGATCATCGGGATCCCGTTCGGCTGGGCGAACCTCAAGCTGATACCGATCTCGCTGATGCCCCTGGGCCGCGAGATCATCGAGACGGACCGCGGGGAGTTCGCGAGAACCTGGTAGGGGCCGCTGAGGCCCTGGCGGTCACCGCACAAAACGGCGACGGCGGTACGGCGCCGCCGCCGTACCGCCGTGGGCCGCCCCGGAGTTCCGCGCTGCCGCGAGACCCTCAGGCCCTCCTGCCATCTGCCATCGGCCGCCTGCCGTGCGGCAGGCGCGCTCTCACCTGTAGTTGACGAACTGCAGCGCGAAGTCGAAGTCCTTACCCTTCAGCAGCGCGATGACGGACTGCAGATCGTCCCGGCTCTTCGAGCTGACGCGCAGCTCGTCGCCTTGCACCTGCGCCTTGACGCCCTTCGGGCCCTCGTCGCGGATGATCTTCGCGACCTTCTTCGCGTTCTCCTGCGAGATCCCCTCCTGCAGCGAGGCGAGGATCTTGTACTCCTTGCCAGAGGCCTGCGGCTCGCCCGCGTCCAGGGCCTTCAGCGAGATACCGCGCTTGACCAGCTTGGACTGGAAGACGTCGAGGATCGCCTTGACCCGCTCCTCGGAGTTGGCCCGCATCTCGATCTTCTCGCCGGACCACTCGATGGATGCGCCGACGTTCTTGAAGTCGTACCGCTGGGAGATCTCGCGGCTCGCCTGGTTGAGGGCGTTGTCGACCTCCTGCCGCTCGACCTTCGAGACGATGTCGAAACTGGAGTCGGCCATGTTGAGTTGGCTCCTCGTACCTAGATCCGTCATGTGTACGGAACCGTCCCCGGCCCGCACCGTCAGCCTAGATGATCTATTCCAAGGGGTCAGTGATCGTAGGCGATCAGTGAGCGTAGGACGGTTTGTCCGGTGGCGTCGTTGTGCCAGATCGCGGCGGTCAGCGCGAGGATGCGTTGCATGACGCGGGCTATGACACCTCCGGGTGTGCGCCCTCGGTGCCGTTCGAGGTCAAGCTGTCCCTTGATGGTCTCGTTGATCGATTCGATGACCTGTCGCAGCAGCTTGAACAGGGCTGCGCCAGGCCGTTCCCGTTCACCTTTACGGGCAGGCCGCAGCAACTGGACTCCATGCTCGGACAGTTCGCGTTCGAAACCACGGCCGAAGTAGTTCTTGTCGCCGATGAGAGTCTGTCGGGGGCGCTCTCGCAGAAGCTCGCATTCGGCTGCCAGAAGGTCAAGGAGAGTCTCGCGTTCGTCGGCCTTGGCCCCGGTCAGGGCGAAGGCGATGGGCAGACCTGAAGGGTGCAGACCAGGTGCAGGCGCAGGCCCCAGAAGAAGCGGCTGTGGCTGGCGCAGCCGTATTCGGCCCAACCTGGCGGAGCGTTTGACGGTCTCGCGGGAGCGGCCGCATTCCACCGGGGTGGAGTCCACGACCCATACGTCGTCGCTCCACACCGAGGTGGTGGTGGCCAGGATCCGGTTGACGCTTCGCATCAGACCGGCGGCCTTGCGCAGCCGCTTGTTGTAACCGGGCTGCTGGGGCAGGTAGGGGAAGAGGTGGCGCAGGTGGGCACGGGCATGGCGAAGCCATTTGGCCTCGGAGGTGTAGCCGAGTATGGCCTGCATCGTGGCGAGGGTGACCAGTTCGGCATCGCTCAGGCGGGGCGTAGTGCCGACCGGCGGGCGCCACGGCGCCAGGCCGGGATGCTCCTTCAGCATGTCGTCGGCCGTCGCATAGCTGTCGCGAGGGTGTCCACGTCGTTCGTCACAAAACGATCTTGGACACCCTCGTTCTCGTCTCCGCAGGCACCCCTTGGACCACACCACCAGGAGGAACCAGTGTCATACCCGCAACTGCTCACCCCCGAGGAGAAGCTCGCCGACGCGAAGAAGCTGATGAGCCTCCCGCGTATCGTCGTGATCTGCGGCTCCACCCGCTTCATGACCGAGATGAACGAGGCCGATCTGCGGGAGACCAAAGCCGGAAAGATTGTCGTCAAACCGGGCTGTGACATGAAGTCCCCGCACCAACTTTGGTCCGATCCTGTCGAGGCCGAGGCGCTGAAGGTTCGACTCGACGATCTGCACCGGGCGAAGATCCGGCTCGCTGATGAGGTGCTCGTAGTCGGCGACTACATCGGAGACAGCACCCGAGCCGAAATCGCCTACGCCCGGTCGCTGGGCAAGCCCGTGCGGTTCACGCACCCCGAAGTCGACCCTGACGCCTGACCGCCCACTGCCACCTCGACAACCAGGGCCGGCAGCGCACCGCCTGACCGTCTCGCGGTGGCTTCGGCCGCCGCCCACCCCACACCCTCCGCAGGCATCCCTTGGAATTGATCATCTAGTCACCCTGGCCGTGTTCCAGCGGCGATCAACCGGGTGGCGAAGCACCCCCTGCCATCGGGTATGGTTTACGTCGTTGCCAGGGAGCACCGCGCAAGAAGTGCACGTCCCGGCCACATCCCCGGCGGGTTGCCCGAGCGGCCAAAGGGAGCAGACTGTAAATCTGTCGGCTTACGCCTACGCAGGTTCGAACCCTGCACCCGCCACGCCAAGGGAAGCAGTCCCTGACCAGTGCGTCTGGTCGGGGACTGTTCTCGTTCCGTGCCGACTGGGATGGCCCCTTGGGTCCCCGTGGCTCCCCGCCTCATCGGGCACGCAACGGGCACGGGCCGCCCGGCGGTGCTCGGCTCCGAGGATTCAGCGGCGTCGACGCAGAGTGAATGCGCAAGCAATCATGCCGAGAGCCCAGGCGATCAAGAGCGCGCCCCAAAGCGGCATGGTCACCTCTGGGATGAGAAGGCGGATCTCGGTGCTCGCGCGGTTCTCAAAGATGAAGATCAAGGCGATTGCGGTGATCAGAGCGAACGGAAGCATGCGGCGGACCGCAGGACGGGAGAAGAATGACGTGTGCGGCCGCTCATCGGTACTGGTACGAGACATGAGACGCCTCTCAATCGCGCATCCCCTTCGTCCAGTGTCCCTCTCCAGCCCGGTGGCTCGCTAGGGAACATATTGCGCGTCGACCGGGTAAGCCCGCCTCTGTCAGGAGAGAAGCCTTCGACAACGTGAGCTTCGCGTCTACCTGAGGTCGGTTCCGCGGGTTTGGGCGGTGGCCTGCCCGGTCTGGGGTCGAGCATGATCAGGGGGCCGTACGCTGGTTGGCAACTCGGGCAGTCTTTGCACCTGCCCGGAATTTGAACGAGTGGCCCCCTGGTCTTGCTCGACGCGGGACCCGGACCGGGGAGGTGCCTAAAGCCGTGGAGGCGACCGCCCCCACCTCCGGCCTGGTCTTTTCGCCCCCTCGGGCGCGGGTGGGTGACGGCGCGCGGCCCCCGTGGCGAAGACATTGAGGGGGCGGCGCGCCGGCGCCCGCCCGGCGCCGCCGCGCCTGTGGCGCGGCTCTGATCCCATATGGATCACTGCTTGCAGCTTCGGGAGGCCGGATTGTTGGCGAGCGAAGCGAGCCCTTGATGAAGTAGAGAAAGTTTGACCGCGTCAGTCCTTGGCTGTACTGGTAGATGCGAAGGCGTCGGCCAACAAGGTCAGTACCTCGTCCCGGAGGCCCGGTGCAACGGCGATTGTCGCCTGGGACCGTTCAGTGTGGGAGCTGCCATCGAGGTCTAGGACCAGGGCACCGGCTTCGCGCGCGATGGCAACGCCTGCTGCGGTGTCCCAGGGGTGGTTGGACAGCATGAGGCTGGCGTCGAGCTTGCCCGCTGCGACCCAAGCAAGATCAATGGCTGCCGAGCCGAGCATCCTGATTCGTTGTGCTCGTTCGGCAAGGAGCTTGGTGATGGCCAGACGAGGGCGATTCCGCGTCTCGGCTCCGGGTCCGACGGCGTAGTCCCCGATGCTGACGATGGCATCACGAAGGTTGGTCTTCTCGCTGACGGCCACCCGGTCACCGTTGCACGTGCACCCGTGCCCCTCGGCCGCGCTGAATCGGGAGTCTAGGAACGGCAGATCGATGACCCCCAGAATTGCTCTGTCTCCACGTAGGAGCCCGAGCGAGATCCCGCATAGGGGGAGACCTCTGACGAAGTTTGCGGTGCCGTCGACAGGGTCGAGTACCCAAGTGAGTTCTTGCCCCAGGTCGTAGAGGCCCTTCTCCTCACCGAAAAAGCCGATCTCGGGTGTCTCCGCGGAGAGGAATGCACGGAGTTCGGACTCAACGGCAAGATCAACGTCTGAGACCATGTCACGGTCGCCCTTGGCCTGGACAGAGGTGGCCGGACCGGCAAGAACGCGGTGCCGTGCGCGTGCGGCTGCTTCGGCAGCGATCGGTAGGAGCGCGCGTAGGTCAGGCTTCATTGTCGCGCCTCTCCCAGAGCGAATTGAAGATCTGCTCGAACGTCTGGTGCAGGCCACCGTTGGTCCAGCGCTTCCGAATCATGAGCGTCGGCGAGTCAACGCCCCTGGTCTCAGGGAGATACGGCTGGGCGACGCATACGGCTTGGTCGAGCAGAATGATGTTGAAGCGGATCGGCTCGTCGTAGACGGCGATCTCAAGCCGTCCTCTCGCCGCTTCACTGAGGCGGGCGCCGACCCGTTCTTGCAAGGTCATGATGTTGAGGGCGGTAAGCGCTGAGAGCTGCCCTTCTGGGAAGCCCTCTTCCCTCTCCCGGTCCTTGATGTACTGGCCGTAGGGCTTGAGGAAGAGGCATCTGAACGACGTCCCGTTCTCCACCATTTCCTTGATGACGCTGTCAGAGTGGTGCTGGCAGATCAGGTTGAGAGACAGGCCGGCGGCCCGTACCTCGTTCGCCCCCGCGAGTAGGTCAAAGACCGGCACCTTGGACATGAACTCTGAGCGGCTGGCGAACACCCCTGTCACGTCCGAGAACTGGTCTCCGATCAGTTGCCCCAATGGATCGCTAGGTTGGCCATCGGCTGACCTCGATCCCCCGTGACCGATGAGCCCAGCCGCAACCAGGACGTCACCCGGTGGAACGGTGTTGCCCTCCCACGCCTCGACAGCTTCGGGTGTTACGGGCCAAGCCAGGATGGACGACAGTAGATCTGCAAACTCTTCTGGGCTGTGGCCGCTGGTCTGGCGAGCTGCCGTGATCTGGTTCCTGGCCAGTGCGGCTACGTCTGGCTTGTACGAGGCCCGTCCTTGAAGCGGGATCAAGGATGCGGTCTTCTCGTCGCTGGCCACTCGGTCCCCCAAGGGTGGTCAGGCCCCGGCCGCTCGGCGGCGCTCTCCTGATTCGCTCGAGCGGGGGGCCTCATGCGGATACGGCTGTCCGGTGCGGGAATACAGGTCGATCAGGCGAGTCTGCAACTGGCTGACCGCCCGCCGGAGTTCGCCCACTTCTTCGCGGAGTTCTGTGACAGTGCTCGAGTTCTTGTCCTCCGCGAGCGAAGCTACCTGCTCGCGTACTTCAGTCAGAGCGCGTGCTAGATCTTCGAGTCCCACACGGGTGCCAACGGTCTCCTCCGGCGTGGCCTTTACGTAGACGGCCTTGCCTGGCTGGCCATGTACCAGCCCTTCGCTCCTCAGCTCCTTGATCGCGGCACGTACGACGGTAGTTGATACCTCGTACAGCTCGACGAGCCTTGATGTTGACGGCAGGGCCTCGCCCACAGGTAGCGCTCCGCTGGCGATCTGAGACCGAAGATCGTCGGCAACGCGCTGGTAGGCGGGGCGTCCGATCGTGTCGATCACTGATGCCTCCCTTATGCACATGGCTGAACCAGCCACACCTAGTGCATCACAGCCCAAGGACAGGAACTAGGGCGGCAGGTCTTGAGCGCGCTCAGAATCTAGCCTTGACGAACTTTGTGCACATGGTGCAACCTTGTGTGCAAGGTTGCTCTCGCGCTCAAGGAGTGAACATGCGTCAGATTCCCGTGGAAACGTCGGCGGCGATGGTGATGGTGGCCGTGCCCCCACAGGACAAGGTGATCAACAAGAAGACCGGAGAGATCGCGGTCGACCGGGAGACCCAGGAGCCGCTGAAGACGGTGGACGTGATGTTCGCCGCGAACGGCAGTGCTGAGGTCATCACGGTGACGGTGCCCGCGTCGGGCGTCTCGGATGAGCTGGCCATGGGTACGCCGGTGGCTCTGACTGGGCTGGTGGCTCGTCCGTGGGAGAACGAGTTCAACGGGCAGAAGCGGCACGGGATCAGCTTCCGCGCGGTCGCGGTGACCTCGCTGGCCGAGGCTCCTGCGAAGGCGGCCTGATCATGACCGAGTTCACGGTCGCGCTCCTGGTGGTCGTCGCTGCCGCAGTGATCCTGCGGTGGCGGCGCCCCGCCTGGTACTGGATGACCTTCGGCGTCACCCTCGCCGCTATGCGGGTCCTCGTCCGCTACACCTCCGTCATGGACGCCTGCGGGCTCACCGTCCCGCCCTCCCGCTGGCGCCTGACCCTCGCCCGGCTCACCAGCCGCCCCGTTCCCGAGTCACGGGCACCGCGCATCCTGCGTCTACGGCCGACCCGGACGGGCCTGGTCCTACGGCTCAAGCTCCGCCCCGGTCAGGACGCCTTCGACGTCTCGGCCGCGACGGACCGGCTGCGGCACTCCTTCGGCATGTACGGGGTCACCTCGCGTGAAATCTGCTCGGGTGTGGTCGAGTTGCGGATGACCGGCTACGACGTCCTGGCCCGAGTGCAGATGCCCGCCAACACCGACCGAGCCCCGATGCGGGTGCCCGTCGCGCTGCGTGAGGACGGTTCCGTGCACTACCGGGACTACCGCACGGTCCCGCATGGGCTCACGGTCGGTGCCACGGATTCGGGTAAGTCCGTGTACCAGCGGACTTTGGTGGCCGGTCTTGCTTCGCAGCAGGTTGCGCTGGTGGGGATCGACTGCAAGCAGGGGGTTGAACTCTTCCCGTTCGCCCGGCGCTTCACAGCTTTGGCGGACAACCCGGATACCGCGCTGGAGCTGCTGGAAGCGCTGGTCTCCCGAATGGAGGACGTTTACCAGGTCATCCGGGCGGAGCAGCGCATCAGCGCGGGCGTGGATGATGCGGAGATCGCTGCCGACATCTGGGATTTGCCCGCGCGCTTGCGTCCGGTTCCGGTCGTGGTCCTGGTTGACGAGGTCGCCGAACTGGCCCTGTTCGCCAGCAAAGAGGAGGAGAAGCGGCGGGACCGGATCATCACCGCGCTCGTCCGCCTGGCCCAGCTCGGCCGCGCTGCGGGGATCTATCTGGAGATCTGTGGGCAGCGCTTCGGCTCCGAGCTAGGCAAGGGCATCACGATGCTCCGTGCCCAGCTCACTGGCCGCACCGCCCACCGCGTGAACGATGAGACCAGCGCGAACATGGCCTTCGGCGACACGGCCCCAGACGCGGTGCTGGCTGCAGTTCAGATCCCGAGCGAAACACCCGGCATCGCTGTGGCCGGTGACTCCTCCGGGGGTTGGGCCCGCATTCGCGCTCCGCACACCTCGATGCGGCAGGCCGTGAACATCTGCAACAAGCACGCCGAGCGCACGCCGGAGCTGCCCGAGCTGGCGCCCTTCCGGCCCGCCGTGGCCCCGCTGCCTTCGGCTCGCGTGTCCCTGTCCAAGGCCGCTCCCGCTACGGCCTGACCTCTCTCCTCGCATCCCGGTCGGCGTGACCGTCTTCGCGCCAGGTCCTTACCCGACCCATGCCTGAAATCCGGAGGTGAACTCGTGGACGCTCACGAGGACTTCGAACGCACAGTGCGCCTCCTCAGCGCCCTGGCCCTGTACGCGCACCTGCTCGGCGCCGATCAGGAATTCGTCGCCGAGGTGGGCCCGGCCCTGGCAGCGTCCCTGCCCTGCGGCATCGTCCCGCACGGCTACGACCCGGCCAACGACCCCGACCACCTCGGTGAGGACGAGTGATGGCCCGGCCCGCCATCCGGCCGGATGCCGTCCTGGTCCAAGCCGTCATCGCAGGTGCCCTGTCCTTCGCCCACCTGCACGACCTGGCCGCCGCCGCGGGACAGGACGGATGGAAAGCCTGGGCCTACCCCATCAGCGTCGACCTGCTCCTGGTCGCCGCCTGGCGACGCCTCCGCAACGACGGGCCCTCCCGGCTCGCCTGGTGCTGGTTCGTCATCGCCCTGGTCGCCTCGCTCGGCGCCAACGTCGCCACAGCCGGGTTCCTCGACCTCCAACACCCCCCGGCCTGGCTCCGGTTCGGCGTCGCCGGGTGGCCGGCCCTCGCCTTCCTCGGCGGCACCCTCCTCGCCCACACCAACCACACAGGCGAGAACCGTGCCCCCGACGCTGTGCCCGCGGCCCCCGAGCCACGCCGCCAGGAAGAGCCGGTGGCGGTAGAGGTCTCGGAGCCCGCGGCTCCCACTACGGAGCCGGATCGCGCCGAGATCCCGACGGTTGAGGAAGTTCCCGAACTCCCTGTCACTGATCCGGCTCCGTCGGTCCCGGCCGCACTGGTCGAGCACGCGCGGAAGGTCGCCGACGCTCACCAGGCCCGTACCGGATCCCGGATCGACATCGACACCCTGCGGGCCCGTCTCGGTGTCCCGCCCCAGCTCGCCCACGCCGTCGCAGCCCAACTCACCTGACAGACAAGGAGAACCCACGCATGCCCCGCCGTGACCACTTCCACTCCGTCATGCGGATCGGCCCCGTGCAGATCGGCACCCACCGCGACCGCCACGGCCGCACCAAGCACGCCGCCGTATGCACCGCCGACCGCTGCGGCTGGTCTTCGGACTTCACCAGCCAGTCCGCCGCCCAGCTCGCCGCCCGCACCCACCGCTGCACCGTCCGCTGAGGAGAAACCACGCATGGATGTCCCGCTCTGGCTCGCCCTGATCGCCGTCGGCTACCTCGGCATCAAGCTCATCCGCCCGCCCTGGTGGCTCGTCGCCGTGCTCCTCCTCGGCGGCTTCCTCCTGGCCGACAGCCTGCTCGCCCCCGTCATCAACACCGCCATCAAGTAACCCCACGCGGAAGGGAGACACACCATGCTCCGCCCCAAGGTCCCCACCAACCCGGCCCCGACCGGCATCGTCACTCCGCTCAACACCGAGCCGACCGCCGTCGTGCAGCACACGCCCGCACCGACACCGGTAGCGCCGGCGCCTGCTGCCCCGGTGCTCTCGCGGCCCTCGGTTCAGCTCACCCCGGGTGCCCTGGTCGCACTCGTCGGTGGAGGGACGGCCGTGGTCCTGGTCGTCGGGGCCGTCCTGGTCTCGATGCTCCTCGCGGTCGCCATCACCGCCGCCTCGCTCGCGATCTGCGCGCTCGTCATCCGCACGCTCATCAACGCCCAGCACCAGCGCTGACCGGCCCCCGGGCGGCCTCAACCGCCAAGTCTCCGCCGCCCGGGAGCCGTGCCCTGTCCGAACCACAGATCCGGAAGGAACCACCATCATGACCCAGCACCGCACTCGTCCCGACTCGCGCATCTGCCCGACCTGCAACGGCTTCGCCTCTGCCGCGATCACCCTGGGCGGCCGCGACCGCCACGGCAACCTGCGCACCATCACCGCCCACTGCCCGAACTGCCAGGGCACCGGTACCACCCCCCGCACCCGCAAGCAGGTGGGCGCCCGTGCCTGACACGGTGCTCGACCCGACCACCCTCAGCGACCTGCTGAGGGTGGCCTCGGCGTCCGACTTCCACCGGTGGGAAGAGCAGGTCCACCGAACCGGCGGGTGCGCCGACCCCATCCACCTCACCGGCTGGACCCTCACCAAAGACCGCACGACCGGCGAGCAGCTGCACCACTACTCCACCGAGTCCGAGCCCGGCGGACGCCTCCGCGTCGCCTGTGGCAACCGCCGCGCGTCCCGCTGTCCGGCCTGCGCCTTCACCTACGCGGGCGACACCTACCACCTCATCCGCGCGGGACTGGCAGGAGACGACCGCCGCGACATCCCCACCGCCGTACGCGACCACCCACGGGTCTTCGCCACGCTCACCGCCCCGTCCTTCGGCCCGGTCCACAACCGGCCCGAGACCGGCCGTTGCCGCTGCGGGAAGCGCCACCAGACCGACGACCCCGCCCTGGGCACGCCGCTGGACCCGGAGACCTACGACTACGCGGCCGCGGTGCTGTTCAACAACCATGCAGGCGAGCTGTGGCAGCGGTTCGCCAACCGACTGCGCCGCGAGATCGCCGCCCGCGCCGGACTCACCCAAAAAGCGCTGAAGGACTCGGCCCGCATCTCCTACGGCAAGGTCGCCGAGTTCCAAAAGCGCGGCGCCCTGCACTTCCACGCCGTGATCCGCATCGACGGACCCGACGGCCCGGACACCCCGCCCCCGTCATGGGCCACCGTTGCTCTTCTCACCGATGCCATCCACGCAGCCGCGGCCCACGCCTACACCTCGGTGTCCGTGCCCGCGGCCGAGGGAGAGCCGGCGCGTACCTTCCGCTGGGGCACCCAGCTCGACGTCCGTCCCGTGAAGGCCTTCGGTGACGGCTCTGACATCACCGAACAGGCCGTCGCTGCCTACGTCGCCAAGTACGCAACCAAAGCCGCCGAGACCACCGGAACCCTCGACCGCCGCATCGTCGAACTCGCCGACCTCGACCGCCACCAGGTCCCCGAGCACGCCCAGCGCCTCATCCGCGCTTGCTGGGACCTCGACGCCATCTATCCGGACCGGCGGCTGAAGGCGTGGGCTCACATGCTCGGCTTCCGCGGCCACTTCTCCAGCAAGTCCCGCCGTTACTCGACCACTCTCGGCGAACTTCGTCAGACCCGCGCCGACTACCGCGCCGCACAGGAACGCGCCGCGCTCGGCCTGGAGGACCGCGAGCCGGACACCGTGCTCGTCCTCGCCGACTGGCAGTACGCCGGACACGGCCACACCCCCGGAGAATCCGCCCTCGCCGCATCCATCGCCCAAGACATCCGCACCAACCGCGAAACCGCGCGCGAAGCACTGCAAGATCTCCGCGCACAGGAAGGAGTGCACGCATGACTGACCGACTGCTCGACGTCGGGCAGGCCGCTGAGCGCCTGGGGACTACCGAGCGCTTTCCACGTCGGCTGATTGAGGAGCGGCGCATCGCGTTCGTCAAGGTCGGCCGTCATGTACGTATTCCGGAGAGCGCCATCGAGGCGTTCATCGCGGACAACACCGTGCAGCCGATCACCTCAGGCTCCGTGCGGTTGGGACTGGTGGCCTGATGGCAGGCAAACGGCGGTTCGGGCGCATCCGCAAGCTTCCCTCCGGCCGCTTTCAGGTTCGGTATCCCGGGCCCGACGGTGTGGATCGCCCCGCGCCCCAGACCTTCCGCACCAAGACGGATGCGGAGCGGTGGCTCGTCAAGATCGAGGCTGAGATCAGGGATGGGCGCTGGCTCGATCCGGACGCTGGAAAGGTGACCGTGGGGGAGTGGGCAGACCGCTGGTACGACTCGGTCTGTCTGGGGCTCAAGGCCAAGACCCGAGCGGTGTACGAGGGACTGATTCGCCTATGGATCAAGCCTCGCCTCGGCTCCTACCCGCTGATATCCGTGCGGCCGATCACCGTGGCGGAGTGGGTTGCAGGGCTCCGAAAGGCTGGTCTGAGTGCTTCGCGTATCCGGACGGCCTACCGGGTGCTGTCCCAGATCATGCAGACGGCGGCGGACAACGACATGATCCCTGCCACCCCGTGCCGGGGAATCAAGCTGCCGCGGTTGCCGGAAACCGAGCCGCACATCCTCACGGATGACGAGGTGACGAAGCTGATCGCTGGCATGCGTCCGCCGCATGACCTGCTCGTGAAGCTCCTCGCCTACGGCGGTTTGCGAATCGGTGAAGCTTTCGCGCTCCGGCGCGATGACGTGCAGATCGATGGGACGTCGCTGGTGATCGATGAAGCCGTGGAAGAGGTCGGCGGCCGTCATGCGTGGGGGACTACCAAGAGCCACTCGAAACGCAAGATCGCTGCCACAGTTCCTTGCTGACGAGCTGGTGCATCATCTAGCCAAGCACGTGGGCCAGGAGCCCGACGCGCTGCTGTTCACCAGCCGATCAGGGCGTGCCCTGCATTACAACGCGTGGCGCACGTGGCACTTCGACAAGGCGGTGACTGCGGCCGGCCTCCAGGACGTGACTCCTCACGACCTGCGGGCTACGCACGCGACGTGGGTTGCCGACCGGCACGGCGTCATGGCGGCGGCAAAGCGGCTGGGGCACTCCAACGCGAGCGTCACCACTCGGCACTACGCTCGTGTCGTCGACGGCCGCGATGCTGACGTGGCCAGGACGATGCACGACGAGCACGGGCGGACCCGCGCCAAGGGCACGGCAAACGATCATGCACGCAACGGGCACGGCGACGATGATGACGGCCCAGCGGGTGTTCCAGTGCCCGTCTGACCTGGGGCGGAAGGTCCGCGGCGGGTTGATCTTCCGGAAGCCTGTAAATCTGTCGGCTTACGCCTACGCAGGTTCGAACCCTGCACCCGCCACACTGGGAAGAACCCCCTCCGATCAGGCTTTTTGCCTGGTCGGAGGGGGTTTCTCGTTGGCTCTCCGCTGTTCGAATGGTTGTGGACGAGACCTGGACGTGTCTCGCCCACTAACGCCCATATCCCACCGTTGATCAGTGCGTGCCCCCAGGCGTCCCCCGGGGGCGAGCATGATCACTCCGGCTCGTTCACTCCCGCAGGGCCGCGTCGATCCGGCTGTTTGCCCGCTCCCGCGTCTGGTCGAGCACCTTGGCGTACACCTTGTGCAGCACTGCGATGCTGTGCCCGGCGCGGCGGGCACACTCCATCGCATCCACCCCGGAACTGAGCCAGAACGAGACGCCTGCGTGCCGCAGGTCGTAGGGACGGCGGGCCAACGGCGAGGCCGTTTCCGTATCGCTCAGCACGTCCTGCCGGGCCTTGGCCCACACCTCCCCATAGCCGGTCTCCTGTAGCAGGCCACCGCGGTTCGTCCGGAAGAGCCGACCATTGGGCGCCGTGCCGTGAGTTGCGATGTGCTGCCGCAGCAGGCGAACGATGTGCGGCGGGATCGGCACCGGACGGGAATCCTTCTTGGCGCGGGACTTGAGGTGGCGCGTCTCATGCGCCGTCCCGTCATTGGTCGAGCTCCGTCCAGCCCGGACGACGCCTTGCCGCAGGAGGGTGAGCATCCCCCACCCAGTCTCCGGGAGTTGGCAATGGCTCACGCGCAGTCCGGCGGCCTCGGCTTGGACTATCGCCGCGTAGTACAGGCACCCGAACCGGGTCCTCCAGCGCGGAGACCGCACCGTCGGGGTCAACGGACGACCGCTACCCCGGACTTCGCGGCCCCATGTGCCCTGCTCACGGGAGGGCATATTGCCGCCATGTCTGATGCTTCTCAGCACAGTCGTCTGGGGGTGGGTGAGCAGGTGACCGATCCGGGATTTAGGTCAACGCCGACCCGCAGCAGGTAGCAGTTTTCGATCGCCATCACCGGCAGCCGCGATCAGACGGCGCGGGTATGGGACCTGACCAGTATGGGACCTGGCCACCTCCAGCGTCTGGGGCCCGACCTGGTGTTCCCGTTCCCGGTACGTGCGCTGACGGTCACAGCAGAGGGCGGCTGGTGGCCAGCTTCGGCGATGAGATCGCAGAACTGCCTCACCACTGACTGCAGCGGCCCATATCCCGGGCTCGCAGGCAACGAGCAGGCACCACGCTCATGGACACGATGGGTCGGGTGGGGGCGCAGTGCGGCCAGGGTCTTGTTCAGCTGATGGCGCAGCCCGGCGTTCCGAAGAGGACGACATTAATCGGGCAAACGTACTGTGGTGGTGGGCGGCCTGATGGGAGGTGCCATCGACGGACAGCGCCGCCCCGGGAGGTTGGCGTGACCATGCACGAGCCGCCGTCGCGCTGGCCGCTGGCCGCGCGGGACCGGGAGCTCGAGGGCTTCTCGGCGGCGTGGGCGGGCCGGCGAAGCGAGGGGCTGGTGATCTTCGGGTCGGCCGGAGTGGGCAAGTCGCGGCTGGCCGAGGAGTGCCTCGCCCGGGCCGTCCGCGACGGCTACCGCGGAGGCAGGGCGACCGCGTCCGCCGCGGCAGCCGCCGTGCCGCTGGGGGCGATCGCCCACCTGATCCCGAGGGGAGTGGATCTATCCGACCCGGTGAAGAGCTTCCGCGCGGTCGCCCGCGCACTCGCCGGGCCGGACGATCAGCGCTGGGCGCTGCTCGTCGACGACCTGCACCTGCTGGACGCCACCTCCGCGGTCCTGCTGCGACAACTGCTGGACGCCCGCGTGGTGCGTCTGATCGGCACCGTACGTACCGAGCGGCCCGGTGAACCGGTCGGCGGTGAGGCCGTGCAGGTGCTGACCGGCACGGAGGCGATGCACCGGATCGACCTGACGGCATTCGACCGCCATCAGATGGAAGAGGTGCTGGAGGCGGCCCTCGGCGGGCCCGTGGACCGGCGCACCCTGTACGGGCTGCACCACGCATCCGGCGGAAACGTGCTTTACCTCCGTGAGCTCGTCCTCGGTGCACTGGCCGACCACACGCTGACCAGCGACGGCGAGGTGTGGTCGATGGCCGAGGGGGCGCTGAAGGGCACGCCCCGGCTGACGGAGCTCATCAGCACCCGGCTCGCCGCCGCCGGGCCCGCCGGACGCCCCGTGCTGGAACTGCTCGCGCTGTGCGAGCCGCTGTCCCTGGCCGATGTGGAGCACGAGGCACCGCCGGGGGTGCTGATCGGTCTGGAGGAGGCCGGACTGATACGAAGCGTGCACGACGGTAGGCGTACCAGCGTGACTTTGGTCCACCCGCTGTACGCGGAGGTGCTGCGGTCGACCATCACCACCTTGCGCCGCCGTGAGGTGCTGCTGCGGCGCGCCGCGCGTATCGAGTCGTTCGGCGTCCGTCGGCGTGGCGACGCGCTGCGCGTCGCCTCCTGGCGGCTGGCCGCCACCGGCACCGCCGACCCCGGCCTGCTCTTCCGGGCGGCCGCCTTCGCCCGCCTCGCCCACGACGACCGTCAGGTGGTCGCCCTTCTCCAGGCGATCCCCGAAGACGCGCGGCCGTTCGTCGGTCGCCTGATCATCGGGGAGTCCCAACTGATACTCGGCAGATGGAACGACGCCGAGGCGACCTTCGCCGAGGCGTACGCGCGCGCCGCCGACGAGGGTGAGCGGCTGAGCGTCACCCTGGGCCGTACCTCGAATCTGGTCTGGAGCAACGCCGATGTCTCCGAGGCCCTGGCGGTCAACGACACCGCGGCGGCCGAATCCTCCACGCCCGCCGCCCGACACATGCTGCGGATCAACGAGGGGTTCGTCCGGATCGGGGCGGGGCAGCCGCGGCAGGGACTTGCCCTGTTGGAAGAGATGGAGGACGACTTCACCAAGGCGCCCGACGTCAACGCATGGCTTCGCGGTGCGCTGATGAAACCCGTCGGGCTCGCGCTGGTCGGCCGTACCGGCGAGGCGGTGAAGCTGGCCGAACAGGCCTACGCGGCACACATCGAGGCGGACGAGCACGCGGTGGTGGCGCATCCGGCGGTGGAGAAGATCGCCCTGGCGTTCGCCCTCGGCGAGACCGGCCGGCTGGCCGACGCGAGCGCCACCGGCGAGCAGGCGAACGCTGAACTCGGCGATGCCAACCCAGTCGTCCAGGTGTGGATGGCCCTGGTCATCGGTCGTGTCGAGTGGCTGGCGGGGCATGTGGCCGCCGCCCGCCGCTGGCACGCCGAAGGCGCCGCACTCGCCCGCAGCCTCGGGTTCATCAAGACACTGCGTCTGGCGCTGAGCCATATCGCCGCCTGCGCGGCCGTCATGGGTGACGCGGACGCCGCGGAGGCGGCACTGGCCGAACGTCACGACTCCCCGCGGGTCACCCCGGCCGTCTTCTCCACGGGGGAGGAACTTCTCGGCGAGGCATGGCTGCTGGCCTCCCGCGGCCACCTGGCGACCGCCCGCGCCGTTCTCACAGAAGGGGCCGCGGCCGCGAGGACCACAGGACACCTCGCGTGCGAGGCCCTGCTGCTCACCGACGCCGCACGCATGGGAGGAGCCGCGGGCGTCGCCGGCCGGCTGTCCGAGCTGGCCGGGGTCAGCGACAGCTATCTGGTCCGTGCCCGCGAGCGCCTGGCGGCCGCGCTGGTCGCCGACGACCCGGACAAGCTCGAGGCGGTCGCGGGCGAGTGCGCGCGGCTCGGCGCGGATCTGCTGGCGGCCGAGGCCGCGACGGCGGCCGCCGCGGCCTGGGCGAGGAAGTCCCGCAGCCGTGCTGCCGCGGCTGCCACTCAGCGGGCGGCCGCCGCCGCCGCGCGCTGCCAGGGCGCCCGTACGCCCCTGCTGACCGCCGTCGCCGCCGTTCCGCTCACCCAGCGGGAACGCGAGGTCACCCTTCTCGCCGCCGCCGGCCGGACCAGCAAGGACATCGCGACAGAGCTGAGCCTGTCGGTGCGGACCGTGGACAACCACATCCAGAGCGCGTACCGCAAGCTCGGCATCTCCACTCGACAGCAACTGGCGGCCGTCCTCGGCGCCCGGGCGGACTCTCAGCAGCAGTGAGGCGGCGTGGACCGTCCGGTGTGCCGGCGTTGATTCCGCCTGACCCGGCTGTCCACCCGCATACCGCTGCCAGCAGGGACGCGGCACGCGGACGCCCCGCGACCGTCACCCCAACAGCAGTGCATTTACCGGCGGTTCCGCGCCAGCCCCGGTGAGCAGTCCCGCCCCGACTCGACTCCGTCTTGGCTCGGACGAGTACCCGGATGCCATCAGAACTCTGATCGGTGCCTCTTTCACCGCGTATCCGAGTTTCTTGTACGCCGCTCAGACGCTCTTGGTGACGAGGCGCTGCTGAGGCAGGCGTGAGGTCGGCGGAGCGGGTTGGGCAGTGGCCTGCCCGATCTGGGGTCGAGCATGATCAGGGGGCCGTACGCTGGTTGGCAACTCGGGCCGTCTTTGGACCTGTCTGCACCGACGGCGGCGAACACGGAAGGGTTGCGTCCAGGGAAGTGGTGTACGGGTTCGACCTGATCCGGGGGTTTGCTCCGGCATCGGGATGGTGCCCGCATAGACGAACGGCCACCGGCTGATCTTCGAAGTGTCGAAGCCTCGAAGGAGATCAGCACGATGACCGC
>NZ_JBFAYQ010000022.1:87841-113644 GCF_040681345.1 Streptomyces sp. NPDC051776 | reverse complement strand
TCACGATGACGCCCTTGCCTCCGGCTCGGGGTTAGCACCACCTCTTCCCCCAGGGGACTTCCACCCCCAAGCAATCGCCCATGCTGGGCGCACCACGGAAAGCCCCCCGCACCTCCAGGTGCGGGGGGCTTCGTGCGGTCCTGACGCTTCGGATCTGCGCCGGCCGGGTTCACCTCACCGTGGCCGGACGCGGCGGTCGGCTCACCGTGGCCGGACGCGGCGGTCAGCCGGAGTGGTGGCCGCCGCCGTGCTCCGCGGCCCCGCCCTCGTGCTCCTTGCCACCGTGGTCCGTGCCGCCCTCTGAGCCGCCGCCGTGCCCCCCGTGGTCGGGCGCCTTCTCCACATTGCCGCCGAGCTTGCCGCGCAGATCGCCGATGACGTCCGCGTCGCCCACGGCCACCCACTTGGGACCGACGAGGTAGGAGCCGCCGTACGCCTGTGCACTGCTCAGCCAGTCCTGCTGGCCCGTGTTGGTCGTGAACGTCGCCAGCACATACTTCTTCTTCTCCCCGACCTTGCACAGGCCCTGCCGGACATCTTCCGCATCAACCTGGATGTCTGGCTTGCACTCGGCCTTCTTCGCAAGCTCCTCCACGGAGCCGGTCGCCGTCTTCGGCACCTTGTCGCCGTCGTCCAGCAGCCCGCACCCGGCGGACAGCAGCAGCACGGCGGACAGGGCGGCGGCACGGCTCGACAAGCGCCTCGGTGCTCGCATCGATGACCTCCTGACAGGACCACTTCCGGACGGCGGCACACGCCGCCACCACCCCGTACGAGAATGACCGGCGGATTGCTCAGTCTTCCGCGGATTGCTCAATCTTCCGCGGAGTGCTCCCTCGCGCGCCCCATTGCTCCCCCTTGGCCCGTCTCATTAACGTGCATCCCGCATGCACATGACGCCACACCACCGCATCGTTACGCACAGTGGGGAGCGCACGTGACCGATCCGCACCGCCGCACCGTGGCCAGACGGACTCTTCTCGGGACCGCGGGAGCGCTCGGCGCAGCCGCGGCCCTCGGTGCCGCCCCGCCCGCGGGCGCCGCGGCACCCGGCCCGTTCTCCACCGCCCCGGCGCGCGCGGCGCTGGGGCGGCTGCTGCCGCACCACGCCGGGCAGTTCCGCCTCACGGCGCTGGCAAGGGGACGGACCGGCGGCGAACGGTTCCGGGTCGCCGGCTCGGCCGGCCGCGTCGAGGTGGCGGGCACCAGTCCCGCGGTGCTGCTCACGGGCGTCCACTGGTACCTCAAATACGTGTGCGGGACGCACATCTCCTGGGCCGGCACGCAGCTCGGCCTGCCGGACCGGCTCCCCGCGCCGGACCGCCCCCTGGAGCGGTCCGCGACGGTACCCAGCCGCTTCGCGTTCAACGACACGCACGACGGCTACACCGCGCCGTACGCCGACTGGCCGAGTTGGGAGCGGCTCATCGACGTCATGGCGCTGCACGGCTTCAACCAGCTGCTGGTCACGCCGGGGCAGGAGGCGGTCTACCACCGGCTGCTCCAGGACTTCGGTTACTCCGACACCGAGGCGCGCACCTGGCTGCCCGCCCCTTCCCACCAGCCGTGGTGGCTGCTGCAGAACATGAGCGCGTACGGCGGACCGGTCAGCCCGGCGCTCCTGGCCAAGCGGGTCGACCTGGGACGCAGGATCACCGCCCGGCTGCGCGAGCTGTGCATGGCACCCGTGCTCCCCGGCTACTTCGGCACCGTCCCGGACGGCTTCGCGGCCCGCAACCCGGGGGCCCGGACGATCCCGCAGGGGACCTGGTCCGGGCTGAAGCGACCGGACTGGCTCGACCCGCGGACCGACGTCTTCCGCCGGGTGGCCGCGGCCTTCTACCGCCACCAGGAAGATCTCTTCGGCCCGGCGGACCACTTCAAGATGGACCTGCTGCACGAGGGCGGCGATCCCGGGGACGTGCCGGTGCCGGACGCGGCACGCGCCGTCGAGCGGGCCCTGCAGGAATCCCGTCCGGGAGCGGTGTGGGTGATCCTCGGCTGGCAGGACAACCCGCGCCGGGAGCTCCTCGACGCCGTGGACAAGAACCGCATGCTGGTCGTCGACGGGCTGTCGGACCTGGAGAAGGTCACCGACCGCGAGAGGGACTGGGGTAACACCCCGTACGCGTTCGGCACCATCCCCAACTTCGGCGGGCGGACGACGATCGGCGCCAAGACCCACCGGTGGGCCGAACGGTTCACCCTCTGGCGGGACAAGCCCGGCAGCATGCTGCGGGGCGTGGCGTACATGCCGGAGGCCGTCGAGCGGGACCCGGCCGCGCTGGAGCTGTTCAGCGAACTGGCCTGGAGGGACGAACCGGTGGACCGCGCCGCCTGGTTCGACGGCTATGCGGATCTGCGGTACGGCGGGCGGGATCAGCGGGCGCGCGAGGCGTTCGCCGCGCTGCGCGGCACCACGTACGAGATCAGCAGCCGGGACGGCCGCCCGCACGACTCCATCTTCGCCTCGCGCCCCAGCCTCACCGCCGCCTCCGGCACGCACTACGCCACGCACACCCCGGCCTTCGACCCGGCGGGGTTCGACACGGCGTTCGCGGCGCTGCTGGGCGTACGGGCGAGGCTGCGCGGATCGGACGCGTACCGCTACGACGTGACCGACGCGGCGCGGCAGGCGCTCGCCAACCGCTCGTGGCAGCTCCTCCCCCAGCTCCGGACCGCCTACGAGCGCAAGGACCGGGACACCTTCCGCGCCCTGGCCGGGTTGTGGCTGAAGCTGATGACGCTCAGCGAGGAAGTCACCGGATCGCACCGGTTGTTCCTGCTCGGACCCTGGCTGGAGGACGCCAAGCGGATGGCGTCGAGCGGCGAGGAGTCGGCGGCGCTGGAGCGGACGGCACGGGTGCTCGTCACCACCTGGGCCGACCGGGGCACCGCGGACGGCGGGCGGCTGGCCAACTACGCCAACCGCGACTGGCAGGGCCTCATCGGCGACTTCCACCTTCCCCAGTGGCGGGCGTTCCTGGAGGAGCTGGAGGACGCGCTCGCGGAGAACCGCGCGCCCAAGCCCTTCGACTGGTACGCGATCGAGGAGCCGTGGACGCGAGAGCGGAAGGCGTATCCGCTGCGGGCGACCGGGGACGCGTACCGCACGGCGCGGCGCGTGCGCGACGTGCTGGCCACCGCTCCGTACCAGGGACTTGTGGGGGTCACCGCCGAGCCGTCGACGCTGCCGCCGGGCGGCACCGCGCGGGTCTCCGCGGACTTCCGCAACGTCAACGGCCTGGCCGCCACCGGGCGCGTGGACTTCCAGCTGAGCGGGGTGGACGCCGATGCCGAGGGAGCCACGTCGCTGCCGCGCGTCGAGCCCGGGGGCAGCGGCACGGTCCGCTGGCAGGTGAAGGCCCCGGCCGGTCCCCTGGAGCGGCCGCTGAAGCCGCTGCCTTACGAACTGACCGCCACGTACGGGCCGGAGGGCCAGGAGCGGGTACGGGTCGTCCACCCCGGCACGCTGTTCGTGGCGGGGCCGCTGGCGGAGGGCTGGCGGACGGTGACGAACAACGCGGCGGTGTTCGGGCAGTTCGGGGAGCGCATCGGCATCGACGGCGCGGGAGCGGACCTGTGGAAGGGCACGGCCGAGTTCGGTGCCGTCTACCGCGAGGGTGCGCTGACCACCGGCACGTCGGTGACCGTACGCGTCGACACGCAGGCCGTGACCGGGCCCTGGGCGCGGTGCGGCATCATCGTCCGCAACAGCCTGGCGACGGCCGGATCCGCCGGTTTCCTCAACCTGTCGGTGACACCGGCCAACGGCGTGGTGCTCACCTACGACGCGAACGGCGACGGGACGCTCGATACGTTCCAACGCCTCACGGGGGTGCGGGCGCCGGTCATGCTGCGCCTGACGCGCGACCCGGACTCCGGTGCCTGCACCGGCGAGTGCTCGTCGGACGACGGGGCCGAGTGGCGCACTGTGGGGACGGTGACGGTGCCGGGCGCGGCGCCCACGCAGGACGTGGGGCTGTTCATGTCGGCGGCGAACGGCGGGAACGGGGCGCGCGGAACGGTGGAGTTCAGCGGCTGGAAGACCGGACCCGCGGCGGGGGCGGCGCGCTCCGCCGGATGAGCACGGGATGAGCACGGGCCGCCCGGCTTCTCTGAACTCCGGGCGGCCTCAGGCCGATCGGACTCGCAGGAGCGGCCTCGGCGCCATCGGGCCCCGGGACCTTCGGAACTTGGGGCCATCGGACCCCGGGCCTCCGGGCTCCGGGCAGTCGTGTTCCGGGCGGTCTCACTCCGGGCCATCGGACCCCGGGCCTTCGGAACTTGGGGCCATCGGACTCCGCGCCATCGGACTCCGGACGGCCGCGTCCGGGCGGTCTCACTCCGGGCCATGGGAGGCCGGCCTTCGGAACTTGGGGCCATCCGACTCCGCGCCATCGGACTCCGCACCACCGGCTCCGGGCCTTAGGACCCCGGGCCTCCGGGCTCCGGGCGGTCTTGTTCCGAGCGCTCCCTGACCGGGCAGCCGGGCTCGGCTCGACCGGCCCGGCTCAGGACCTGGAGGCGGCCGG
Source organism: Streptomyces sp. NPDC051776 (assembly GCF_040681345.1). Lineage (NCBI taxonomy): Bacteria > Bacillati > Actinomycetota > Actinomycetes > Kitasatosporales > Streptomycetaceae > Streptomyces > Streptomyces sp. NPDC051776. Next base: position 109,109 of record NZ_JBFAYQ010000022.1, on the reverse strand, counting down.
AGGCTCGGAGGGTGCGGGCAGCAGTGAGAGGAGCCGGCCCACCAGATCCGCGAACGTGCCGTCCGGCTCCTGCCCGACGATCCGCCGCGCCAGCTCGGCGCACTCGTCGTCGTGCGCCGCGCTCACGACGACCAGCGCCATGAAGTCGTGGACGAGCTGCAACTCCAGCTCCGTACGCGGGATGCGCCGACCGTCGAGCCACGTCAGGGCCGTCGTCTCGCACAGCCCGATCCAGGAGCGCACCGCAAGGGCGAGCCGGGGACCGGGGTCGGTGACATGGAGGTGCGCGAGCATGTGGTCGTACGCCGACCGGCGCACCTCGTCGATCATCGCGGTCGTCCGCTCCGAGCCGATCGTGGAACTGCCGCCGCGCAACAGGGCCTCGAAGCCCGGCCCGTGCTCGTCGACGAAGTCGAAGAAACGGCGGATGACGCGCAACAGGCGCACCCCGGGCGGACCGTCGTCGGGTTCGGCGAATCGGCCTCTCAGTTCGTGTGCCGCGCGGCGCACCACCTCGTCGTAGAGGCTGTGCTTGCCCGGGAAGTAGTGGTAGACGAGGGGCCGGGAGATCCCGGCGGCCGTCGCTATGTCGTCGATCGACACATCGCCCGGGGGCCGTTGGCTGAAAAGCTCCTGTGCCACGGCTATCAGTTGCTCGCGCCGCTCCTCCACGCCCATTCTGCGCCGGCGCACCACCCCAGTCGTCATGCGCATACCCTAACCGCCCGCCCGGCGCCAGCGGCTGGGGAGCCAAACCACTGACCGGAAGAGGACCGCGTGAGCCATGCGGCCCAAAGTGCGCAGTTCAGTGGCAGTTTGGCGGGATCAGCGCAGCGCTCTCAGCCGCTCGCCGTTCTCGAGGCGCGCGTCGAGTTCCGAGCGGGCCCCCGCTTGCGCCGCCAGAGCCAGCACATTGCCCCGCGCACTCCCCTTCACCCCGCCCGACGCCGTGATGGAGGCGACCTGTTCACTGCCCGCGGCCAGCACGTACCAGGCCCCTTTCCGCGACTGCCACAGCACACCGGAGAGGACGCGGGGGGCGTGCGGGCCGCAGGCCGTGGTGCCCTCCGCCTGGGCGGTCACCGCACTCGGAACGCCCACCGCCCTCGCGGGTGGCTGGAACTGCACCATGACGCGGCTGCCGCCTCCGCGCCAGGTCTCCGCGCGCGTGCACACCCAGGCCGCGGTCCCGCCGCTGTCCGGCAACCGCTGCTCCGCGAACTGCCAGGAGTTCACGGCCCGTACCCCTGTCGCGCGCACCGCCGGGAGATGACAGGCCGTACGCGCCCAGGCGGCGCGCGCCGCCCGCCCCGACACGTCGCGGGCCGGGAGCTGCGGATTGCCGTACGTCAGACGGGCCGGGACCAGCTCCCCGAGATCGGTGAGCAGATGCGCAGCACGGCGGTGGCCGTCTCCTGCCGGTGCCACGCCGCGCAGCTCCAGGGCGGGCCACGACCTGCAGGTGATCGCGGCTGACGGGCTGGGCATGGGGTCGGTGACGCCATCCCCGGTGCGCCCCAGCGAACGCCCCGCGTCCCGCGGCCGCAGCAGATCGCGCAGCCGCGCCTCGGAGACCCACGGGGCCGTCAGATAGCGGACGTTGTGCTCGCCACGGCCCACGACGAGTGCGGTGGCCGAGGCCGACGCGGCCCCGTCCGCCCGGGCGAAGTCCAGCACCGCCCCGCCGCCTCCGCCCTGCTTGGCCTCGGCGTACCGCACCACCCGCAGCCCGTCGTACAGCAGCACCACCGCGGCCCGGTCGACCTCGCCCGCGTACAGCAACTGCGCCGGGCCCGGCGGCGGTCCCGAGGCGGTCCCGGGGGTGGCGGACACCCGTACCGCCGGCCCGGGGCGCGCCCAGACGGCCAGCGCTCGCCGCAACAGGGGCCGGTCGCCGACCCGGTTGCCGCGCGTGGGCCAGGCGGTGAAGTCCGTACGGTCCGCCGTGCGCCAGGCCGTCGGTGCCACGTGCGCCAGTTCGGCGGGGTCGAGTGCCTTCTCGGAAGCGGGGTTGCGGGCGTACGGCGGTGCCGCCGCCCCGTCCGGACCCCAGCCCTCGCCCGGGAGGCCGAGAAGCGTGCCGCACACCACGACTGCCGCGGTGGCGGCGACTGCCGCCCGCACGTGCTGCCGGCGGCGGAGCAGATCGGTGGGGCGCGCCTGCAGAGAGCACGGGTCGAACTCCGGTGACTCCAGCAGCAGTTCGTCCCTGCTGCCGCCCGGTGCCGGCATGCGGCCGGCCTCCTCCAGTGCCGCCGGGGCGTCCTCGACGCCTGCCGCAGCCAGCAGCCGCCGCACCTCGGGGTCGGTCAGCCGTTCCAGGCCGCGCAGGACGTGCGCCGCCCTGGCGGCGGCCGAGACCGACGACAGGGCTTGGTCCAGGGCGAGTTCGTCGGCCCCTCCCGGCCGGGGATGCAGGCGCAGCCCCCAGACGTGGGGCAGCAGCGGAGGCAGATCGGTGCGGCGCGGAAGCCCCCAGCGCCGCCGCGGCCGCCCTGCCCTGAGCGCGGCCCGCAGCACCCTGAGCCGTACGTAGGCGTATCCCGGCTGCTCCGTCGCGCCGACCTCCTCGGCGCGCGGCGCGGGGAGCCCGGCGTCCTCCGGGCGAACGGGCAGCCCGCGGGCGGCGCGCCCCCGCGGAAGGGCGCCCTGCACCAACGCGTGCGCGGTGAGCAGCCGCTGGTTCCGGGCGGGACCCGGCGGCAGGACGAGATACGCGATCCGCACCAGCCGCGGGTAGTACCCGACGAGCGCGGCCTCGGCCTGTTCGAGCCCGATGGGGCCGGACGGGACGGATGAGGGTGTGGCTGTCGCTTCTCGTGACGTCACGTTCAGCAGAACGAGCGAATCCTCCGATGGTCACCTCGACGGGGACGCCGGTCTCGTACCGCCTTCTCCGCGCCCGCCCGTGGTCCGGCTCGCTCCTCCGAGACTCCTGACGTACGGGAGCTCAATTCCCGCCGCCGGTGGTCGGCGTACGGCTTCGGCGCCGGCGCCTTGTTATGGAGCTCCCCGACCGCCACCGGAAGACGGCGGCGGTCGGAGCAGCCGGGAAACGGCGACAGGCTCGGTCAGCGGCGCTCGAAGACCGCGACCGTACGCGCCGGGACGGTGAAGGCGCCCGAACCCTTCGCGTACGACGAGGTCTTGACCACCCGATCGGCGCCCCGCGCCTGCACAGCGTGCAGGGCGTACGGGGTCCCGGCCAGTGAGGCGACCCGCTGCTTCTGCCGTTCCGGGGTCGCGTTGAAGACGACGACGAGGTGGCCGAGTTTCATCGTGATGACTCCCGGTGTCTCGCCGTTGTCCCTCCCCGAGAGGGGGAAGGACAGCGCCGACTGAACCGCGTCCGCCGAAGCCAGGTCGAACGCCTTCTCACTGGTACGGATCCTCAGCAGGTCCCGGTACGCGCCGGACGCCGCGGTGACCGTCCCGCAGCCGGGACGCAGCGCCGGGTCGGCCAGCAGCGGCTCGGCGTACGGCCACTTGGGCTCGTTGTCGGCCGCGGGCGGCAGTCCGCGGCCGAAGCCGTTGCCCGCCGCACCGCACGTCCAGTGGACGGCGTTGAACCAGTCGCCGCTGTCGTAGGAGTTGCGATCCAGCGACTTGGAGCGGAGGAGGTCCGTGCCCGCCTGGGAGAGCGCCGGGCCCTGCGAGAGGGCGGCGGTGGCCGTCGCCAGGACCTGCATCCTGGCCCGGTCCTGCGCCCGCGTGGACCGTGGGAGTTTGAACGCGAGGGCGTCGTAGAGGGTTTCGTTGTCATGGGCGTCGGCGTAGGCGAGGGCGTCGCCCGGCGCGTGCGCGTAACCGGCCGGGGCGCCGTTGTAGTCGACGTCCGCGCCCGTGACCTTCCGGCCGCTGCTGTCGGTGAAGGAGTAGTCGGCGAGATTCCCCGTGAGGCCGACCTTGATCAGGTCCTGGTAGTGCAGCAGCCGCGCCTTCTGCTCATCGCGGGTGCCGCCCGCATTCGACCCGTTGGGGTCGGTGAACAGGCCGGAGGCGAAGCCTTGGGCGCGTGGGTCCTCGTCGAACGGCCCGCCGCCGCGCACCGCGTCACGCGCCCGGTCGGAGAAGGTCGCGATGCCCGTGCCCGCCATGTTCCTCTGCGTGGCCTGCTCGAAGCGGGCGTCGTCGGCGATCTCACCGAAGTTCCAGCCCTCCCCGTACAGGACGATCTTCCTGCCGTCGACGCCGTCCTCCTTGGGGGTGAGGGCGTCGAGCGCCTTGCGCACGGCGAGGATGTTGGCCTTGGGGTGGTGGCCCATGAGGTCGAAGCGGAAGCCGTCGACCTTGTACTGCTTGGCCCAGGTGACGACGGAGTCGACGACGAGCTTGCCCATCATGGCGTGCTCGGGCGCGGTGTTGGCGCAGCAGGTGGAGGTGGCGACCGAGCCGTCGTCCAGCAGGCGCTGGTAGTAGCCGGGGACGATCTTGTCCAGGACGGACTTGTCGTGCTGACCGCCGGCCACGGTGTGGTTGTAGACGACGTCCATCACGGCGCGCAGCCCGGAGGCGTTGAGGCCCTGCACCATCCGCCGGAACTCGACGGTGCGGCGCGTACCCTGCGGATCGCTCGCATAGGAGCCCTCGGGGACGGTGTGGTGCAGCGGGTCGTAGCCCCAGTTGTACGCGTCCTTCCCCGCCGTCTTCGCGATGCACTCCTGCTGTTTCTCGGAGTCCCGTGCGTACGGCGCAAGGTCGCACTTCGGCTCCTGCTGGTCCGCCTCCCGCTCCGGAATGGTTCCGATGTCGAAGGCCGGAAGGAGATGGACGTACGAGGTTCCGGAGCGGGCCATCTTCCGCAGGTGCTTCATCCCGGCCGAATCCCGGTCGGTGAAGGCGAGGTACTGCCCGCGGTGCTCGGAGGTCCGGTCGGCGACAGAGAAATCGCGGATGTGCAGCTCCTGGATCTGCGCGCTCCGCAGGGGAGTTGGGGCGGGCTTCTTCAGGGACGACCAGCCCTTCGGCGCCAGGGCGGGGTCCGCGAGGTCCACGACCAGGCTGCGGCGGGAGTCGGCGGTCAGGGCGGTCGTACGGGTCGGTGACCCTGTTCGTGACCCGCTTCCGCACGGACGGGGCCCAGACGTCGACCACGTAGCGGTACGGCTTTCCGGACCAGCTGCGCTCACCGGTGACGCTCCAGACGCCGCTGCCGCGCTCGCGGCGCATCGGCACGATCCTGCCGTCCAGGTCGAGCGAGACCTTACGCGCCGTCGGTGCCCAGACGGACAGCGTGGGGCGGCCGTCGTGGAAGACCGGGCCGAGCCTCGCCCGTTGCGCCTTGCTCGCGTAGAGGTCGTCCAGCACGCCGGGGATCTGCACGCCGGTCGCCGCCAGCAGGGCTCCCCCCGCGGCCCGTTGCGTGGCGATGATCTGCCCCTTCAAGGCGTCCCGGACACGGTCCCGGTCCCGCGGGTCCACGCGGAACGCCGGATGGTCCTTCAGATGCGGATACGCCTTCTTCTGCGCGTCGGTGAGCGCCGTCGGGTTCAGTCGCAGCCAGTGGCCCTCGTCGCTGAGGGACCCGGCCTCGATGATGATGCCGCCCTCGGGCGCGTACACGAGCTGCGTGCTCGCGGCGCCGGTGGTCCTCGTCTTCCACACCACGGTGTCGCGGTCGATCCACTGCGCCTCGGCCTTGTCGAGGTCGAGGTCGGGCGCACTGCCGGTGCCGGGCAGCAGATACTGCCGCTCGCCGGAGAGCATCCACACCTCGTGGCCGTAGGTCACCGTATCCAGGGACTGGTCGGCGGGCAGGTCCTTCTCGTCGCCCTTGTGGACGATGTAACCGAGGGACTTTGTACCCTCGGCGAGCGGCACTTCGAAGGTCACGCCGTACGCGTCCCTGCGCACGGGCTTCAGCGGCTTCGACCAGTCGGTGGGCTCGGCGGCTCCGGTCCAGGTGTGCAGGCCCCAGCCGTCGTAGTCGCCGTCGGCGCGGTGGTAGTGGAGCACGGCCTTCTTGGTGTCCTGCGGTGGGTAGGCGCCGTGCGGGGCCTGCTCCTCCAGGCCGTCCTTGCCCTGCTCGATCCACACCTCACCGGTGCGGGCGAGGTCGATCGTGCGCTGGGGGCCGTCGGCGGTGCCGTTCTTCTCGACGGCGAAGGGGATCCCGGTGGCGCCGTCCTCCACCTTGACCCAGGCGAAGGCTCCGTACGCGTCGCGGCCGGTGAACTCCGCCGTACCGCCGCCCGTCTTCAGCCGCCACCCGTCGTAGTCGCCGTCGGGGCGCTGGTAGTGGACGACCGCGTAAGCGCGCTGGACAGCGCCCGGCTTCGGCGGCTCGGGGGCCTGCCCGGTGGTGGTCGAGGCGAGCGCGCTCGCGGTCCGGCCGGCGCTGTCGACGGCAACCGCCTTGTAGCGTACGGGAGTTCCGGCGGGAACCTTCGCCGCGATGTGGTGGGTCACCTTGTACGGGGCGTGGTCGGCCGAGCCGAGCACCTTCCAGCTCCCGTTGCCGACCTGGGCGGTGAAAACGACGCGGTTGAGACCGCCGCCGTCCACGTCGGCCGCGACCTCGGCGGTGCCAGTGGCTCCGTCGTCGGGGGCGTCCAGGGCCACCCGCGGCTTCGCAGCCGGAACGGGCAGCTTCTTCTCCGCCCGGTACACGACGGCGGACAGGGCGGGCACCTCGACGGACAGCTTCCGGTCCTCCCCCGCCGTCGCGCCCGCGCCCTTTCCACCGTAGACGGGACGGAAACGCATCCCGGCGGCGGCGGTGGGGATCTCGGCCTTCTTCGCCTCGGTGGCGTTGTTCACCGCCACCACGTACTCGGTGCTCTCCCGCGCATCGGTACGGGAGTAGGCGTAGACGCCCGCGCCCTTCGCCGCGTAGCGCTCGGTCTGCACTCCGTCGCGCAGCGCCGGGTGCTTCTTGGTGAGCTTCGACAGCGCGGCGATCGACCGGTAGAGCGGGTGGCGTGGATCGTAGGCGTCGGTGGCGTGCGTACGGTCGGTGCCGATCAGGTCGTCGTCGAGGTAGTCGTCGGTCTTCGAGGCGAACAGGGTCTGCCGGGCGTCCTTGTCGCCGCCCGCGCCGGTGAAGCCCTGCTCGTCGCCGTAGTAGACGACGGGGTTGCCGCGGTCGAGGAACATCAGCTCGTTGGCCAGGCGCGCCCGGCGCAGCAGTTCGGCGTCGCTCGCCTTCGGGTTGTCCTGCTGGAGGAAGGTCCCTATCCGGCCCATGTCGTGGTTGCCGAGGAAGGTGACCTGCTCGTAGGCGTTGGCCCTGCCACTGGTGTAGCGGTAGTCCTGCGCGAGGACGCCGGACAGCTTCGCCGCGGGGCCGCCCCGCGAGACGTAGGCGCGGGCGGCGTCCTGGAAGGGGAAGTCGAGGGTGGCATCGAGCCGGCCGCGCGTCACATAGGGCGAGGTCACGGCGGGATCAGCCGCGTAGACCTCGCCGAACATGAAGAAGTCCGCACGGCCGTGGCGCGCGGCGTACGCGTCGAGGGCCGTCGCCCACTGGGTCCAGAAGTCGAGGTTCACGTGCTTGACGGTGTCGATGCGGAAGCCGTCGATGTCGAAATCGCGGACCCAGCGCCGGTAGATCCTCTCCATCCCGGCCACGACCTCGGGACGCTCGGTCCACAGGTCGTCCAGGCCCGCGAAGTCGCCGTACTCACTGCTCTCGCCGGCGAAGGTGGAATCGCCGCGATTGTGGTAGAGCGTCGGCTCGTTGAGCCAGGCGGGCACCTTCCTCCCCACACCGGTGCGCGGCTTCGGCGAGTACGGGAAGGAGTCCGCGTCCACGCGCCCCATCCCGGCCCGGTCGTCGAACGGGCGGCCCTCGCGGTCGAGGTACGGGTACGCGCCCTTGGAGCGGTAGCCGTACTCCTTCTCCGCGTAGTCGACGGTGTCGGCGGTGTGGTTGGTGATGACGTCGAAGAAGACCTTCATGCCCTTGGCGTGGGCCTTGTCGATCAGCCTCTCCAGCTCGGCGTTGGTACCGAAGTGCGGGTCGACGCGGGTGAAGTCGGTGATCCAGTAGCCGTGGTACGCGGCGCTCGCGTCCTTGCCCTCGCCCTGGACCGGCTTGTTCTTGAAGATGGGCGCCATCCAGATGGCGGTCGTGCCCAGCCCCTTGATGTAGTCGAGCCTTTCGGTCAGGCCCTTGAGGTCGCCGCCCTGGTAGAAGCCCTTGTCGGTGGGGTCGAAGCCGTTGTCGAGGCGGCCCCCGGTCAGCCCGCCGCGGTCGTTGGCGGCGGAGCCGTTGGCGAAGCGGTCGGGGAGGACGAAGTAGAACTGCTCGCGTGTGAGGTCGTGCCGAGCGGGCTGCGCGGCGAGCGCGGCATCCGACGGCGGAGGCGGCGCGGCGGCGGCCGCTTCCGCGGCGGGCGGCCCACCGGACGGCAGCAGTGCGAGCACTGCTGCCGCTGCGGTGGCGAGCGCGGTTCTGCGCCCGGTGGTGCGGATGCGCTTCATCGGCTGAATCTCCTTCGGAGGGAGGGGGGTTGCTGTCTTCACTGCTTCCGCTGCGGCGAACCTTCCTCGCGCCGGGCCCCCCGCCCGGCCGCCCCATCGGCGTGGCCGAGCGTGAGCCTGTGCCATCGGCCTCCGGCGGCGTGGGGCGCGCACCGTGACCGGGCCCGGCCACCGTCGAAAGCCTCACGGCACCGCCGGGGGCGTGACACCGGCGGTGCCCAGCGGTCCCGGCGCGCTCGCGCGACGCGGGGCCCTGCGCCCGGCCCCACGCCGCCGAGGCGGCAGGCACCCCGCCACGGAGCCGCGCGGCGCTGGGGAGCCGCCGGGCCGCCCCCGGCCGCCGGGACGGCGGCCGTCCCGGCGGCCGGAGGTTGCCGCGGAGCTCGTGCACCACGGACGCCGTGCACCACGGACCTCGTGCGCCGCGGGCACCGCTTCCCCGGCCGCGCCGCCGCGGCCGCCCGTGGCGGCCGTCACTCGCAGGAGCGCGCTCCCGCGTGGACCGCCAGCGCCGTGCCGGGGGCCAGCGTGGCGTCCAGTCGGCCGGAGCCGTCCACCGTCACCGTGCGGCCGGACTGGACGTCGCAGTAGTCGCCCGCCGCCAGTGACGTCCGGAACGTCCGGGTCAGGGACTCGCCCTCGTGGTTGATCGCGACGAACCCCCTGTCCCCGCGCCCGAAAGCGATTGCGTCGTTGCCGTTGTCCCACCAGTGGGTGACCTCGGTGCCGCGCACGGTGTTGCGGAAGTCCACCATCCGCTCGATCTCCGGCCATGCGTGCTGGCACTTCCACCGGTCCTGGTAACAGGCGCTCACCGCACCGTCGTTCGGCGGCCCGGCGTCGCGGTCGGTGAACTCGTAGCCGGAGTGGACGTCCGGGGCACCGTACGGCCAGGCCAGCATGAAGACGTGCGCCAGCGTGTAGTCGGCGCCGTCCTTGTAGCTGAGGGTGTCGCCGCTGCGTTCGGTGTCGTGGTTGGCGACGAAGACGGCCGAGGAGCCGCTGGGCATGTAGCCCCAGCCCTCGCCGTAGTTCTTCAGGTACGCCAGCCGTTCGCCGGTGAAGACCCGTTTCAGGTCGCGCGCGTAACGGAACTCCTGGACGTCGCCCGTGTCCCGGTACTCGGACGGCGACACCGCCTCGCCCGCGCCGTAAATGGCCTCCTGCTTCCAATAGGCGTCCGGGGCGCTCAACTTGGCCTTGATGGCCCGCAGATCGCCGGCAGGCATGTGCTTGGCCGCGTCGATGCGGAAGCCGTCGACCCCGAGGGAGAGCAGGTCGTTCATGTAGGCGGCGATGCGGGAGCGGACGTACTCCTCGCCGGTGTCGAGATCCGCGAGCTCGACGAGTTCGCAGTTCTGGACGTTCGCCCGGTCCTGGTAGTTGTCGATGGTGGACCGGCAGTCGTCCATGTCGGCACCCGAATAGATGCCGGGGTACTCGTACTTGGTGTACCGGGAGCCGCCGGTGCCCGTCCCGTCGGCGGACGCCATGTGGTTGATGACAGTGTCCGCGACGACCTTCACACCGGAGTCGTGGCAGGCGTCGACCATGGCCCCGAAGGCCGCGCGGTCGCCGAGGCGTCCGGCGATCCTGTAGCTCACGGGCTGGTACGAGGTCCACCACTGTTCGCCCCTGATGTGCTCCTGGGGCGGCGAGACCTGGACGTATCCGTAGCCCGCCGGACCGAGCGAATCCCGGCACTCCCGGGCAACCGAGTCAAAACGCCATTCGAAGAGGACAGCGGTGACGTCCTTGCCCCCGGGCGGGGACGCCGAGGCCCGGGCTGTCGCGGCGGGTGAGACGAGGGCGGCGGCGGCAGCCGCGAGGGCCACCGCGACGACGAAGGACTTGCCGGCCGTTCCGCCGACAGACATGGCCATGAATCCTCCTGTGGGGGGAGGTGTGGGTGACGGTGCAGCCTTGTGGCAACGCGCCATGCCCGTAAGGCCATTGTGGTGATGGTTCTTGCAGCAAGCCGTCAGCGGCCTGCTACCGCGGAGACCGTACGAGGCTCGAACATCGGGGTCAACCCCTGGGACACGAAGAGGCAACAGCAAGGAAATCCCCCCGTTTTCTTTCTGCAAGCTCTTTCGCAAGAGATTGCAGCCCTGTTAGCTTCCTCCCAGCCCGGGGCCGCCGAGGGAGAGGCGAGTCGCACAGATGGCACTGATCCACCAGGCTGGGCCGCACTCAATGAGGAGATCAATATGCGTCGAGGCATATCGGTCGCCGCCGTGGCCGGGGTGCTGGCCCTGGCGGCGACGGCCTGCGGTGGGGACAACGGGGACAGCGGAGGCGACGGCTCCAAGGCCGCCAAGGACCCGGGCAGCGTGACCGGCACCGTGACGTGGTGGGACACCGCCAACGAGGCCGAGGGCCCCACATACGAGAAGCTGGTGAAGGACTTCGAGGCCGAGTACCCCAAGATCAAGGTCAAGCGCGTCCCCGTCTCCTTCGACGCGGCCGAGCAGAAGTTCAAGACCGCGGCCCAGTCCGGCAAGGGCGCCCCCGACGTCATCCGCACCGACGTCGGCTGGTCGGCCGGGTTCGCCAACCTCGGCTACCTCCAGCCGCTGGACGGCACCCCTGCGCTGGACAACGCGGACGACTTCCTCGATGGCCCCCTCTCCACCGCCAAGTGGAAGGGCGAGACGGTCGGTGTCCCCCAGGTCACCGACACCCTCGGTCTCCTCTACAACAAGGAGATCTTCAAGAAGGCCGGTATCGAGAAGCCCCCGGCCACCTGGGAGGAGTTCGTCGAGACCGCGAAGACCGTCAAGAAGAAGACGGGCGTCGCCGGCACCCAGCTCAACCCCGAGGGCTACTTCTCCCTGCCGTTCATCTACGGCGAGGGCGGTGACATGCTCGACACCAAGGGCAAGAAGATCACCGTGAACTCGCCCGAGGCCGTCAAGGGCGTCAAAACCGCTGTAGGCATGGTGAAGTCCGGGGTCTCCCTCAAGCCCGCCACCACGGACGGCTACGTCGCGGCGCAGACCTCCTTCAAGGACGGCAAGGTCGCTATGGTCGTCAACGGCCCCTGGTCGGTGGCCGACGACTACACCGGCAAGGCGTTCAAGGACAAGCAGAACCTGGGCATCGCCACGATCCCGGCGGGTTCGTCCGGCAAGGGCGCTGCCCCCATCGGCGGCCACAACTACTCGGTCTACCGCGGCTCGCAGAACAAGGACGCGGCGTACCTCTTCGTGAAGTTCATGTCCTCCGCCAAGAGCCAGGAACTCACCGCCACCGAGATCAACACGCTGCCGACACGCAAGTCCGCCTACACCGCGGAGGTCACCGCCGATCCGGCGAAGAAGGCCTTCCAGGACGCGCTGGCCACCGCCAAGTCGCGGCCCGTCATCCCCGGTGTCGGTGATCTGTTCGTCGCCTTCGACCAGCACTACGTGAAGATCCTGCGCGGACAGACCACCCCGAAGGCGGGGCTCGACGCCCTTGCCGAGGAGTGGAAGTCCAAGCTGATCAAGGACTACGAGATCGCCGGATAGGGCGTGTCGGACACGCCCTGGGCAGCCGATCGGCGGCCGGGTCACCGACTCCGGCCCGGTCCGGCCCGGGCTCCCCGCCGAGGGGAGGGCCGCTCCCGCCCCGCGCGGGTGCGGCCCACGCGCCGCCCGGCCGGGCCGGGCCGGTCCCACCGCCCGCCGGGCGAGGGCGAGTTGACCGCCGCCCCATCCGGTGCCCCGGCCCCCCATCCGGCGCCCCGGTGGGTGACCGGCCCGGAACAGCCGCCCCCGTCCCGTAGACCCACGACCCGCTCGACCCGCGACCCGCAGAAAGCCGTGGAGCCATGACCACAGCCGTCACCAAGCCCGGGAGCCCGGCGAGCTCCGGCAGCACCGGCGCCGGGGGCCCGGACCGGAAGCAGCCGCGCCCGTCCCTGCTCGCCCGTGCCCGGCGATCGTTCGACACCCACTGGTACGCGTGGGCGATGGTGCTGCCCGTCGTCGTGGTGCTCGGGGTGCTCGTCGGCTATCCGCTCGGCCGCGGGATCTACCTGTCCTTCACCGACGCCAACGAGGCCAACATCGGCCGCGTGATCGGTGACTTCGAGGTTCCGTCCACCTACACGTTCATCGGCCTCGACAACTACTGGAACATCCTCTCCGGCCGGGAGGGCTCCTTCTACCCGCGGCTCACCTGGACCGTGATCTGGACCGCGAGCTGTGTGTTCCTGCACTACACCATCGGCCTGGGCCTGGCCATGCTGCTCAACCGGCAGGTGAAGGGCCGTTCGCTCTACCGCGTCCTGCTGATCCTGCCCTGGGCGGTCCCGGCGTTCGTCGCCGCCTTCGCCTGGAAGCTGATGTACAACTCCGACAACGGTGTGCTCAACGCCCTGCTCGGCAAGGTGGGCATCGGGGCGGTCGACTGGCTCGGTGACCCCTTCGTCCAGAAGATCTCGGTCATCGCCGTCAACACCTGGCTCGGTGTGCCGTTCATGATGGTCGCGGTCCTGGGCGGACTGCAGGCGATACCACGGGAGTTGCACGAGGCGGCGGAGATGGACGGCGCGAGCGCGTGGCAGCGGTTCCGCCATATCACCCTGCCCGGACTGCGGCCCGTCAGCAGCACCGTCATCCTGCTCGGCACCATCTGGACCTTCAACATGTTCCCGATCATCTACCTCGTGATCGGCCAGGCAGGCGGGACCGAGAGCGAGATCCTGGTGACGTACGCCTACCGGCTCGCCTTCCAGGGCGTCCGCGACTACGCGGCCTCCGCCTCGTACGGGATCGTCATCCTCTCCCTGCTGCTGGTCTTCTCCGTCTTCTACCGCAGGATGCTCGACCGCCAGGAGGCCGTCCGATGAGCGCCCCCGCCCCTGCACCCGCCTCCGTGACCACCGCACCGGCCGCGGCGCCCGCCGCGATGCGCCGCGTACGCCGCCGCGGCGAGCGCTCCAAGGGTGCCTCGGCCGCCCTGCACACCACGCTCGTGGCGGCCTCGATGGTCGCCCTCTTCCCGGTCGTCTTCATCGTGCTGGTCTCGCTGCGCGGCGAGAACGGCTGGACGCACCCGATGGAGATGTCCGGCTTCACGCTCAGCAACTACGTCCATGTGCTGGACGACACCGAGTTCGTCACCTGGTTCGCCAACTCGGTCGTCATCGCGGGCGGCACGATGCTCGTCGGCGTCCTCATCGCGGCCAGCGCCGGTTATGCCCTGTCCCGGATGCGGTTCCCCGGGCACGGGACCCTGATGTGGTCCTTCCTGCTCTTCCAGATGTTCCCGGTCGCGGTGCTGATCGTGCCGCTCTACAACATCCTGGGAAAGCTGGGCCTGCTGGACTCCTACAGCGGCCTGATCCTCACCTACTGCTCGGTGTCCGTGCCGTTCTGCGCCTGGATGCTCAAGGGCTACTTCGACACCATTCCCGCCGAGATCGACGAGTCGGGGCGGGTCGACGGCCTGACCCCGTTCGGCACGTTCTGGCGACTGGTCGTGCCACTGGCCCGGCCCGGTCTCGCGGTGACCGCCTTCTACACCTTCCTGACCGCCTGGAGCGAAGTCGCCTTCGCCACGCAGTTCATGAGCAGCGAGGAGAACTACACGCTCGCCGTCGGCCTGCAGACCTTTGTGGGGCCGCACCGCGCCGAGTGGGGCCTGATGACCGCCTCGTCCGTACTGATCATGGTGCCGGCCGGAATGCTGTTCTTCTTCGCGCAGAAGCACCTGGTCGCCGGGCTCACCGCGGGAGGCACGAAGGGCTGATCCACCGTCATCGGTCCGTGCGTGTGCGGGCCGACCCTTCAAGACCACCGCTTCCCGCAGCCCCGTTGGGCCCACCCTATGAGGGACGTCACACATGACCCAGGACCTCGCCCCGTCCGTCCGTGAGGAGACCGCCCCGGAGCGGTGCGCCGACTGGTGGCGCGACGCCGTCATCTACCAGGTGTACGTACGGTCGTTCGCGGACAGCGACGGTGACGGGATCGGCGATCTCCGGGGGATCCGCGACCGTCTGCCCTATCTGGCGGAGCTGGGCGTGGACGCCGTCTGGCTCACTCCCTTCTACGCCTCGCCGCAGGCGGACGGCGGCTACGACGTCGCCGACCACCGCGCCGTGGACTCGCTGTTCGGCGATCTGTCCGACGCGGACGACCTGGTGCGGCGCGCCCACGAGCTGGGCCTGAAGGTGATCGTGGACATCGTCCCGAACCACACCTCCGACCAGCACCAGTGGTTCCGGGCCGCGCTCGCGGAGGGGGCGGGCGCGGCCTCCCGGAACCGCTACCACTTCCGGCCCGGCCGGGGCGGGAACGGCGAACTGCCGCCGAACGACTGGGAGTCGGTCTTCGGCGGCCCGGCCTGGACCCGTACGACCGGCGCGGACGGGATGCCCGGCGAGTGGTATCTCCACCTGTTCGCGCCCGAGCAGCCCGACCTCAACTGGGACAACCCGGAGGTCCGCGAGGAGTTCGAGTCGATCCTGCGGTTCTGGCTGGACCTGGGCGTCGACGGCTTCCGCGTCGACGTCGCGCACGGCATGATCAAGGCCGAAGGGCTGCCGGGGATCGGCCGCAGCGAGCAGGCGAAGATGATCGGTGCGCAGGTGCTGCCGTTCTTCGATCAGGACGGGGTGCACGAGATCCACCGCTCCTGGCGGCAGTTGCTGGACTCCTACGGCGACGGGCGCATCGGGGTCGCCGAGGCGTGGGCCCCCAGCACCGAGCGGCTCGCGCTGTACGTGCGCCCCGACGAGCTGCACCAGGCGTTCAACTTCCATTTCCTGACCTGCGCGTGGGACGCGGACGCGATGCGCGGCGTCATCGACGAGTCCCTGGCCGCCACCACCTCGGTCGGTGCCCCCACCACCTGGGTGCTGTCCAACCACGACGTGGTGCGCCACACCACCCGCTACGGCGGCGGCGAGGCGGGGCTACGCCGGGCGCGTGCGGCGGCGCTGCTCACGCTCGCGCTGCCCGGGTCCTCGTACGTGTACCAGGGCGAGGAGCTGGGTCTGCCGGAGGTGACGGACCTGCCCGACGATGTGCGCCAGGACCCGGCGTTCTTCCGCGGCAAGGACGAGGCGGCGCGGTGGGGGTCCCCCCGGACGGAGTCCGGGGGAGCAACGGATGAGGGTGGTGGTGAGCCGGCGGGCGGGCAGGACGGCATGCGCGACGGCTGCCGGGTGCCTATCCCGTGGTCGGGCGAGGAGGCGCCGTACGGGTTCGGGCCCGGCGCAAGCTGGCTTCCGCAGCCCGCCACCTGGCGGGAGTTGTCGGTGGAGGCTCAGTCAGGCGATCCGCGCTCGACGCTGGAGCTGTACCGCTCCGCGCTGGCGCTGCGCCGCCGCCTCCCCGGGCTCGGGGACGGGACGATGGCATGGCTGGAGGCTCCGGACGGGGTACTCGCCGTGTCCCGGCCGGGCTTCGTGTGCACGCTCAACACCCTGGACAGCGAGGTCGAACTGCCCGTGCCGGGGCGGCCGGTGCTGGCCACCGCTGCCCTGCATTTCACGGGCGGCAGCGTCCACATCCCGGCCGACACCTGTGTCTGGTGGGAAGTCTGAGATGCGACCGGTACAGTCCACCCCCGTGACCGCACGGCTCTCCGACATCGCAGGCCAGGCGGGTGTCAGCGAGGCGACAGTCAGCCGGGTGCTCAACGGGAAGCCCGGCGTCGCGGCGGCCACCCGCCAGTCCGTCCTGGCCGCGCTGGACGTGCTCGGCTACGAGCGCCCGGTTCGGCTGCGGCAACGCAGTGCCGGTCTGGTGGGGCTGATCACGCCTGAGCTGGAGAACCCGATCTTCCCGGCCTTCGCGCAGGTCATCGGCCAGGCCCTCACACAGCAGGGCTACACCCCCGTACTGGCCACCCAGACGCCCGGAGGCTTCACCGAGGACCAGCTCACCGAGATGCTGGTGGACCGGGGCGTCGCCGGGATCATCTTCATCTCCGGCCTGCACGCGGACACCTCGGCCGACACCGAGCGGTATGAGCAGCTGCGCGCGCAGGGCGTGCCGTTCGTCCTCATCAACGGCTTCTCCTCGAAGGTGCAGGCGCCGTTCGTCTCGCCCGACGACCGGGCCGCGGTCCGGCTGTCGGTCACTCACCTCGCGGCCCTGGGCCACGAGCGGATCGGGCTGGCGCTGGGACCGAAGCGGTTCGTCCCGGTGCAGCGCAAGATCGAAGGCTTCCTGCAGAGCATGCAGGAGCAGCTCGGCCTGTCCTCCGATGACGCACGGTCCCTGGTCGAGCACTCGCTGTACAGCCTGGAGGGCGGTCAGGCGGCGGCGTCCGCACTGATCGGGCGGGGCTGCACGGCGGTGGTGTGCGCCAGCGACATGATGGCGCTCGGCGCGATCCGGGCGGCCCGGCAGCACGGCCTGGAGGTGCCGCGCGACGTCTCGGTGATCGGCTTCGACGACTCCCCGCTGATCGCCTTCACCGATCCCCCACTGACCACCATCCGGCAGCCGGTGCCGGCGATGGGGCAGGCGGCGGTCCGGGCGCTGCTGGAGGAAATCGGCGGTACTCCGGCGCCGCCCAGCGAATTCGTCTTCCTGCCCGAGCTGGTGGTCCGCGGGTCGACGGCCGCAGGACCCAAAGGGCAGGCTGCCCCTGCGAGGCGTAGCGTGGGCTGAGAGGAACCGGACGACGCTTAGTGATCGGTAGCAGGTCGCCATCTGGCAGACTGTCCCGCTATGGGTGAAGCGACTGTGGAGACTCTGGAGGGCCGGACGGTCACCCCGTCACCCATCGATGGGCGAGCGGACCGCCCGACAGAACCGCGGCGTGCATGGATCGACCGGTTGCGCACCCCACGCAGACCGCGGCTTTGGTTCGAGATCCTCCTCATCGCCGTCAGCTACTGGACGTATTCGCTGGTCCGCAACGCCGTTCCGGAGCAGAAGCAGGAAGCCCTGCAGAACGCCGACTGGATCTGGCGCGTGGAGGAAGCCCTCGGCATCGCCGTGGAGCGGACGGTCAACCACGCGGTGAATTCCGTGGAGTGGCTGATCGTCGGCATGAACTACTACTACGCGACGCTGCACTTCATCGTCACCATCGGTGTGCTCGTCTGGCTCTACCGCGGCCACCCGGGGCGTTACGCGGCGACGCGGCTGGTCCTCTTCGCCACCACGGGTGTTGCCCTGCTCGGCTACTACTTCTACCCGCTCGCGCCACCCCGTCTGATGTCGGGTGAGGGGTTCATCGACACCGTGCTCGTGCACGAGACATGGGGGTCGATGGCGTCCGGGAATCTCGCCGACATGTCCAACCAGTACGCCGCCATGCCCTCGATGCACATCGGCTGGTCGGTGTGGTGCGGCATCACCATCGCGATACTGGCGCGGCCGATGTGGGCGAAGGTACTGGGCCTGGTGTATCCGGCGTTCACGCTGCTGGTGATCGTCGCCACGGCCAATCACTTCTGGCTGGACGCGGTCGGTGGGCTGATGTGCCTGTCGTTCGGGTACGCGCTGTCGTATCTCTTGTACGGCTCGGTCGCATACCGGATGCCGCGGCGGGTGAAACCCGTCTCGGGGGGCGCGGAGCTCGAACTGCGGCCCGTGGTCTGACCTCCAAGGCCCACGAGTCCGGCCTCTCCGGTCCCACGGGTCCGGCCTCTCCGGTCCCGCGGTCCGGCCTTCCCGCCCTTCCTTCCCCTCCGTCGCCCGCGCGCGGAGGGCGGCGTTCACGTCCCGTAGAACAGCGCGTCGACCACGGCTCGCGCGCGCCGCGTCACCCGCCGGTAGTCGTCGAGCATCTCGCCGACGTGGCCCGGCTCGTAGCCGAGGTAGCGGCCCACTGCGGCCAGTTCCCGCGCCTCGGTCGGGAAGGTGTCCCCGGGCCGGCCGCGCACCAGCATCACTGCGTTGCGCACCCGGGTGGCCAGCACCCACGCCTCGTCCAGCACCTGTGCGTCCTCGGCGCCGATCAGTCCGGCTTCGCGAGCGGCGTACAGGGCCTGCCGTGTGCGGGTGGTGCGCAGGCCGGGTTCGTCCCCCGCGTGCTGGAGTTGCAGGAGCTGCACGGTCCACTCGACGTCGGAGAGGCCGCCGCGGCCGAGCTTGGTGTGCAGGGTCCGGTCGGCGCCGCGGGGCAGCCGCTCGGACTCCATACGGGCCTTGAGCCGCCGGATCTCGCGTACGGACTCCTCGGTCAGGCCACGCTCGGGGTAGCGCAGCGGGTCGATCAGCTCGACGAACCGCTCCCCCAGGTCAGCGTCGCCCGCCACCGGCGCGGCACGCAGCAGGGCCTGGCTCTCCCATACCAGCGACCAGCGGCGGTAGTAGGCGGCGTACGAGGCCAGGGTCCGCACCAGCGGGCCGGACTTGCCCTCGGGGCGCAGGTCGGCGTCGATGAGCAGCGGCGGGTCGGCGGTTGGCAACTGCAGCAGGCGGCGCATCTCGTTGGCGACGGCGAAGGCGGCCTGCGCGGCCTCCTGCTCGGGCACGCCGTCCCGCGGCTCGTACACGAACAGCACGTCGGCGTCGGAGCCGTAGGACAGCTCCTGGCCGCCGAAGCGGCCCATGCCGATCACGGCGAACCGGGCAGGCAGCTCGTCGCCCCACTTGTCCCGCACGGCGGCACGCAGGGCGCCGGCGATGGTCGCGGCGTTGAGATCGGTGACGGCGCTGCCGACCATGTCCACCACTGATCCGTGGTCGGTCTCCGCGGGGCTCGACTCGGTGCCGTACGCGCCCACGATGTCGGCGGCCGCGGTGCGGAACAGCTCGCGGCGGCGGACCCCCCGGGCGGCGGTGACGGCGTGCGCGGCGTCGTCGGCCCGGCCCACCGCGGCCAGCACTTCCTGCTCCAGATGCGCCCGGTCGCGGGGCTGCAGACCCTCCGGGTCGCCGAGCAGCGCGACCGCCTCGGGGGCGCGGAGCAGCAGGTCGGGGGCGAGGCGGCCGGCGGACAGCACGCGGGCCAGATTCTCCGCGGCGGCACCCTCGTCGCGCAGCAGCCGCAGATACCAGGGTGTCTTGCCGAGGGCGTCGGAGACCTTGCGGAAGGCGAGCAGCCCGGCGTCCGGATCGGCGGAGTCGGCGAACCAGCCGAGCAGTACGGGCAGTAGCGTCCGCTGGATCGCGGCCTTGCGCGTGACGCCCGAGGCCAGGGCCTCCAGGTGGCGCAGCGCGGCGGCCGGGTCGGCGTAGCCCAGGGCTTCGAGGCGCTGCCGGGCTGCGCGCGAGCTGAGCCGGGCCTCCGCCGATTCGAGCTCGGCGACGGCACTCAGCAGCGGCCTGTAGAAGAGCTTCTCGTGCAGCCGCTGCACCTCGCGCGCGTGCCGCCGCCACTCGGCGTGCAGCGTCGCCACGGGCTCGCCGGCCGCGGGCCAGTCGTAGGTGCGGCCCAGAGTGCGGCCGAGACGCCGCTGATCGGCCTCCTCCTCGGGCACGAGGTGGGTACGGCGCAGCTTGTGGAGCTGGATGCGGTGCTCCATGGTGCGCAGGAAGCGGTACGCGGCGTCCAGCGCGGCGGCGTCGGACCGCCCCACGTAGCCACCGGCGGCGAGGGCGGCCAGGGCGTCGAGGGTGGTGCCGCTGCGCAGCGATGTGTCGGAGCGGCCGTGCACGAGCTGGAGGAGCTGTACGGCGAACTCCACGTCCCTCAGACCGCCGGGGCCGAGCTTGAGTTCGCGCTCGACCTGGGACGCGGGGATGTTCTCGACGACGCGTCGGCGCATCTGCTGGACGTCGGCCACGAAGTTCTCGCGGTCGGCGGCCTGCCAGACCATCGGCGCGACGGCGTCCGCGTACTCACGGCCGAGGGCGAGGTCGCCGGCGACCGGGCGGGCCTTCAGCAGCGCCTGGAACTCCCAGGTCTTGGCCCACCGCTGGTAGTACGCGAGGTGGCTGGAGAGCGTGCGGACCAGGGGGCCGTTGCGCCCCTCGGGGCGCAGGTTCGCGTCCACCGGCCAGATGGTGCCCTCGGCGGTGGTGTCGGAGCAGATCCGCATCATGTGGGAGGCGAGGCGGGTGGCGGCCTGGATGGCCGTGGCCTCGTCGGTGCCGTCGACGGGCTCGGCGACGAAGACGACGTCCACGTCCGACACGTAGTTGAGCTCATGGCCTCCGCACTTGCCCATGGCGATGACGGCGAGCCGGCAGACCGCGGCGTCGTCGGGCGCGGCGGCCTCGGCGAGGCCGAGGGCGGCCCGGAGGGTGGCGGTGGCCAGGTCGGCGAGTTCGGCGGCGGCGTAGGCGACGTCCGTGGTACCGCAGACGTCGCGGGCGGCGATGGTGAGGAGGCAGCGCCGGTACGCGGCCCGCAGCGCGTCCGGGTCGGGCACCCCGTCGAGCAGATCCTCGAACTCCTCGACGCCAGGGTGCAGATCGGCCGATTCGTACGTGACCAGGGCGTGCCAGTCGAGCGGGTGGCGGGCGAGATGGTCGCCGAGCGCCTCGGAGGCCCCGAGGACACCGAGGAGGCGGTCGCGGAGCGGTTTGGCGCTGACGAGCGTGTCGAGGAGGACCTGCGCCTCGGCCCCGTGCTCCCGCAGTGACTCCACCAGCCGCACGAGGCCGATCAGGGCGAGGTCGGGGTCCGCGGTGGAACCGAGGGCGTCGAGCAGCACGGGATCGGAGCGGACGGGTGCGAGCGCCGGGGCGTCCAGCAGCCGGACCGCGGCGGAGGGGTCGGTGAACCCGTGCCTGAGCAATTGCGTGAACGTGCTGCTCCGGCGTCCCTGCGGCACGGACATGGACATACCGCCGCCTCCTGTCGATCACGGGCCGATGACGAGCCTAGCCGCCCCCGGCGACCGGGCGCGCGGCCGCCGAGGGTGGCGCGCGCCCGCGCGCCCCGTACGCCCCTGCCCCCGGCATCCGTGGGCCCCGGCACCCGGCGTCCCTGGGCCCCG
>NZ_JBFAYQ010000022.1:0-87746 GCF_040681345.1 Streptomyces sp. NPDC051776 | reverse complement strand
GCCCGACACCCGGCATCCGTGGGCCCTTGCCCCCGGCGTCCCTGGGCCCCGACACCCGGCATCCGTGGGCCCTTGCCCCCGGCGTCCCTGGGCCCCGACACCCGGCATCCGTGGGCCCTTGCCCCCGGCGTCCCTGGGCCCCGGCACCCGGCGTCCGTGCGCCGCTGCGTCCTCGGGCCCTGCGGTCGGCGCTGTTGTACTCGGGCGACCGTTGCCCGTCCCGGGAGCCGTCGCGCACCTTCGGCCCGTATACCTACGGGCCGCGGCGAACCACTGCCCGAGACCCTCCGGACGGATCCGGGCCGACGGTCGCCGACCGCCGGCCCGGCGGGGACGGGAACGCTGCCGCGCCCGACTGCCGTGCCGCACAGGCCGGTTCGTCCCGTACACGCCGGTCGTCCGTGTGGTGCGCGACGCGGGTCAGCCGGCGACCGGGGTCCCGCTCCGGGCGCGCTCGTCAGTGCATGACTTCGGGCACCCGTGGGACTCACCCCCCGTCGCCGCCCCTACGTCACCCCTCGACCGGTGGTACCGCATGCGCTTCCTCGACCTCGGCCCCTGGATCAGCACCGACACTCCTGGGATGAAGGAGCGTTGGGGCCCCGAGAGGCTCGTCTCCGTGAGGACGCCTGAGCGGCGCTGCGACGCGCTGCTGCCCCTGGTGGAGGACCTCGCGGACGGCCGTGACGAGGGGTGGCGCACCCCATGGCTCACCCCCGGGCACGCCCGCTCGGCTCTGCGAACGCTCCGCGGGTGAGGAATGCTTCAAGCTGAAGAACGGGTGAGGAATGCTTCGGGGCTGAAGAATCTGTGCGGGTGAGGAATGCTTCGCGGGTGGGGAAGCTCCCCGAGTGAAACACAATTCCCGTGCAGCACCGAAGGATTCTTCCGGAAACCCTACGTGCTGCCGGCCGCCGAGGGCGGATTGTTGGCCTCGTACTCCTTCCAGACCCCGGACAGCCAGCGGGCTTTCGCCCGGTCGCTCCTACGCCACTCCATGGCCCGCTCCGCGAGCCATTCGAAGTTGTCGGCGAAACAACCGGTGTCGCACACCTGCCCTCTGTCGCGCTCCGCCTGAACCAGGGGGCCGAGGAAACGCCAGTACTAGATGTGGAAGGGCCGGCAGTCCGCGACCGTCAGCCCTGCACGCTTTTCCGTCGGATTTTTCGGAGTCGGACTCCACCGGAGTCGGATCCCCCGGAGGACGGCGCCGACCGCTACAGCACCGGCAGGTTCTTCCGCAGCTCGAACGCGGTGACCTCCGAGCGGTACTCCTCCCACTCCTGCTTCTTGTTGCGGAGGAAGAAGTCGAAAACGTGCTCGCCCAGCGTCTCGGCCACGAGTTCGCTGCGCTCCATGAGGGTGATCGCCTCGCCCAGGTTCTGCGGGAGGGGCTGGATGCCCATCGCGCGGCGCTCCGGGTCGCTGAGCGCCCAGACGTCGTCGTCGGCGCCCGGCGGGAGTTCGTAGCTCTCCTCGATGCCCTTCAGACCGGCCGCCAGCAGCACCGCATACGCCAGGTACGGGTTGGCGCCGGAGTCCAGGGAGCGGACCTCGACGCGGGTCGAGCCGGTCTTGCCCGGCTTGTAGAGGGGGACGCGGACCAGCGCGGAGCGGTTGTTGTGGCCCCAGCAGATGTAGGACGGCGCTTCGCCGCCCGCGCCCGCGGTGCGCTGCGAGCCGCCCCAGATCCGTTTGTAGGAGTTCACCCACTGGTTCGTCACGGCGGAGATCTCGGCCGCGTGACGGAGCAGTCCGGCGATGAAGAACTTGCCGACCTTGGAGAGCTGGTACTCGGCACCCGACTCGTGGAAGGCGTTCCGGTCGCCCTCGAAGAGGGAGAGATGGGTGTGCATGCCAGAGCCGGGATGCTCGGAGAACGGCTTGGGCATGAACGTCGCCTGCACGCCCTGCTCCAGCGCGACCTGCTTCATGACCAGCCGGAAGGTCATGATGTTGTCCGCCGTCGACAGCGCGTCCGCGTAGCGCAGATCGATCTCCTGCTGGCCCGGGGCCCCCT
Organism: Streptomyces sp. NPDC051776; assembly: GCF_040681345.1. Taxonomy (NCBI): domain Bacteria; kingdom Bacillati; phylum Actinomycetota; class Actinomycetes; order Kitasatosporales; family Streptomycetaceae; genus Streptomyces; species Streptomyces sp. NPDC051776. The sequence goes on along the minus strand of NZ_JBFAYQ010000022.1, from coordinate 85,726 downwards.
CGTGGTGCGAGAACTCCACGGAGATGCCCATGGACTCCAGCATCGTGATCGCCTGGCGGCGGAAGTCCATGCCGACGTTCTGCGGGGTGTGGTCGAAGTAGCCGGAGTTGTCAGCGGGGGTGGGCCGCGAGCCGTCGACCGGCTTCTCCTTGAGCAGGAAGAACTCGACCTCGGGGTGGGTGTAGAAGGTGAAGCCGAGGTCTGAGGTCTTGGCCAGGATGCGCTTGAGGACATAGCGCGGGTCGGCGTACGAGGGCGAGCCGTCCGGCATCAGGATGTCGCAGAACATCCGGGCCGTGCCCGGCGCCTCCGCCCGCCACGGGATGATCTGGAATGTGCTCGGATCCGGCTTGGCGATCATGTCGGACTCGTAGACCCGGGCGAAGCCCTCGATCGCCGAACCGTCGAAGCCCATCCCTTCGTCGAAGGCCTGCTCGAGCTCGGCGGGCGCCACGGCGACCGACTTGAGGAAGCCGAGCACGTCGGTGAACCACAGGCGCACGAAGCGGATGTCGCGCTCTTCGAGCGTACGAAGCACGAACTCCTGCTGCTTATCCATGATTCCTATCCTCGCAGGTCAGACGGCTTGCTCTGGAGCTTCTCGGGTGCGCCACCGCGCTGTGGCCCGTTCAGTATCACGTGGCGGCGTTTCTGCCGCGTTTCGTCCCCCGGGGTCAGGCTAGGTCCTCCCGGCGGTGATGTCCCAAGCGGGCGATTCCCCGAGCACGGCACGGGCGACCGCCGCGGGGTCGTCCATCATCACCAGATGGCCGGCGGGGGCGGCGATCCTGAACTCTGCGCCGTCCAGTTCCGCGGCGAGCCGGCGCTGCCGGTCCAGGCGGCGCAGTTCGCGCGGTGCGTCGGTGGCGCCGTACGCGGCCAGGACGGTCACCGGGACGTCCGGCAGCGGATGACGGGCCCGCAGATCGAGAAGTTCCGCGGCCATACCGGCATAGGTCGCGTTCTCCAGCAGGCTCGCGCGCAGCACGCGTGTGGTGCTGTAGCAGAGGCGGACGAGGGCCTCGGGCGTCGGGTCTTCGTGGCGTACGGTCTGGGCGCGAACGGTGAGGCGACGCATGGAGCGGCCCAGCGCCCGCGGCACTCCCGCAGCGCCGAGCCCCGCGGCCAGCAGGCGCGCGGCGGCCGCGCGGGGCGCAGCGGGGACGGCGGGAGCCCGGGCGTCCTCCTCCACGCTGGTGTCGACGAGGACGAGCGCGGCGGTCCGTGCGGGGTGCAGCCGTGCGAACGCCTCCACGTGGAATCCGGCGAGGGAGTGGCCGACGACCGTGCACGGGCCGGACAGCCCGAGCGCGTCGAGGACCGCCAGGATACGGCCCGCCTCTCCCGCGGCGGTGGGGACCTGCCGCGCGGGCGCGCGGGCACTGAGCCCGAGACCGGGGCGGTCGAACCGTACGACGGTGCGGTACGGAGTCAGCAGCGGGACCACCGGTCCCCAGTCGAACCAGCTCATGCCGAGCCCCCCGCTGAGCACGCAGACCGGGCCCTCGCCCTCGCGTACGACGTGGGTGGGGACTCCGGCGACCGTGAGCATCCGGCCGGGTACGCGCCTCATGCGTCTCATCCTGCGCCCTCCCGCGGGCAGCGGCCCGGCCCGCCTCTCTCGGTGGCCTCCCGGCAGAATCGCCCCAAGGCCGTTCCTCCGAGCATGGGAGATCGATCTCCGGCCGGAATGGTTCCGTGGCTTCTGGATGCGATGCACGTCCCTGGATGCGATGCACGTCCCCTGAATGCGATGCACGTCCCCTGGATGCGATGCACGTCCGGCCGGAGGCGTCACCTCCGGGCGGGGCTCTGCGCGTACAGGCGTGCGACGGTCCGTACCGCTGCCGCTACCGTGAGCCCTTGGCACCGAGTGAAGGCCCCCACATACCCCGCCCGGGACATCGTGTCAGAGAGACGATTACACTGGCCGCGTGCCTCAACTTCGCCTCGCACTGAATCAGATCGACTCGACCGTCGGCGACCTCGCAGGAAACGCCGAGGCCATCGTCCACTGGACCCGGCACTCCGCCGAGCAGGGCGCCCATCTCGTGGCCTTCCCCGAGATGATGCTCACCGGCTACCCCGTGGAGGACCTCGCCCTGCGCACCTCCTTCGTCGAGGCGTCGCGTGAGGCGCTGCGCGCCCTCGCCTCGCGGCTCGCCTCCGAGGGCCTGGGCGATCTGCCCGTCGTCGTCGGTTACCTGGACCGGTCGGAGAAGGCACAGCCGCGCTACGGCCAGCCCGCGGGAGCCCCGCAGAACGCCGCGGCGGTGCTGCACCGCGGCGAGGTGGTGCTGTCGTTCGCCAAGCACCACCTGCCCAACTACGGGGTCTTCGACGAGTACCGCTACTTCGTACCGGGCGACACCCTGCCCGTCGTCCGCGTGCACGGCGTCGACGTCGCGCTCGCCATCTGCGAGGACCTGTGGCAGGACGGGGGCCGGGTGCCCGCGGCCCGGTCCGCGGGCGCGGGGCTGCTGCTGTCCGTCAACGCCTCCCCGTACGAGCGCGAGAAGGACGACACCCGCCTCGATCTGGTCCGCAAGCGTGCCCAGGAGGCGGGGTGCACGACCGCGTACCTGGCGATGATCGGCGGCCAGGACGAGCTGGTCTTCGACGGCGACTCGATCGTCGTCGACCCGGACGGCGAAGTGATCGCCCGCGCACCCCAGTTCGCCGAGGGCTGTGTGCTGATCGACCTCGATCTTCCGGCGGCGGGGGCGGTTCCGGCGGGCACCGTCGACGACGGTCTGCTCGTGGACCACATCACGCTCTCCGCCGACCCGCTGCCGGCGTACGAACCGGAGCTCAAGGGCGGGTACGCGGACCGGCTCGACGATGACGAGGAGGTCTACTCGGCGCTGGTGGTCGGCCTTCGCGCGTATGTCGCGAAGAACGGTTTCCGCAGTGTCCTCGTCGGCCTCTCCGGCGGCATCGACTCCTCCCTCGTCGCCGCCATCGCCTGCGATGCCCTCGGTGCGCAAAACGTCCACGGCATCTCCATGCCGTCCAAGTACTCCTCCGACCACTCCAAGGGCGATGCGGCCGAACTGGCCCGCCGTACGGAACTCAACTTCCGCACGGTGCCCATCGAGCCGATGTTCGACGCGTACATGGAGTCGCTCGGGCTCACCGGAGTGGCCGAGGAGAACCTGCAGTCCCGGCTGCGCGGCACGCTGCTGATGGCGGTGTCCAACCAGGAGGGCCACATCGTCCTGGCCCCGGGCAACAAGTCCGAGCTGGCGGTGGGGTATTCGACGCTCTACGGCGACTCGGTCGGCGCGTACGGCCCGATCAAGGACGTCTACAAGACCCAGGTCTTCCGCCTCGCCCGGTGGCGCAACCGGGCGGCCGCCGACCGCGGCCAGACCCCGCCGATCCCGGAGAACTCTGTCGTCAAGCCGCCGAGCGCCGAGCTGCGCCCCGGCCAGGTCGACACGGACTCGCTGCCCGACTACGAGATCCTCGACGCGATTCTCGACCTGTACGTGGACCACGACCGGGGACGGGACGCGATCGTCGCGGCGGGCTTCGACGCGGACGAGGTGGGGCGGGTCCTGCTGCTGGTGGACCGGGCCGAGTACAAGCGGCGCCAGTACCCGCCGGGCACGAAGATCTCCGCCAAGGGCTTCGGCAAGGACCGCCGGCTGCCGATCACCAACCGCTGGCGCGAAGGCTGACCCGACCACCGGGCACGAGGGGCCGTGGACCGCGGGGGTGGGCGCCCGGGGCTGCCGGGGCCCGCCGGTCCCGGGCAGCGGCGGACAAGTCCGCGGGGGACAAAACCACGGCGGACGTGACCGCCGCGGACAGGACCGCGGGGGGACAGGACCTCGGCGGACAAGACCGTGCCCCGCGCAGTGGGCGGGGCACGGCCGTCTGCGGTGCAGCTCTACGCGCCGCACTTCCGAGGATGACACCCAGGTCAAGGCAGCCACGTCACCCGCCGGATTTCTTCACCCGACCCGCTCGACCCGCACCGGATCGGAGCTGCGCGCGACGACCCGCGAGGCGCCCGCACCTTGGGCCGTACGGGCCGTGGACCGGTCGAGGAGCCCGGCGGTGACGGCGATGGCGAGACCGGTCGCCGCGAGGGCGGCACCGACGAGTGTGGGCGAGGTCCATCCCCACCCCGCGGCGATGGCCGCACCGCCCAGCCACGCGCCCCCGGCGTTGGCCAGGTTGAACGCCGAGTGGTTGGAGGCGGCGGCCAGCGTCGGCGCGTGCTGCGCCTTGTTCATGACGAGCATCTGCAGCGGCGTCGTGGTGATGAAGCCCACGGCGCCAAGGAAGGCCGAGCAGCACCTGCGGATGGCGCAGGGCGGACATCTCCCGTACGAGACCGGCCCGGGTGTCGAGTGGCATGTGGGGCACCAGCCGGGCGAGGGCCGCGACCGCGACCAGCCCGATCGCCGTGACGACGAGGAACGTGGCACGCCATCCGAGCTGCTGGCCGAGGAGGGTGCCGGCGGGGACACCGACGATGTTGGCGACCGTGAGGCCGAGGAACATCGTGGCAACGGCGCGCGCCTGCCGCCGCTGGTCGACCAGCCGGACGGCGACGACCGCGCCGACGCCGAAGAACGCGCCGTGCGGCAGTCCGGCGAGCACTCGCCCGGCGGCCAGCAGCGCGAAGTCCGGGGCGAACGCCGAGGCCAGGTTGCCGACGGTGAACAGAGCCATGAGGAGGACCAGCATCCGCTTGCGCGGGATGCGGGAGCCGAGCGCGGCGAGGAGCGGGGCGCCGATGACGACGCCGATGGCGTAGGCGGAGACGAGGTGGCCGGCGGTGGGCACGGAGGTGCCGAGGTCGTCGGCGACGTTGGGCAGCAGGCCCATCATCACGAACTCGGTGGTGCCGATGCCGAAGGCCGAGACAGCCAGGGCCAGCAGGGCCAGGGGCATGGAGCGAGAACCTTCCTTCCGGATGAGTTGTTTTGTTTTTTCCCGGAACAAAGTCTCTCATACGCGTGCGTCCGACGTGTGAACCCCTTGTTGCGGGCAGGCCAAGGATCTCCGTGAGCGAAACGGCCACCCGTCGTACGGCAAGCCGCGGACGTCGTACGGCCACGGAGGACGTCGTACGGCCACGGAGGACGTCGTACGGCAAGCCGCGGAGGACGTCGTACGGGCGCTCCGACCCGTGGCCCGGAGGCGAGGCACAGCGAGGCCCGCTCCGGCCCCGCGCCCGGCTCAGATCTGGATGGTGGCCGCGATCGGCAAGTGATCGCTGCCGGTTTTCGGCAGCGTCCAGGACGACACCGGCTCCAGATCGCGCACCATGATCTGATCGATCCGCGCCATCGGGAACGAGGCGGGCCAGCTGAAGCCGAAGCCGTCGCCCGCCGCGCCCTGTGTGGAGCGCATCGTCGAGGCGCCGGGCGACGTGACGGGCGCGAGCGCCCGGTCGTTCATCGTCCCGTTGAGGTCGCCGAGCAGCACGACCTTGCTGATCGGCTCGCGTTCGATCGCCTGGCCCAGGGCGTGCGCGCTGTCGTCCCGCTGCCCGGCCGTGAAGCCCGCGTTGAACTTCACGCGCACCGACGGCAGATGGGCGACATAGACGGCGACCGGCCCTTTCGGGGTCTCGACCGTGCCACGCAGCGCGCGCGTCCAGCCGAGCTTGATGTCGACGGGACGGACGCCCTTCAGCGGGTACTTGCTCCAGATCCCCACGGTGCCCTGCACGGAGTGGTACTTGTACGTGCCGCGCAGCGCCTGCTCGTACGCCGGCACGGCACGGCCCGTCAGCTCCTCCAGCGCGACGACTTCGGCACCGGACCGGGCCACATCGCGCCCCGTCCCGGCCGGGTCGGTGTTCTCGGCGTTGACGTTGTGCGTGGCCACGGTGAGGTCGCCGGAGGTGGAGGCCTTGGAAGTGACCAGTCCGCCGAACATGTTGAGCCACACCACCGTCGGCAGCAGCAGCGCGAGCAGGGCGGTCGCCGAGCGGCGCGCGAACGCGAGCAGGAGGAGCACCGGGATTCCGAGGCCGAGCCAGGGCAGGAAGGTCTCCAGCAGACTGCCGACGTTTCCGACCCCGTTGGGGATCCGCGCGTGAAAGGCCATCAGACCGGCGAGCACCAGGGCGAGGACGGCGAGCACGATGCCGCGCCGCCAGATCCGGGGGGCCTGCCAGCCGCTCAGGAGGCGCCGCCCACGGGATCCGGTCCGCTCGGCGCCCGAGCTGCCGTGTCCCATGTGCCTGATCTGCGCCTGCGTCATGTGTGCCGATCCTCGCTGCTTCTCACTGCCCCGCCTACGCACCATAAGCGATGGGCGGCGGCTGCTTTTCGTGCCGCCCCGGGGGCCCGGTCTCCTACGAGGACGAACGCCCCGGGGCGCGGGGTTCCTGGCCGGTACCGGCACGCGGTGGCCTGTGACAGAACCTGGACAAACACCGGGAAGCACGGCGACGAACACACCAAATGTCCGGAGGTGTCGCGCCGGCACGCGCCGCATGCCCGCGCCCCACCCCCCGGGATCCGAGCCCTGATCGAGGCGCCGCCGAATGCCGTCGTGGTCCCTCGAGCCGGTCCGGCCCACGCCTGCCCGGCCGTTGTACCGATCCCTCATGGCGCCCCTCCCCCTTCGGTCCGCGCAACGCCTCCCCGTCGCCCCGTACACACACCGTCGCAGAGGGGTCCGACAACGCCCGGCTCGAGGATGCCCGGCCTGTGGACAACGCCTCGCCCAAGTGCCATGCGGGAGCGTCGTGCGCGGGCACCGTGCCGAAGCGTCATGCAGGAGCGCCGTGCGGAAGCGCCGTCCGGAACCCCGTGGTCAGCCGGTGGCGCTCGGTCGTACACCCTCGAGCACCGTGTCGACGATGCGCTCGGCCAGCCCCTCGGGCAGTTCCTGCCACTCGTGCAGCACGACGCGGGCGAGCATCGGCCCGGTGAACAGATCGGTGAGCAGCTCCAGATCGACATCGGCCCGGATCTCGCCCGTCGCCCGGCCCCGCTGCAGGACCACGCGGACGGCGTCCTGCCGCGCCTGTATGACCGTGTCCTGGTACTCCTTCCACAGCCGAGGATGGGACCGGACTTCGGTGAGGACCGCCCGGAGCACGGCCGAGGAGCGTTTCGCCAGCCCGCGCCGGCGCAGGAACTCCAGCAGGACGACGAGGTCGTCGCGGACGGAGGTCCCGCGCAGTTCCGGGACCTCCTCCTCGACGGAGCGCATGACGTCGAGGAGCAGGTCCTCCTTGCCGGGCCAGCGCCGGTAGACGGTGGCCTTGCCGACCCCGGCCGCGCGGGCGATCCCCTCGATCGACAGCCGGCCCAGCGGAGCTCCTTCCTCCAGGAGACGGAGGACGGTTTCGACGACGGCTGTGTCCACCGCCGCGTTGCGCGGGCGGCCTCGGCGCTCTGCGGTGGTCACGACTCCTCGCTCTCCCGCTCCCCGGCCCGCGGTACCGACGCTGGGGCGGTCTCCTGCACCGCACCCTCCGGCTTCGGCGCGGAAGGGCGCCCCGGCATGAACCGCGCGACGATCACGGCCCCGGCGACCGCGATACCGGCGGCGATCCCCACGGTGATGTGCATGGCGTGGATGAAGGCTTCGTTGGCGGGCTGCAGCAGGGCGGCGCCGGCGGGCCCCAGGCGGTCGGCGGCCGCGACGGTCGCCTCGATGGACTCGCCCGCGGAGTGCCGTACGCCGGGGGGCAGGGCGGTGAGGTGGCCCTCGATGCCGTCCCGGTAGCTGGTGGACAGCAACGACCCCAGGACGGCCACTCCGAGCGCTCCGCCGACCTGGCGGAACGTGTTGTTGAGCGCGGAGCCCGAACCCGCCTTCTCTCGGGGCAGCGCCTGCATGATCGTGGTAGTGACGGGCGGCATGGTGTGGGCCATGCCCGCGCCCTGCAGGAAGAACAGCACCTCCAGCACCCAGATCGGGGTGTCCTGGTCGAGCAGGAGGAAGCCGGCCAGGGTCAGCGCGACCACGAGCATCCCGCCCGCGCACACGGCTCGGGCGCCGAACCGCTCGACTGCGCGCGGCGCGCGCGGCGCGAAGAACATCTGGGCGAGCGCGAGCGGCAGTATCAGCAGCCCGGTCTGGAGCGGGGTGTAGCCGCGCACGCTCTGCGTGTAGAAGACGGTGAAGAACGTCACGCCCATCAGCGCGAAGAAGACCAGCGAGATCGCTGCGATGGCGGCGGAGAACGCCGGCTTGCGGAAGTAGCCCATGTCCATGGCCGGATGGTCGGTTCGCCGTTCGTGAAGGACGAACACCAGCAGGACCAGCAGTCCCGAGCCGATCGCCCCGAGCACCTCCGGATCGGCGAAGTCCGCGAGCTGGCCGCCCTTGATGATCCCGTAGACGAGCAGGACGAGGCCCACGATCGACAGCAGGACACCGTAGGGATCGACCCGCCCCGGAGCGGGGTCCCGGGAGTCGGGGACGAGCAGCACCATGCCGAGCAGGCCGAGCAGCACGACCGGCACGTTGACCAGGAAGACCGACCCCCACCAGAAGTGCTCGAGCAGCAGCCCGCCCGTGATGGGCCCTATGGCGATGGCGATCCCGACTCCGCCGACCCAGATTCCTATGGCCTTGGGCTGCTCGTCGTGCTCGAAGACGTTCATGAGGATCGCCAGCGTGGCGGGCATGACGAAGGCGCCGCCGAAGCCCATCAGGGCGCGGAAGGCAATCAACTGACCGGGTGAATCCGACATCGCGGCGAGGACGGAGCCGACGCCGAACAGGACCATGCCGACGAGCAGTATCTTGCGCCGCCCCAGCCGGTCCCCCAGCAGTCCCGCGGTGAACAGCAGGCCGGCGAAGACGAGGGTGTACGCGTTGATGGCCCACTCCAGCTCGCTCTGGGTGGCGCCGAGGCCGTGGGGCGGAGGCGTGGCGATCGTCTTCATCGCCACGTTCAGGATCGAATTGTCCAGCACGACGATCAGCAAGCTGAACATCAGCACCCCGAGGATCAGCCACCGGCGCTGGTGGACGGCCTCGGGGACGGTGCGGACGGAGGGACTACCGGGTGGAGACGACATGCGCTCCACCTTACCCCCTTTACGATACGAACCCGTTCCGTATCTGATGAGACACGTCACGCCACAGCTCCCCTTTGCGGCTCAGGCGAGAGGTGCCACCATGGACCTGGTCCGGGGACGCCGTCAGGGCGCCTCGAGATGACGAAGGAGCCGCTGCAATGACGCATGTCTCGCCTGCCCAGAACTCCTCCGCCGACAGCAGCAAGGCGCTGTACGGCGGCACGGGGAGCCGACGCCTCACCGTCCGCGACATCGCCGCCGCCAAGCAGCGCGGTGAGAAGTGGCCCATGCTCACCGCCTACGACGCCATGACCGCCTCCGTCTTCGACGACGCCGGCATCCCCGTCATGCTGGTCGGCGACTCGATGGGCAACTGTCACCTCGGCTACGAGTCCACCGTCCCCGTGACGATGGACGAGACGACCCTCCTCTCCGCGGCTGTCGTCCGCGGCACCCGGCGCGCCCTGATCGTCGGCGACCTGCCCTTCGGCTCGTACCAGGAGGGCCCGGTGCAGGCGCTGCGCAGCGCGACCCGGCTCATCAAGGAAGCGGGCGTCGGCGCGGTGAAGCTGGAGGGCGGCGAGCGCTCCGCGCACCAGATCGAGCTGCTCGTCGAGTCCGGCATCCCGGTCATGGCGCATATCGGCCTCACTCCGCAGTCCGTGAACGCGTACGGCGGATACCCGGTGCAGGGGCGCGGCGAGGAGGCCGCGCAGCAACTGCGACGCGACGCCAAGGCGGTGCAGGACGCGGGCGCGTTCGCCGTCGTACTGGAACTCGTACCGGCAGAGTTGTCCGCCGAGGTCACCCGCTCGCTGCACATCCCGACCGTCGGTATCGGCGCCGGTCCCGACTGCGACGCGCAGGTGCTGGTCTGGACGGACATGGCGGGCATGACGGGCGGCCGCGTGCCCCGGTTCGTGAAGCAGTACGCGCAGCTCCGCGAGGTGCTGGGCGGCGCGGCCAAAGCGTTCGCCGAGGACGTCGTCGGCGGCGCGTACCCGGCCGAGGAGCACAGCTTCCACTAGGAACCGGGCCGGGGAACCCGGTCCTCGACGCCTGCGCCACCCGGACCGGCAGCCCGCCGGGATTCCCCCGCCGGCGCGGCTGCCGGCCCCTCCGTGCCCGCGGTCCGTCACGTCACCGCCCGCCGCAGGTCGGCGGGCCGTCACCGGCCGCGGCCCTGTCGGCGCGATGTCGGTGCGATGTCGGCGGGGGCTGGGACGCTTCCCCCATGACGCACTACGGCAGGGGCCCCGGAGGCGGGAACGCCGTCGAAGTACGGGGACTGGTCAAGCACTTCGGCGAGACCAGGGCCGTGGACGGCGTGAGCCTGAGGGTTAAGGAGGGCACCGTCCTCGGTGTCCTCGGGCCCAACGGCGCCGGCAAGACCACGCTCGTACGGTGCCTGTCCACCCTGCTGGTGCCCGACGCCGGCACCGCGACCGTCGCCGGGTGCGACGTGGTGAAGCAGCCCCGGCAGCTCCGTCGCGCCATCGGCCTGACCGGGCAGTACGCCTCCGTCGACGAGAAGCTCTCCGGCTGGGAGAACCTCTACATGATCGGCCGGCTGCTCGACCTTCCGCGCCGTGACGCCCGCCGCCGGGCGTACGCGATGCTGGAGCGGTTCTCGCTCACCGAGGCCGCCCGCAGACCCGCCTCCCAGTACTCCGGCGGCATGCGCCGCCGCCTGGACCTGGCCGCCTCCATGATCGGGCGGCCTGCCGTGCTGTATCTGGACGAACCGACGACAGGTCTCGACCCGCGCACCCGCAACGAGGTGTGGGACGAGGTCGAGCGCATGGTCACGGAGGGCCTGACCGTCCTGCTCACCACCCAGTACATGGAGGAGGCCGAGCGGCTCGCGGACGACCTGACGGTCATCGACCGCGGCCGTGTCATCGCCGAGGGCGGCGTCGAGGAACTGAAGGCGAAGGTCGGCGGACGGACCCTGCAGGTCCGCCCGGCCGACCCGGGCGATGTGTACGGCATGGCCGGGGCCATCGCCCACGCCGGCCTCGACGGCATCGCGGGAGCCACCGCCGATGTGGAGGAGGGCCTGGTCAAGGTGCCGATCATCAGCGACGAGCAACTGACCGCGGTGATCGGGCTGCTGGGCGCACGGGGCTTCGCGCTCGCGGGCATCGACACCCATCTGCCCAGTCTGGACGAGGTGTTCCTGGCCGTGACGGGCCGGAAGGCCTCGGCTCCCCGGGGCGTTCCGGACGCGCACGAGGAGGCCGTGGCATGAGCGCGGCGCCGACGGTCTCGGCGGCCGCGCCCGTACGCGACCGGGGCGAGGGACGCATCGGCCTTCGCGCGAATCTGCGCCACATCGGCGCGCTCGTACGCCGCAACGTCATGCAGATCAAGCAGGACCCGGAGTCGATGTTCGACGCCCTGCTGATGCCGATCGTCTTCACGCTGCTGTTCGTCTACGTCTTCGGCGGCGCCCTGGGCGGGAGTCTCGGCGGCGACCGGGACGTCTACGTCAACTATGTGATCCCGGGCATGATGGCGATGGGGGGTCTGAACATCGCGATGTCGGTGGGCACCGGCGTCAACGTCGACTTCACCAAGGGCGTGATGGACCGCTTCCGCACAATGCCCATCGCCCGCTCCTCCGTGCTGATCGCCAAGGTCGTCGTCGAGACCGGCCGGATGCTGATCTCCACACTGGTCCTGCTGACCGTGGCGTTCCTCATCGGGTTCGACCTGCGGACGGGACCGCTCGAACTGCTCGGCGCCATCGCCCTGTCCCTGGGCTTCGGCACCTCACTGACGTGGGTGTTCATGCTGCTGGGTCTGTCGCTGCGGACCCCGCAGGCCGTCCAGGGCATGGGGTTCCTCACCATCATGCCGCTGCAGTTCGGCTCGTCGATCTTCGCTCCGCCCGGGACGATGCCGGGCTGGCTGGAGGCCTTCACCGACTACAACCCGCTCTCGCAACTGGCCGACGCGGCCCGGGCGCTGCTCAACGGCCAGGGGGCGGTCGCACGCCCGGTGACGATCACGCTGGCCTGGGCGGTGGGCATCACGGTGGTGACGGCACCTCTGGCCGTACGGAAGTTCCGCAGGAAGACATGACGGCGCCGGCCCGGGCGGCGACCGGGGGCCGGAGGGTCCCCCCCCGTACGGGGGCCGAGGCGGCGGCCGGACCCGATCGCCGGGCTCGTGGGGGGGAGCACCGGCCGCGGACGGCGTCAACCCTCCCGTCAGACCAGGGGTGTGGCCTCGTCGAGCGAGAGGCCGCAGCCCTCGGCGTACGCCTCCTCGTAGGCCGCGTCGCCCACTGCGGCCCGGACCGTGGCCTCAGCTGCCGTCCGGTCCTCGCGTTCCACCGTCGGGGCGTGGTGTCCCGGCGGCACGAGCGCGTCGTACGCGCCGCAGAGCCGGGCCGCGATCCGGGAGTCGTCCGGGCCGCCGAGGGCCGCTCGGGCGCGCGCCGCCGTCATGAGCTGGACGACGGGCAGGGCCGGGGCCACCAGGTCCGTGAACGGGTCCCGCGTCTTCGCCAGTGCCCGCCGGACCTTGACCAGCGCCTCGGCCGGGAGCCCGTCGACGAGGTCCAGCCACGCCAGCATCCCCAGCACCACGGCCTCGAACAGGGCGGGAAGGCGGTCCGCGAAGTCCCTCTCGCGCAGCAGCCCGATGTGCTCACGCGCCTCCGCGGTACGACCGGTGCGGCCCAGCACCATGGCCAGATGCAGACGGACGAAGGCCATGGCGTCCCTGCCTGCCCGGCGGCCGTCGTCCAGCACCTCGCGGAGGATGGACTCGCCCGTCTCCGCGTCGCCCGACTCGATGAGCACGCCCGCCAACCGGGCCCGCAGCAAGGGCACTTGGGCCTGCGCACCAAGGCGCCCCGCACAGGCCGCCGCCTTCCGGTAGTCCTCCGCCGCCGCCTCGTACTCACCGCGCCGCTCGCGCGCCTCGCCGCGCGAGGACAGCGCCTCCGCGACGCCCCACAGATCGCCGAGGCGCCGGAAGATCTCCAGGCTCTCGTCCGCGTCCCGGCACGCCCGGTCGGTTTGTCCAGGCCGTTCCGCGAGCATCCGGGAGCGGAACCGCAGGATGAACGCCAGCTCCCAGGTGTGACCCAGCTCGCGGCAGGCGTCCACGGTCGCGTCGACGGTCCGGTACAGCCTGTCGAAGTCCCCGGTCAGCAGTACCGCGTAGAACCACATGACCCCCGGGACGCGGCACGTCTGCGGCTGCCCTGGACGGTACGCGGCGGCCATGCGGTTGATCCGCTCCAGGCGGTCGACGCTGCCGAGGTGTTCCGCGGCGTACTCGTCGCCGGCGAGACCGATCAGCCGCACCCCGCGCCGGGCCTCCTGAAGCACGCCGGGTGGCATGGGCGGCGGTGCATCGATCGGGCGCGTGTGCAGATCGGGCGCGGGAGCGACGGCATCGTCGAAGGGGTCGGGGCCGAGCTCGGCTGCCGCGGCCGACCACGTACGGGCGTCCGTGCGGTGATCGCGCAACTGCCAGAACCAGCCGAGGGAGAGCACCAGGCACAGCGCCTCGTGCTCGTCCCGGGCGCCGACCGCCCGCCGCAGGGCGGCCCGGAGGTTGTCGTGCTCGCGCTCCAGCCGGTCGATCCAGGTGCGCTGGGCGGGCCCGCGGAGCAATGGGTCCGCGGTACGGGCGAGTTCACGGAAGTGGACCAGGTGGCGCCGCTCGGCCGCCCCGCGCTCGGCCGCCTCGTCGAGCCGCTCCGCCGCGTACTCGCCGACGGTCTCCAGCAGCCGGTAACGCATCGCGCCGTCCGAGCCCGGCTCGGCGACGAGCAACGATTTGTCGACAAGAGAACCGAGGAGAGGCGCGACATCGCGGGGGTCGATGCGCGGTGCCCCGGCGGGCGGTTCGTGAACACCGTGGACCATGTCTCCGGCGGGTGGCCGCTCCTCGCCACGACCGGTGTCCGGCCCCGCCTCGCCACGACGGGCATCCGGCCCTGCCTCACCACCGCCGGCGCCCCGCCCCCCGGCGGGTGGTTCGTCCCCGCACACGGCCTCCGCGGCAGACAGGTCGCAGCCGCCCGCGAAGACCGAGAGGCGGCGCAGGACGGCGCGTTCCAGCGGATTGAGCAGGTCCCACGACCAGTCGACGACCGCTTTGAGGGTCTGCTGCCGGGGCAGGACCGTACGACTGCCGCTGGTCAGCAGGCGGAAGCGGTCGTCGAGGCGGTCCGCGAGCTGGCGCGGGGTGAGCAAGCGGAGCCGGGCGGCGGCCAGCTCGATGGCCAGCGGCAGCCCGTCCAGCCGGCGGCAGATCTCGCCGCACGCCGCTGGGTCGTCGTCGTGCCGGAACCCCGCACGGGCAGCCGCGCCGCGCTCGGCGAGCAGCCGCACCGCGACGGGGTCCGGCAACGGCCCCACGGGGCGGACCAGTTCGCCGGGAACACCGAGCGGCTCCCGGCTGGTGGCGAGTACAGAAACGTCCGGACAGTGGCCGAGAACGAACGCGACCAGCTCGGCCGCGGCGCCGACGACGTGCTCGCAGTTGTCCAGGACGAGAAGCATCCGGCGCCGGCCGCAGTACTCGGCGAGCCGCGCGAACGGGTCGGCGGCGGGCGGCTCCATCGCCGCGCGCAGACCCTCGCCCGTACTGCCGCCGATGACGGTCCCGCGCCCACCGAGGGTGGTGACGACCGTCTCGGCCACGGTCGCCGGTTCGTCGAGGGGCGCCAGCTCGGCCAGCCATACGCCGTCCGGCCACAGTCCGGCGGCCGCGTCGGCGGCCTCCTGCGCCAGACGCGTCTTCCCCGCGCCGCCGGGGCCGGTCAGGGTGACGAGCCGGGCGGCCGCCAGATCTTCACGGAGGGTGGCGAGGTCGGTCTCGCGCCCGACGAAACTGGTCAGCCGGGCGCGCATGTTGCCGTGCCGGGCCGTCATGGCGCCGGCCTGCCCCGACGTGGACCATGACGCGGGCCGGGAGGAGGCCCGTGCCTCCCCGCCGCCCGGAGCGGCCGCACCGCCTCCTCGGTCCAGCAACTCCGTGTGCAGCGCCCGCAGTTGGGGACTCGGGTCGACACCCAGACGGTCGGCGATGGTGCTGCGGATGTCCTCGTACGCGGCGAGCGCCTCGGCGGTGCGGCCCGCGTCCCGCAGAGCCCGGAGGCGCAGGCCCTGGAGCTGCTCGTCCAGCGGGTGCTCTTCGCAGAGGGCCGCCAGCTCCGGAAGGGCACGTTCGGCACGGCCGAGGTCGAGGTCGGCCGCGACCCGGCAGCGCCGGGCCTCCAGCCTCCGGGCCTCGGCGCCCGCCGCGGCGCCCCCGCCGGCCGGAAGGTCGGCGAGCGCCGCGCCGCGCCACAGTACGAGCGCCTCGTCGAGCAGGGCCGCAGCCCCGGCCGCGTCACCGCGCGCGAGCGCCCGCGCGCCCTCCCCGGCCAGCCGCTCGAAGCGGCACAGATCGACCTCGTCACGCTGCGCGTGCAGCCGGTAACCGCCCTCCGTCGAACCCACGGCGTCGTGGCCGAGCGCCCGCCGCAACCGCCCGACCAGCGCGTGCAGCGCCCCGGCGGCGTCGGCGGGAGGGGCGTCGCCCCACACCTCGGCGATCAGCGCCTCCGCGGTGCGTACGCGCCCGGGCTCCCTCGCCAGCGCGGTGAGCAGGGCACGCAGGCGTACACCACCGAGCGCGACGGGAGTCCCGTCGTCGTCGTGGGCCTGTGCCGTGCCGAGGATGCCGTAGCGCACCGGGTCATTCTCCTGTACGAGGCGGCTGCCGCCCCATGCCGGTGCGGCAGCCATGACGAGCCCGCCGCCCGGGTAGGGACGGGGCGGAACTCACACCGGAGTGCCGTACGTTTCCCGGCTGCCGCCTGTACGGTCGGGACGCCCCGGCCCTCGTCCCCCTTCGTCCGGCCTCGTCCGGCCTCGCCCCGCACGCACAGGAGCTCTCATCCATGGCCACGACCATCACCCGCAGCGAGCGGCGGGTCAGTCCCGTCTTTCTCGGCCTCGTCGCGATCATGCTGGTGTCCGCGTGGGCGGTGTGGACCGGCTCGGCCGCGAGCACCGGGTTCGCCGTCTTCCTGTTCGTGGTGTCCGGCTGGATCGTCTCCCTGTGCCTGCACGAGTACGCGCACGCCCGCACCGCGCTGCACGGTGGTGACATCTCGATCGGGGCGAAGGGCTATCTGACGCTGAACCCGCTGAAGTACACGCACGCCCTGCTCTCCATCGTGCTGCCCGTGATCTTTGTGATCCTGGGCGGAATCGGGCTACCGGGCGGAGCGGTGTTCATCGAGCGCGGGCGGATCCGAGGGCGCTGGAAGCACAGCCTGATCTCGGCGGCGGGACCGCTGACCAACGCGCTGTTCGCCGTGGCGCTGACGGCGCCGTTCTGGATCGGGGCCATGGACGGAGTGCCGGGCCCCTTCCGTTACGCGCTCGCGTTCCTCGCCCTGCTCCAGGTCACGGCGGCGATCCTGAACTTCCTGCCCGTCCCCGGCCTGGACGGCTACGGCGTCATCGAGCCCTGGTTGTCGTACCGGATCCGCCAACGGCTCGAGCCGTTCGCGCCCTTCGGGCTGCTGGCGGTGTTCGGGCTCCTGTGGGCGCCGTCGGTCAACCAGGCGTTCTTCGGGACCGTGGACACGCTGCTGAACGGCCTCGGCGTGACGCACTGGGACACCTCCTGGGGCCAGGAGTTCTTCCGCTTCTGGCAGGGCGAGCCGCAGATCCCCGCAGGGCACTGACCGGACAGGCGCCCCTCGGGCAATCCCTCCGCCCGCGGCGTGCCTGATCGGCTTCTCGGCCGGGACCGGCCGTCGGCGGGTCCGGTCGCGCCGCCCGGGTCGGCCGTCGGCGGCCCGCGCCCCCGGGACGCTCAGCCCGTGACCGTACGGTTCGCGGCGGCAGCGCGGTCGGCCTTGGCCTTCCGGACGTAGTACCAGGTCATGTTGGACGAGACGCCCGCCATCATGATCCAGAGGATGCCGAGCCAGCTCCCCCGCGCGAAGGACACCACAGCCGCGGCGACGGCGAGCACGCAGACGGCGAGGGCGAAGAGGGCGAGGCGGGGCATGGGGTGACTCCTGTCCGAGGATGAGGTCCCGCACATTGTCCCCCATGCCCCCCGGGTCCCGGCCCCCGGCGGTACGTCCCGCCCACGGCGCCCGGGAGGAGGCCCGGCGGAAGGGCGCGGCCCGGCGGGCGCGAGTCCGCGTCATGACGCGGCCTGAGGAACGCGGCCCGAAGGGCGCGGCGGGACGAGCACCGGCGACGGCGCCGCGCCCGCTCACACGTCGGTGACCCGCAGCCCCGCATGGGCCTTGTAGCGGCGGTTGACCGAGATCAGATTGGCCACCAGGGACTCGACCTGGTGCGCATTGCGCAGCCGGCCCGCGTAGACCCCCCGCATCCCGGGGATCCGGGCGGCGAGCGCCTGGACGAGGTCGGTGTCGGCGCGGGACTCCCCCAGCACCATCACATCGGTGTCGATGGCCTCGACCGCCGGGTCCTGCAGCAGCACCGCGGACAGGTGGTGGAAGGCAGCGGCCACCCGCGACTCGGGAAGCAGGGCCGCGGCCTGCTCGGCGGCGCTGCCCTCCTCCGGCCGGATCGCGTAGGCGCCCTTCTTGTCGAAGCCGAGCGGATTGACGCAGTCGACCACGAGCTTGCCGGCGAGCGGCTCGCGCAGCGCCTCGAGCGTCTTGGCATGCCCTTCCCACGGCACCGCGACGATCACCACGTCGCTGCGCCGCGCGCACTCGTCGTTCTGGACGCCTTCGATGCCCAGGCCGAGTTCGGCGGCGGCGGTCTCCGCCCGCTCGGCGGCGCGCGAGCCGATGATGACCTTCTGGCCCGCCCTGGCCAGCCGGTACGCCAGACCGCGGCCCTGGTCGCCCGTACCGCCGAGGACGCCGACCACCAGGCCGGATACATCGGGGAGGTCCCACGGGTCCTTGGCGGGGGGCTTCTGGGGTGCGGAGCCGGCGGCGTCGTTAGTCGTCATGCCGCCGATCCTGCCAGGCCGGCTCCGGCCGCAACACGTCGGCGTGGCTCACCTCACGCGTAGCGCCGCGCACGCGCTGTCCCCACCGCCTCACTTCACGCTGCCCTCGGTCAGCCCGGTGCGCCAGTAGCGCTGGAGCACGCCCATCAGGACCATCAGCGGCACGACGGAGAGGAACGCGCCGCCAACCGTGTACTGGTACAGCACCGGTTGCCGGTCGGCGTACCCCTGCCAGCCGGTCAGGCCGAGCTGGAGCGGATAGAGACGGGAATCCGAGAGCATCACCAGCGGAAGGAAGAAGTTGTTCCAGACGTGCACGAACTGGAAGAGGAAGACGGTCACCAGCGCGGGCGTCATCAGGCGCAGCGCCAGTACGGAGAAGATCCGCGCCTCGCCCGCGCCGTCGATCCTGGCGGCCTCCAGCAGCGAGTCCGGCACGGCCGCGGCCGCGTAGATCCGGCACAGGTAGACGCCGAAGGGGCTGACGACGCTCGGGATCAGCACCGCCCAGTACGTGTTGGACAGTCCCAGCTCGCTGAACAGCAGATAGAGCGGCAGGGCGAGAGCGGTTCCGGGGACGAGCACCCCTGCCAGGACGAGGTTGAAGACGCCCTCCCGGCCGGGGAACGGGAACTTGGCCAGCGCGTATCCCGCCGCGGCCGAGAGCAGGGTCGCGGCGACGGCACCGGCACCCGCGTAGAGGAGGCTGTTGACGAACCAGCGGACGTAGATGCCGTCGTCGTGGGCCAGCAGGTCGCCGAGGTAGCGGAAGGGATGCGGGTCGGCGAACCAGAATCCGAAGCTGCCGAAGAGGCCCTCGGTGTTCTTGGTCGCCGAGACCACCAGCCAGTAGAGCGGCACGAGGAAGTACACGGCGGCGACCGCGAGCAGCGAGGCCGTGATGATGCGGAAGCGCAGCGGCGGCTGCGAGGGGCCGCGGGCCCGGCCGGGTGTCTCCGCGCCGGACGCCCGCGCCGCGGAGGTGGGTTCGGGAGCGGTGTCCTCGGTGACGAGCGTCATTCGGCGTCCTTCCCCGCGCGCCCGGTCATCCGCAGGAAGCCGAAGGACAGCGCGCATGCGACGAGGGCCAGCAGGACCGCCTC
The DNA here is from genome assembly GCF_040681345.1 of Streptomyces sp. NPDC051776. NCBI lineage: Bacteria > Bacillati > Actinomycetota > Actinomycetes > Kitasatosporales > Streptomycetaceae > Streptomyces > Streptomyces sp. NPDC051776. The sequence goes on along the minus strand of NZ_JBFAYQ010000022.1, from coordinate 66,645 downwards.
GGCCGCCGCGATGTTGTGGTTGTTGCCCTTGAACGCCTCGTTGTAGGCGGCCAGGTTGGGGGTGTAGCCGGAGTCGATGGCGTTGGACAGGGGCTGCAGCACCAGGGGTTCGGCGAAGAGCTGGAGCGTGCCGATGATGCTGAAGACGCAGGTGAGGACGAGCGCGGGCCGGATCAGCGGCAGCTTGACGTGGCGGGCGACCTGCCAGGCGCTCGCCCCGTCGATGCGCGCCGCCTCGTACAGCTCGCCCGGCACGGCCTTCAACTGGGCGATGAGGACGAGCATGTTGTAGCCCGCGTACTGCCAGGTGACGATGTTGGCGATCGACCACAGGACGGTGCCGCGGGAGAGGAAGTCGACGTCCCGGCCCACGGCACCCGCCATCTCGACGAAGGGGCTGATGCCGGGTACGTAGAGGAAGCCCCAGAGGATCGAGGCGATCACGCCCGGCACCCCGTACGGCAGGAAGAAGGCCGTGCGGAAGAATCCGACCCAGCGGGCTGAGGCGGCGTCGAGGAGCAGCGCCAGCGCGGTGGCGAGGGCGAGCATCACCGGGATCTGGACGGCGCCGAAGAGCAGCACGCGGCCGAAGCCTTGCGTGAACGTGGGGTCCTGGAGGGCGTGTGTGTAGTTCTCCGGGCCCGCGAAAACCTCGTGCGTGCCGCCGAGACCGAGCGGGCCGCTCCGCTCGGTCCTCAGCAGGCTCTGGTACAGGGCATAGCCGATGGGGGCGATGAAGCAGAGCAGGAACAGCGTGAGGAAGGGCAGCAGAAAGCCCGTCGCGGTACGGGCGTTGCGCGCTTCGGCGCGGGTGGGGCGCCTCACCCGGTCTCCACCTTCAGGCCCTTGGCCTTCAGGTCGCCGACGGTCTGCCGCTGAACCGCGGTGAGCACGGAGCGGAAGGAACCGCCGTTGCCCAGGGCCTCGGTGAAGGCGTCGCCGAGCCGCTGGTAGAGGGTGTCCATGGCCGGGCCCCACCGCCAGCTCGTGTCCACGGCTTTGCCCGCCGCCCGGAAGACCTTGCTGTACTCCTGGCCGCCGAAGAAGTCCCGCTGGCCCTCCAGGTCGGCGTTCGACCAGCCCGCCACGGCGCTGGGCCAGCCGTAGCCTCCGTCGATGAGGAGCTTTATCGACGCGGGGTCGGTGTTGAGCCAGACGGCGAAGTCCATGGCGTCCTGCGGGTACTTGGTGCCGCGGAAGACCGAGGTGGTCGAACCGCCCCAGTTGGCCGCGGCGTTGTCGCCCTTCTTCCACTGGGGCAGCGGTGCCACCCGCCAGTTGCCTGCCGTCTTGGGGGCGTTGCCTACGAGCAGTGCGTCGCCCCAGCTGGCGCCCAGCCAGGCGGCGATGGTGCCGGTCTGGATGTCCTTGTACCAGGCGTTCTGCCGGTCCGGGACGGTCTTGATGAGCTTCTGCTTCACCAGCGACTCCCAGTAGTCGGCGACCTTGCGTGTCGGCGCGTCGTCGATGGCGACGACCCAGGTCTCCCCCTCGGCGCGGAACCAGCGCGCCCCGGCCTGCCAGGCGAAGCCCGCGAAGCGGTTGCCGTTGGTTGCGGAGAAGGTTTCGATCCAGGCGCCCTTCTTGCGCAGAGCCTTGGCCGCAGCCTCGTACTCGTCCCAGGTCTGCGGCGTCTCCACGTCCCACTTGTCGAAGAGGTCCTGGCGTACGAACAGTCCCATGGGCCCAGAGGCCTGCGGGATCGCGAACACCGACTTCCCGAAGACGCTTTGCTGCCACTGCCAGCCCTCGAACTTGCCCTTGACCTCGGCGGCGCCGTACTCGGCCAGGTCCAGCAGCCCGTTGTCGAGGAGGAAGCTGGGCACCACGGGGTACTCGATCTGGCCGAGGTCGGGCGGGTTGCCCGCCTTGATGGCGGCGTGCATCTTGGCGTACTGGGCGCCGCCCACGGCCGAGACCTTCTCCAGCCTGATCTGGACATCGGGGTGGCGCTCGTTCCACAGCGCAACGGGCTTGTCGATGCCGGGCACCCACGACCAGAAGGTGAGCGTGATCTTCTGGCCCTTCTTGCGGCCCCGTGGCTCGCCTCCGCCCTCGCCCGAATCGCCGCAGCCGGCCAGGGCGAAGCCCGCGGCGGTGGCCGCGGCGGCACCGAGGACGGCGCGGCGGGCGGGCGCGCAGGAGAGGCGGGACGGGCGGTGACCAGCCGGGCCCGTGCCGAAGTGGGGGCCCTGGCCGGGACCGGGACGGGGGCCGGGACCGGGACGGGGGCCGGAGCCGGGGCTGTTGGGGCTTGTGCGGCCGGCATCGCTCATGACAGCTCCTCCACGGGAATCCGGCGAAAGGTGATGGTGGTGTACGCATGGAAGTCCCCGGTCTCGTACAGCAGCCCCACGGTCTCGTCGTCGGCGCGCACGAGGTCGGAATAGGCGGCCGGAAGGCCGTCGACGGTGTGCACGGGCCGCCAGGTGACGCCGCGGTCACGACTCGCCCGCACGGTCATCAAGGCCCGGAAGCCCGGGTCGGAGGGCCCGGAGAAGAGCAGGACGTCCGGGTCCCCGAGGTGGAGCACGCTGCCCTGGACGACCGGCCCGGTGAGCCCCGCCTGCGGGCGGAACGGCCGTTCCAGGGTCTCGCCGCCGTCCGCCGAATGGGCGTCTGCGCGGGTGCCGGGGGCCGGGGAGTCGTTGCGGCAGTTGAAGTAGAGCCGCCCGTCGGGGAGTTCGGCGGCGGTCGTCTCGTTGGCGTTGATGCGGCCGTTCGCTCTGCTGTCGGTGTAGCCGATCCTCCAGGTGGCGCCGTCGTCGTCGCTGAGGAGGCTGTGGCCGCCGTCGTACTTGCCCTCGGCACCGGTGTCGGATCCGGACGGCGCCGCGGAATGGTTGCCGGGGACGACGACCCGCCCGGCGTACGGGCCCCGGCGCATCTGGAGGGCGTGCCCGGGAGCGGTCGCGTACCAGCGCCAGCCGGGTCTCTTCACCGACGCGGTGATCTCACGGGGGCCGCTCCAGCTTCCCCCGTGGTCGTCGCTTTGCTGCACCCACACGCGGCGGCCGTCGGCGGGACCGACCTGCCCGAGCCGGATCAACTGCTCGGTTGCCCCGGCGGCGTTGCGGACGTGGACGAGGAGGAGCCGTCCGGTGCCGAGGACGACGGGGGCGGGGTTGCCCGCGGTGCCGTCCCCGTTCTCGGCGATGACCCGGAGCGGGCCCCAGGTGCGGCCGCCGTCGGTGGAGCGGCGGAGCACGATGTCGATGTCGCCGTGGTCCTCCTGGGACCCGGCGCTGCCCTCGCAGAAGGCGAGTAACGTCCCGTCAACAGCCTTGACCGCAGCGGGAATACGGAAGCTTGCGTATCCGTCCTCGCCCGCCCGGAAGGGTACGGAGACCTCGTACGACGCGGTGCCCCCGACTGCCATGCGACCCCTCCCGCTGCTCCGTTGCACACGAGATTGCACCCTGGCTCCGACCGGACGTAGGACGTCCTTCGTCCTGCGGCGAACCATAGGAAGGACCCCATGGGCCGTCAAGGCGCCGGACGTCGTTGTCCCACGGGGACCTTCCCCGGGTTTCGGCAGGGATCCCAGCTCTGCCCGCGGCGGGCAAACGGTGAGTGAACGTCATATGACGCTTCGTCTCTTTCTGCTGAACAGAAGGGCGTTGTTGCCGTAGGGGGGAGTTCCCGGTACCCCGCCCTCCGGTCGGCGCCTCTCGCTCCCCGCCACCCGTCCACCCCCGAACGCTGCGTCCGATTCCCGCCAGCGCCTCCGCCCGGTCCCGCGCACGATGGATCTCTGGGTACGGACCGCCCCTCGATCGCGGTCACAGACCGGACGGGCGGCGAAGGACATGACGGCAGTCGAGGGCCACGGAGCGCGGTGGCCGGACGTGGGCGACTTCCCGGGCCTGCTGCACCAGGCGTACGAGCACGCGGTGCGCTGGCGGTCCTCCCTGCCGGACCGGCCGGTCTTCCCGGCGGCCGCGGCGGAGGAGATACGCGCCGCACTGGGGGAAGGCGATGGCATGCCCCCTCACGGCGAGGATGCGGCATCGACCCTGGACGCCCTCGCGCGCGCCGGTGAACTCGGATCGACCGCAAGCGCAGGCCCGCGCTACTTCGGCTACGTCATCGGCTCCTCGCTGCCGGTGGCGGCCGCCGCGGACTGGCTGGTCACCGCATGGGACCAGAACTCCACGCTCCACTCCTGCAGTCCCGCGGCGAGCGTCGTCGAGGACGTGTGCGCCGCGTGGATCGTCGACCTGCTGGGGCTTCCCCGACGGACATCGGTCGGCTTCACCACCGGTACGCAGATGGCCGCGTTCACGGGTCTCGCCGCTGCCCGCCACCACTTGATGGCCGCGGCCGGCCGGGACGTTCAGACGGACGGCCTCTGGAACGCGCCGCGCATCCCGGTCATCGCGAGCGAAGAGCGCCACGCCTCGATCGACCGGGCCCTGCGCTACCTGGGCATGGGCACCCGCGTGGATGCCGTGGCGTGCGACGCGAACGGCGCGATGGAACTGTCCGCCCTCGACGCGGCGTTGGCGCGGGCCGACCGCCCGCCGATCGTCTGCGTCCAGGCGGGGAGCATCAACACCGGTGCGGTGGACCCCCTGCGCGCGGTGTGCGAACGCGTCCATGCGAACGACGGCTGGGTCCACGTCGACGGGGCGATCGGCCTGTGGGCATTGGCGGCGGACGCCGAACACCGCCGCCTCCTGGACGGCGCGCAACTCGCCGACTCCTGGACGACCGACGCGCACAAGTGGCTGAACGTCCCCTTCGACTGCGGCATTGCGCTCGTCGCCCACCCGGAGGCCCACCGCGCCGCGCTCGCCGTCACGGCCGACTACCTGGAGATCTCCGGGCACCGCGAGCAAATCGACACCGTCCCGGAGTGGTCCCGCCGGGCCCGCTCGGTCCCGGTCTACGCGGCCCTGCGGAGCCTCGGCCGCGCGGGCGTGGCCCGCCTGGTCGGCGCCAACATCGCCCATGCACGCCGCATGGCGTCGCTGCTCGCGGCCGAACCGGGCGTCGAGATCGTGAACGACGTGGTCCTCAACCAGGTCCTCGTCCGCTTCACCGGCCCCGTACGGGACGACGCGGACGGCCTCACGGAAGAGGTCGTCCGCCGCGTCCAGCAGGACGGTACGTGCTGGCTGTCCGGGTCCGTCTTCGCGGGCCGCGCGGTCATGCGGATCTCGGTCTGCTCCTGGCAGACCACCGCCGACGACATCGCCCGCAGTGCGGCCGCGATCATCCGCTGCTACCACGACGTCGTGAGGGGCCAGTGACGTCGGGCCGGAGCGCCGAGCACCGGAACGCCCAAGGCATGAGACGGCTCGGACACCCCAACTCCCGGAGCACCCGAGCGCGCCGGGGTACCGAACGCCCAAGGCATGGGACGGCTCGGACACCCCAACTCCCGGAGCACCCGAGCGCCCGAGGTTCCGGACCCGGCGTACCGGCCGACCCGGGTGTCGGCCGTGGCGGGCACCCGGCACGGCCCTGCGCCCCGTCCGGGTGAGGGTCCGCGGGAATCGGTCGCGCTCCGGGATGGGCTCCGGCAGGATGCGCGGCCATGGATGCCGTACGGGTCGCCCTGCTGCGCGAAGTGCTCGCGGGAACCGAGTGGTTGGAGGCCACGCGCCGGTTCGCCGGATCGCTGCGGACCTCGGTCGAACCTCACGGCGGCGGACTGCTGCTGGTGGGCGGCGAGACCTACGAGCCGTGGCACCTGGCGGCGCATCTTGACGACGAGGCCGCCTGGTCCGGTCTGCCCCAGCTCTCCCCCACGCTCGTACGGCACAGGGTGCGGCCGGGCGAACCGGCGCATCTGGCCGTGGGCCTCGGCAGGATCCAGGCGGCCAGGCGCGGCGAGACCCTGCTCGTGGTGACGCCGGACAGTCCCGGCGAGGGCCTGCTGGAGCGGGTCCATGACGCCCGCCGTGCCGGGGTGACCATCCTCGCGCTGGAGGGCGGTGACCGTGATCTGCAGGCGCTGGCGCACGACGCCCTGACGGTGCCGTGCGGGCTGGTCCCGCGAGGTGGGGGCTCGGCGCCCGCCCAGGCGGGGAGGCAGGGCGATGACGCGTCGGGCGTGCCGGAACGCGGACCGGGGCGGCCGGGTGCGGAAAGGGGCGCGGCCCCTGTCGGGGGGCGGGGCGGCGGAGGCCGGGCGGCCGGCGGGAGTGAGGCGGCCGGCGGTGCTGAGGCGGTCGGCGGTGCTGAGGCGGTCGGCGGAGGCCCGGCGGATTGCGAGGGTCCGGCGGATTGCGGCGGCCCGGCGGATTGCGGGGGCGCACCTGACGTCCTCGGCGGCCCCGGAGTCCCGCAAGCCGGACAGGGCCCGGAGGACGGGTTCGATACCGTTCAGCACCTGGTGAGCGCGGCCGCCGGGGAGAACCGGCTGCCCGCTCCGCGCAACCGCCGCGGCTTCCGCGACCGGCTCGCCCGCCTCGCGGAACAGCTCACGGCACCACCACCGACCCGCTGGTAGCCCACGCGCTGATGGCCCATAGCCGTAACGCCGCAGCAGCATCGCCGAAGGTCATCGCGAAACGGCCACGGGCCGGCGCCCGCGGCGTCGGCGCCGGGCCGTCCCGTAACGGCCGGTCCGACCCCTGACCGGCGGCACGCAGCGGCGGTGTGGACCTGCCGCTCGGCGTCGGCGCCCGCCCGGCGCCTCCCGTCACCGGTCCCGGGATCTCGGCCCCCGCCCGGGGTCCCGCCCTCAGCCCGCTGCGGTTCTGCGTCAGCGCGCACAGCACACGGCCGCCCGCGTGCACTCCATGGGGCCCTCGCGGCGACCGTACGGCGGCGGCGTCAGTTACGACCGGGGGCGGCCGTACGACGCGTGGCGATCAGCTCTCGTCGCCCCCGCGCGCGGAGCCCTCGTGCCAGCGCGGGTCGTTCTCCCACTGAACGTTCCGCTCGGCGGCGATCTCCATCGCGCGCTCGGCCTCGCTCCGGGTGGTGTACGGGCCCATCCGGTCCTTGGCGGGGCACTCGGGGCCCTCCTCGACCTTCCGGTGCTCCAGGCAGTAGAACCACTCGCCCGGCTTCCCGGCCGCCTTCTTCTTGAACAGCGCCATCCCAGAGCTCCTCTCACCGCGGCCCGGGCCGCCTCTGCCGCCATGCTGCCCGATCCGGCATCGATACACTCGCTGGCATGTCCAGCCAGTCGCTTCTCGTGCCGGGGACCCTGTCCCCCACCCGTTCCGTACCCGCTTCCATCGCCCGCCCCGAGTACGTGGGGAAGTCGGCCCCGACCCCGTACTCCGGGCCCGAGGTGCAGGACGCGGAAACGATCGAGCGCATGCGCATCGCGGGACGGATCGCCGCCCAGGCCATGGCGGAGGCCGGTGGGCACATCGCGCCCGGCGTGACCACGGACGAGCTGGACCGCGTCGCGCACGAGTACATGTGCGACCACGGCGCCTACCCGTCGACGCTGGGCTACCGGGGCTTCCCCAAATCGCTGTGCTCGTCGGTCAACGAGGTCATCTGCCACGGCATCCCGGACTCGACGGAACTGCGCGACGGCGACATCGTGAACCTCGACGTCACCGCATACATCCACGGCGTGCACGGCGACAACAACGCCACGTATCTGTGCGGGGACGTCGACGAGGAGTCCCGGCTACTGGTGGAGCGGACGCGGGAGTCGCTGAGCCGCGCGATCAAGGCGGTCAGGCCGGGTCGGCAGATCAATGTCATCGGCCGGGTCATCGAGTCCTACGCGAAGCGTTTCGGCTACGGCGTGGTCCGCGACTTCACCGGGCACGGCATCAACGCGTCGTTCCACTCCGGCCTGATCATCCCCCACTACGACAGCCCGAACGCGACCACGGTCATCCAGCCGGGCATGACGTTCACCATCGAACCGATGCTGACGCTGGGCACGTACGAGTACGACATGTGGGAGGACGGCTGGACGGTCGTCACCAAGGACCGCAGGCGAACGGCCCAATTCGAGCACACGCTCGTGGTGACGGAGACGGGTGCGGAGATCCTGACGCTCCCGTAGCATGTGAGCCGTACGGTTTTGCCGACAGGACGTCGGGAAGCATTGCATCGGGCAAGCCCGAGCAGGAGCCCGGGCGGGTCCGTCAGTGGCCACCTTCCCCGTCCCACGGTCCCCGGAGGCTGCCTTGGACGCATCCAGCCCGGCAACGGAACCGCCTGCGGAGGAGCCGTCCGCGGAGGAGCGGTCCGCGGAACCGCCCGCACAGGAGCCGGCGCCGTTCTCCACGCTGATCCGCACCGCCTCGCACGAGCAGCACACCGAGGCGGAGAACTCCACTTTCATGAGCGACATGCTCGGCGGAAGGCTCGGGGTCGAGGCGTACACGCGCTACACCGAGCAGCTCTGGTACGTCTACCGCGCGCTGGAGGGCACCGCCGACGACCTCGCTCACGACCCGGTGGCAGGTCCCTTCCTCCGCCCCGAGCTGCTACGCGTCGGGTCCCTGGAGACCGACCTGACGCATCTGCACGGCGGCCGCACGGACTGGCCCGCGACAGCGGCGGCCCTCCCGGCGACCGCCGCGTACGCCTCCCGGATCACCGAGGTCGCCCGCACCTGGCCGGCCGGTTACGTCGCCCACCACTACACCCGCTACCTCGGCGACCTGTCCGGCGGCCAGATCATCCGCTCCACCGCCGAGAAGTCCTGGGGCTTCGACCGCAAGGGCGACGGCGTCCGCTTCTACGTCTTCACGGGCATCTCCAACCCGGCCGCCTTCAAGCGCGAGTACCGCGCGCTGCTGGACGCCCTGCCGGTGGACGACCTGGAGAAGCAGCGCGTGATCGACGAGTGCAAGCGCGCGTTCTCCCTGAACACGGCGGTGTTCAGGGAGTTGGGCGAGCGGTTCCCGCTGAGCGCGTAGCGACAGGGCGGGGTACGCGACTTCGCGACTCCGCCGGTCATTGCGGCACACGCACCTACCAGGCGACCCACAAGGCCCACCGCCGGCCGTCGGGACGACACCGGCACGAGGTTCGCACGGTGGGCCCGAGCGCGAATCAACCGTTCACGCGGCCCCGTCCGGCACATCCGTGACCTTGAAGACTGTCCACACGGTCTTGCCGACCCGATGCTCGACAACACCCCAGTCATCGGCCAAGTGCTCAACCAGCCATAAACCCCGGCCGTTAGAGCCCTCGATTCGAGGAATCCGCAGCTCCGGGTGCCCATCGCCGCTGCCCCGGACCTCGAGCCGCGTCACGCCGTCACCGACGGAGAGCCGGACACAGAACTCCCCGCCCCGGCGGCACGCCGTGCAGGACGGCATTCGTGGCAAGTTCGGAGACACAGAGCCGCATGTCGTCCTGACGGCCGACGACTTCCCACAGGGCGAGGGTAGCGATCGTGAAGTCACGCGCGGCACCAACGGAGGCGCGTCGCCGGGGAAATCGTCGCTGCCGCGCAGGGGACACGGCACATCACCGCCTTGCTGGGGGTCGCATGCTTCGGCCGGACAGTACCGCTATTCACGAAAAGCAGCAAGGCTGGCACCGGGGAGATAGGGCTCGCGGGAAGCGCGTCGCTTACCGTGTAAAGCAGCAAGGCTGGAAGATCATCGGCCTGTACCGGAGGACGACGTGGGCGAGAGCGAGTGGGTCAGTACCTCGATGCCGTATGTCCGGCCTCGCGAGAAGCCGGGGGCCGACCCGTGGAGCACAGAGACTGCCGCGAAGGGACGTCGGGGAACGCAGCGGATCGTCCACGCCGGGGAGGTGTCTCCGCCGGACGAGATCGTGGAGTTGCTCGGTCTGCCGGACGGGGAGGATGTCGTCGTACGCCGACGCGTCATGTATCTCGACGACGAGCCATGCGAGTTGACCGATACGTACTATCCGATCCGCATCGCCCGCGGCACACCTCTGGCCGGGACTGCAAGGGTCCCCGGCGGCACAGTCTCGCTGCTGGCCGAGCTCGGGCACCGTGGAGTCCGCCTCCGCGAGGACGTCATCGCCCGGCTGCCGAACACGGATGAGGCGAAGACGCTGGGGATCGAGGAGACGGAACCCGTGCTCCAGCTCACGCGCCTCACGCTGGACCACGAAGATCGAACGATTCAGGTCGACATCATGAGCATGCCCTCGCAGCGGCAGGGCCTGCGCTACGAACTCAGGATCGGATGACCGTGCCCAAGCCCGAAGCGGACGATGCCGACCGCCGCGCGCTGCATGAGCGCATCGCGGCCGATCTGCGCGACGAGATCATGAGCGGTGACCTGCCTCCGGGCGGCAAACTGCCGTCCACCACACAGCTCAAGGAGCGGTTCGTCGCCTCCAACGCGACCGTGCAGAAGTCGCTCCAACTCCTCAAGGACGAAGGGCTCGTGGTCGGTCGTGCCGGGGCGGCCGTCACCGTGCGCGAGCATCGCCAGCGAACCATGCGGCCCGCGTCATACATGGCGCCGGCGGCCTCCGATGAGCCGTACCGTTGGCTCACCGAGGCCAGGCGGCACGGCCATCCGCGGAGCAGACTTCTCGACGTGGCGGAGACCAGGCCCCCCGCCGACGTCGGCGCCGCCCTGGGGCTCGGCGAGGGCGACAGAGCCCTGCTCCGCTGCCAGCTACTCACCATCGACGACGAACCGGTCGAACTCGTTCACTCCTACTACCCGTTGGAGATCGTCCGAGGAACGGCGGTCATGGAGCGGCGTCGTATCAAAGGCGGCACTCCGACGCTGCTCGCCGAGCTCGGGCACCCGCCGCGGCTCAGCGTCGACAGGGTGTCCGCGCGCGTACCCACGCGGGAGCAGTACACCGCGCTCCGCCTGTCGAGCAGCCTCCCGGTCCTCCGCACCCTCCGGATCGTCTACAGCGACGACGAACGGCCCATCGAAGCAACGGTGATGGCCAAGGCGGGCCACCTCTACGAGGTGCAGTACGAGATCACACCCGAGTGACACTATTCGGCCGGTCGAGGGCCGCGAACAGCGCCAGCCATTGGTCCGGGGTCACAGGACCCTCGAACCGCGGGAGGGCGGGGCGGGAGGAGCATGACGCGGCGTACTGGGCTAAGTTCACGCCCCGACTGTTTTTGGCCCTTTTCGAAAGTTCGAAAGCTGGAAACCCGGCTGGCGGTCGGGCGGAGGCCGAGTCGCCACGCACGGGACACCAATCGCGGAGGGACCGGACCACGCCCCGGCCGCCGAGGCGGCCGGGCCCGGTCCGCGCCAGCGGTCGCGCTCCCTCCGCATGCGCGCCCGCGGCCCTGCCCCACCGCTGCGTTAGCAGACGACGCCAGCCCGTAACAAGGATCGCGAATCAGCCGTCTCGCCAGGTGAACCGGTGGAATATCACGCAGCAAAAACCGGCAAACCCCGGCGGACGCCCAGCGGATTGCCATACCGTCACAGGAACTTGCGTACCGGTGGTCACTTGGGGAAGTGATCGGTGCGCTTTTCGGTCGCGAGGTGCCAGGGGGGTCCATGCGGCGTATGGGTATGTCCTATTCAGGATCAGGGGCGGGGGGCCTCAGACCCGTAACGGCGGAGCACAGTGCTCCGCTCGGGGTCGGACGCCGTGACAAAGCGCGGTGGTATCTGCCCATCGCGCTCGCCACGGACGTGCTGGGCATCGGCGCGCCCGTGCTCGTTCTCTTCGATGTCACAAGCCAGCCGCACCCGTTGCTGGCCGGGCTCGTCGCCACGGCCGTCTGGCTGTGCGTACGGGCGTCCCACCGCCGTTACACCGCCCAGGCGCTGGGCGAATCGCGCGGTGTCCTTCCCGTGTTCCGCGACTGGCTGACGCTGCTCGGGGTGCTCGCCGTCGCCAGAGTGGCCGTCGGGGAGAGCTCCGAACCGGCGCTGGCCCTGCTCGCCCTGTCGGCGACGCTCCCGGCGACCGTCGTGTGCCGCAAGGCCACGCACCGCCATCTGACAGCGCTGCGGCGCGAGGCGCAGGCGGTGCACCGTGTGCTGGTGATCGGCGAGCCGGGTGCGGCGGACGAGGTGGTCGAGCATCTGGCGGCCCGGACCGACCACGCCTATGTGGTCGTCGGCGTCGTCCCCGTCGGCGAGGGGACGCTGACGTCCGGGGTGCCCGCGCTCGCGCGGCTCGGCTCGGCACCGCCCTCGACACAGGACGAGGACCGGATCCCGGTCCTGGCCGCCACCGAGCAACTGGGCGCGGAATTGGTCCTGGTGGCTCCGGGCCCGCGGCTCAGTGGCGAGCGGCTCCGGGGGCTCTCCTGGGCACTGCACGACGCCGGGCTGCCCCTGGCCGTCTCTCCAGGACTGACGGACGTGGCGATGCGGCGCATCCAGACCGCGACCGTCGCCGGACTGTCGCTGCTGCACGTCGCGGCGCCCACGCGGCGCGGACCGCATCTTGTGGCGAAGGCGATGCTCGACCGGGCTGGTGCCGCGCTGGGAATGCTGCTGCTGGCCCCGGTGTACGCGCTGCTGGCGCTGGCCATCCGGCTCGACTCGGCGGGTCCCGTGCTGCACCGGCAGACCCGGATCGGGCTGGACGGCGCCCCGTTCACCATGTGGAAGTTCCGCACGATGGTGGCGGACGCCGAGCAGCGCCGGGCGGAGCTGACGTCGGCCAACGAGCAGGACGGTCCGCTGTTCAAGATGCGGCGCGACCCTCGCGTCACACGTATCGGCCGCTGGCTGCGGCGCAGTTCGCTCGATGAACTGCCACAGCTCGTCAATGTGCTGCGCGGTGAGATGTCACTGGTCGGGCCACGGCCGCCGCTGCCCGACGAGGTGGCTCAGTACGACGAGGTGGCGGCTCGTCGGCTGACCGTGAAGCCCGGGCTGACCGGGCTCTGGCAGATCAGCGGCCGCTCGGACCTGTCCTGGGACGAGACCGTCGCACTGGATCTGCGCTACGCGGACAACTGGTCGATAGGCGGCGATTTCGATGTCATAGCCCGTACGTTCCGGGCGGTCGTCGACGGCCGCGGAGCCTACTGAGGTGGCCATGCCCCGGCCCGGCAGCCCGATCGGGCCGCCGCGGGACGGTCGCGCCCGGGTCGCACCGGCCGGCGCCTCGCTGCCGCGGCGGGTGGAGCACTCCCGCCACGGCAGTGGCGACGGGCCGTCGCACGGCGCATCGGCGACGCAGCGCCGCGGCGCGTCATCGTGGGCGGGCGCTCCGTTCACGGCACCCAACGGCGGCCCGTCGCAGGGCGGTTGCGCGCGGCGTCCCGCGGCCGCGCCGCGTGCCGCAGCGCCCCGGCCGGGTGCAACGGCGACCGCCCAGGCGGCGGCCACCCGCGCCTCCGCCCCGGCCCCGGCCGCGCCTGCCGCCGGTACCGCGACCACGCCTGCCCGGGCGCCCCGGCCGGGCGCAACAGCGACCGCCCATGCGGCGGCCACCCGGGCCACCACCACGGCCCCGGCCGCGCCTGCCCGCTCCGCGGCGGCCGCGCCGGACTGCGGTGCGGACACCGCGTCAGCGGGCGGTCTGCGCCCGCCAGTCGGCGTAGACCGCGGCGATCCCGTCGCGCAACGCGATCCGCGGCTTCCAGCCGAGCGACGCCATCCGCGAGATGTCCAGCAGCTTGCGCGGGGTGCCGTCCGGCTTGGTCGTGTCGAAGGCGATGCGGCCCGTGTAGCCGGTCACCTCGCGTACGGTCTCGGCCAGTTCGCGGATCGTCAGGTCCTCCCCGCAGCCGACGTTGACCGGCTCGTCGCCGTCGTAGCCGCGCAGCAGCAGCGTGCAGGCGGCGGCCAGGTCGTCCACGTGCAGGAACTCGCGGCGCGGGGTGCCGCTGCCCCACAGCACGACCTCCTCCGCCCCGTCCCGCTTCGCCTCGTGGAAGCGGCGGATGAGCGCGGGCAGCACGTGCGAGGTCTCGAGGTCGAAGTTGTCCCCGGGCCCGTAGAGATTGGTGGGCATCGCGGAGATGTACGAAGCACCGTACTGCCGCCGGTAGGACTGCACCTGGACGATGCCCGCGATCTTGGCGATGGCGTACGGCTCGTTGGTCGGTTCCAGCGGCCCGGTCAGCAGTGCCTCCTCGCGGATGGGCTGCGGGGCCAGCTTGGGGTAGATGCAGGAGGAGCCGAGGAAGAGCAGCCGGCCGACGCCCGCGGCGTACGACCCCGCGATCACACCGAGCTGGATGCGCAGGTTCTCCTCGATGAACTGGACCGGGCTGGTGCTGTTGGCCAGGATGCCGCCGACCCTGGCGGCGGCCAGGACGACGGCGTCCGGGCGGAGGTCCTTCAGAAAGGTCTCGGTCCGGGCCGCGTCGAGCAGATCGAGTTCGGCACGGCTGCGGGTGATCACCTCGTGTCCCTCGGACACAAGGCGACGGGCGATGGCGGATCCGACCAGGCCGCGGTGGCCCGCCACGAATATCCGGGCCCGGTCCGGCAGCAGCCGGCCGGTCCCCGGAGAGGTCTCGGCAGTCATGCACCGGATTGTGCCAGCGAGGGGCGCCCGTCATGGGGCGAATTTCATGATGCGTAAGAAACCGCAGCAATTCCCAGTGAACCAGGGCCGGTCGGCCCGTACCGACAGGGGGGGAACCCACACCATGCAGAAGACCGCGCTGATCACAGGGATCACGGGCCAGGACGGCTCGTATCTCGCCGAGCTGCTGCTGTCGAAGGGCTATACCGTGCACGGTCTGCTGCGCCGGTCCTCCACCTTCAACACCGAACGCCTCGACCACATCTACCAGGGACCGCAGGAGCCCGACCGGAGACTGGTCCTGCACCACGCCGACCTGTCCGACGGGGTGGCCCTGGTGAACCTGCTCCGCGAGCTGCGTCCCGACGAGGTCTACAACCTCGGCGCCCAGTCCCACGTCCGGGTCTCCTTCGACGCCCCGCTCTACACCGGCGACGTGACCGGCATGGGCTCCCTGCGGCTGCTGGAGGCGATACGGGCGAGCGGCATCGACACCCGCATCTACCAGGCCTCGTCCTCGGAGATGTTCGGTGCGACCCCGCCCCCGCAGAACGAGAAGACCCCGTTCCACCCGCGCAGCCCGTACGGATGCGCCAAGGTCTTCGGCTACTGGACGACGGTGAACTACCGCGAGGCGTACGGCCTCTTCGCGGTCAACGGCATCCTCTTCAACCACGAGTCCCCCCGGCGCGGCGAGACCTTTGTGACCCGCAAGATCACCCGCGCGGTGGCCCGTATCAAGGCGGGCCTGCAGGACCGCCTCTACCTCGGCAACCTCGATGCCGTACGGGACTGGGGCTACGCGCCCGAGTACGTCGAGGCCATGTGGCTGATGCTGCAGCGCGACGAGCCGGACGACTACGTGGTGGCCACGGGTGAGGCGGGCACCGTGCGGGACTTCCTTGAGACGGCCTTCGCCGCGGCCGGTCTCGACTGGGCCGAATTCGTGCGCTTCGACCCCAAGTACGAACGTCCCAGCGAGGTGGACGCACTCATCGGGGACGCCTCCAAGGCGGAGTCCCTGCTGAGCTGGAAGCCGGAGGTCAAGTGGCCGGAGCTGGCACGCATCATGGTGGATGCGGATGTGTCACGGCTTGATGCGGAGTTGTCCGGTACAGCCATTCGTATCGATCGATGACATACCAACTCGCAAAGTACAGGCACCATTTTGGCCAAGACGGTTACAGAGGGATGAGCGGCGGCCTAACCTGCGGTCCACAAGGCGGCCGCCCCGGCCGCCGGGAAAAACCGCAGGGGCCAGGGGGGCACATGCGCAAAGTGGGGGTTTACACGGCTGTTCTGTCGATGGCAGCCGCGTCCGTGGTCGGGGTGGGGGTGATGTCGGCACGGAAAGTGGCGGCGGTCACCCCACCCGTGGGAATCACGGCCGACGATCTGCCGACCTGGCAGACGAACGGCATCGTCTGGGCGATGGCGGAAGCCGGCGGAGTCGTCTTCGCGGGGGGCACGTTCTCATCCGTCAGACCGCCGGACGCCCCGGCGGGCACGGGTGAACAGCAGGCGGTCAACTTCGTCGCGCTCGACGCGGCGACGGGCGCGCCGACGTCCTGCAAGCTGTCGTTCACCATCGGCTCGGGCACGGCGACGGTACGCGCCCTCGCCGTCTCGCCGGACGGCAAGACGCTGTATGCGGGTGGCCAGTTCGGCGCGGTCAACGGCGTGGGCATGAGCAATGTGGCCGCGATCGACATCGCGAGCTGCACGCCCAAGCCGTCGTTCAAGGTGGCCGCGAGCGCGACCGTACGCGCCCTGGCCGCGACCGACGACGCCGTCTATATGGGCGGGGACTTCACCTCGCTGGAGGGCCAGAGCAGGCAGTACTTCGGAGCGGTCAACACCGGCGGTGACCTGCTGCCGTGGAAGGCCGACGCCGACGAGCCCGGCCGGGCCGTCGAGGTCACACCGGACGGCTCCAAGGTGCTGCTGGGCGGTGACTTCTTCACCGTCAACGGCACGAACTCGCACGCCCTGGCCGTGGCGAACGCCTCCACGGGCGCCCTGGTCAAGGCATACGGAGGCGGCTTCATTCCGACCTCCTCGGTCGTCAAGGACATCACCACCGACGCGACCGGCTTCTACACCGGCAACGAGGGCACGGGCGGCGGCGTCTTCGACGGCCGGATCGCCGTGAACCTCAGTGACCTGAACCAGCGCTGGCGGGACACCTGCCTGGGCGCCACCCAGGCGGTCGAGGTCCACGAGAGCGTGCTGTACTCCGGCTCGCACGCCCACGACTGCAGCAGCATGGGCGAGTTCCCCAACCAGCGGCGCAAGCATCTGCTGGCGGAGTCGGTCGACGACCCGACGCTGCTGGGCTGGTTCCCGGACACCAATGACGGGCTGGGCGAGCAGATCGGGCCGCGTGTGATGGCCACCGCGTCCAAGGGCGGGACCGATTACCTGTGGGTGGGCGGTGAGTTCACCACCGTCAACGGCTCCGGGCAGCAGGGCCTCACCCGCTTCGCCGGCGCCCCGGACACCGGCGCCCCGTCGGTGCCGCTGGTCAACGCCTCCAGCACCGAGCCCGGCCAGGTCGACGTGCGCTGGCAGTCCAGCCTGGACCTGGACGACAGCAAGCTGACCTACCGCGTCTACAAGAACGGCTCGTCGACGCCGGTTCACACGGTCGGCGGCTCGTCCCTGCCCTGGGTGCGCCCGCAGCTCACCTTCACCGACACGGACGTGACACCGGGCTCGACGTACACCTACCGGATCACGGCGAGCGACGGCACCAACACCAGCGCCAAGTCGGCCACGCAGACGGTGACGGTCGCGGCGAGCGCCGAGGCCTACCCAGCACGGGTGAAGGCCGACGGGGCGACGCTGTACTGGCGCTATGACGAGGCCGGCGGACAGTTCGCCGCCGACGACTCGGGCACGAACAACAGCGGTGTGCACCGCAACGCGCCGTCCTACCGGGCGACGCCGGCCGCGGTGCCCGGAGGCAGTACGGCCGTCGGCTACAACGGCATCGACGAGTACACCTACAGCGACCGAAAGCACAGCCGGCCGGCCTCGTACTCGATCGAGACCTGGTTCAAGACCACGACGACGCAGGGCGGCAAGCTCGTCGGCTTCGGCAACCGCACCCAGGAGGCAAGCTCCACCTACGACAAGCATCTGTACATGACCAATGACGGCCGGATCGTCTTCGGGGTCACGAGCAGCTTCGCCCGCACCATCAACACCGGTGCAGGCCTCAACGACGGCAGGTGGCACCACGTCGTGGCGACCCAGGGTTCCAGCGGGATGCGGCTGTACGTGGACGGGACGCTGCGCGCCAGCAATCTGCTGGTGACGAGCAGCGCCAACTACGACGGGTACTGGCACGTGGGCGGCGACGCCCTCAACTCCTCGTGGCCCTCCACGCCGACGAGCGACTACTTCGCCGGGCAGATCGACGAGACCGCGATCTACCCGGGCGTGCTGTCCGGCTCGCAGATCTCCGCGCACTACAACCTGAGGACGCGCCCGTGACGGGCCGTTCCCGGGCTGCCGTCGCCGCCGCCGTTCTCGCGGCGGCGGCGACGCTGCTGGCGGGATGCAGCGGCGACTCCGGCGGACAAACGAAGCAGGACACCTCCGCCGCGGCGGGGGCCACCGCGTCGCCCGGCGAGGAGGCGGGCGGGGAATCCGCCGGCTCCGCGGAGTCCGGCGACGGGAAGTCCGCCGCGGAGAAGGACCGGACCCCGCCCGGTCCCAAGGTGCCGGAGGACGAACTGGAGCCGGTCACCGGCTCGTTCACCAAGAAGGAGAAGGAGTACCTGGCCGACCGGGTGCCCAAGGGAACGGACCCCGCGGCCGTTCTGCAGGTGGGCCAGGAGACCTGCCAGCGGATCACCCGCACAGCGGAGCACGACCGCAAGGCGGCGATCAGCGCGATCCGCACCGGTGAGATCGCGAACGCCGAGTCCGCCATCACCCACCTGTGCCCGCAGCAGCGGCCGCTGCTGGAGGCCGCGAAGAAGGGAAGCAGCGGTTGAGCCGGAGCAGACCGCGCGCCGCGGGGAGGGTCGAGGGACGGCTCCCGATCGTCGTCGCGATCCCGACGAAGAACGAGGCCGAGAACATCGCGAGGACCGTCTCCTCGGTCATCGACCATGTCGAGGCAGTCGTCGTGGTCGACTCGGCGAGTACGGACGACACGTGCAAGATCGCGGCCGGACTGGGCGCCGAGATCGTGGAGTACGAGTGGGACGGCCGCTACCCGAAGAAGAAGCAGTGGTGCCTGGACCATGTCCATCCGGACGTCCCCTGGCTGCTCTTCCTCGACGGCGACGAGACACCGAGCCCCGAACTGCTGGAGGAGCTGCGGTACGTCTTCTCCCGCCCCCTGAAGGTCGCCGCGTTCGACATCCCGCTGGGGTACTGGTTCGCGGGCAAGCGCCTCCGCCACGGCTACACCATCGTCAAGAGGGCGCTGCTGGACCGCAGGCGCTGCCACTTCCCGGTGCTCGGCGACCTGGACGCACCGGGCATGGGTGAGCAGGAGGGGCACTACCAGCCGGTGGCCGAGTCGGTGTGGCGGCTCAACTCCCCGATCGAGCACGAGGACCTGGACCCGGTCCGCACCTGGTTCGAGCGGCACAACCGTTACTCGGACTGGGAGGCGTGGCTGGAGCACCATCCGGAGGTGAAGGAAGAAATCCGCACGGCCAAGACGCGGCAGGGGCAGCTCTTCCACAAGGCGCCGTTCAAACCGCTGGTGTCGTTCGCGTACGCCTACCTCTACAAGCGGGGCTTCCTGGACGGGCGGGCCGGGCTCGACTACGCACTGGCCATGTCCTTCTACCGCTGGCAGATCGCCCTGAAGGCACGGGAGGCGGGCTAGTACGAGAGCACGCAACGGTGTTCGTGGCGACGAGGTCACAGCTCTGACGGGCTGTGACCTCGTCGCATGCGCCGTCCGTGACGCCCTGGGGCGGTAGGCCGTCCAGGGAAAACGGTGGAGGGCGGTCGTGCCGAATCCGGCGGCGACGCCGCATCCGCGGGCGACCTGTTCACTCAGAACACGGCGCAGAAGGGGCGGCAGAACAACAACCTCCCACTTGCCGCTTCCGGATCGCGTTCGACCACCCAGCGCCTGCCGGTCGACCGCTCGGTCGCCGTCGACTGTCGTCTACGAGTGACCCGGCCGGCGAACGCCCCAGGCCGGTCACGGCGCGGTCGACCGGACCGGTGGAATCGGACCGAGCGGCCCGCCTCCCCGTCAGCCGGGGTGGCGGGCCGCTCGGGTCGCCACGCGTGTCGTCGCGCCTGTCCGGTGCCTCAGTGGTTGCCGATGACGCCCTCGTAGACGTCCTGGAGCGTGTCGACGACCTTCTCGATGGCGAACCGATCGCGGATCAGACGCCAGGCGGCGTCCGAGGCGTCCTCGCCGGCGGCGGGGTCCAGGAGTTCGAGGATGGCCTGGCCGACCAGCGGGCCATTGTCGGCGTCCGGGCGCGAGGCCACGACCCGTCCCGCGCCAGCCACTTCGACGTCCGGTGACAGCCCGCCGGTCTTCGTGACGACGACTGGCACGCCCACCGACATGGCCTCCAGGACGGACACGGCGAACGGCTCGACGACGGACGGCAGCACGTACACGTCCGAGCGGCGCAGTTGCTCCAGCACCTCGGCGTGGCCGAGCGCGCCCACGTAGTCGACGGCGTGGCCGACACCCAGGTCGTGGGCGAGTTCCATCATCGGGGCGGCCAGAGCGCCCGTGTCGGGGCCCGCAAGCACGAAGCGGGCCTCCGGGTACTTGGCCAGGACCGTGGGCATCGCCGAGATGAAGTCCTCGGGCCGCTTGCGGGCCTGGACGCGGGCGCAGTAGAGGACCGTCGGCGGGCGGTCGCCGTCGAACGCGGGCCTGCGCTCCTGGAGTTGGACGCCGTTGACGAGGCGGTGGCTGCCCCGCAGCCGGTCCGGGGCGATCACGGCCTCGACGCCCGCGCGCTCCATCTCGGTGAGGTACAGCGTCGTGTCCGCGCGGCGCAGCACGCGCCGCAGCCCGAGTGCGTCGACCACCTTCGCGACGCGCTTCTCGGTCGGGTCGATCATGCCGTGCGTCTGCAGGACGAGCGGCCGCCCGCATTGCAGCGCCACGAGCGCGAACGGCAGAGTGATCAGATCGCGCATCAGGTGGACGTGCACCACGTCCGCCCCCATGACCAGACGCCGTGCGCGCGCGAGCAGCGCGGGTGAGGTGATGCCGCTGACCTCGAACCGGGGCAGTACGTGCCGGGCCTGGAACACGTACGACGGGACCCCCTCGACGGTGTCGGGCAGTGGACCGTCGAACCCGTCGCCCAGTGTGGCGATCCGCGCGTCCACTCCGCGGGCCCGCAGGCCCTTGGAGAGGTTCAAGGCCACGCGCGTGGGCCCCCCGAAGTCGTTGGTCGGCGTGTGCAGCGTGACGACATGCAGAACCTTCACGGAATGTCCTCCCCCCGATGCTCCCCAGCATCGTCGGGTCAGCGTATCGGCGAAGGGCGGGGCGGTGAGGGCGGATCTTCCGATATGCCGTTCGATAGCGGTTCGCCCTCCTTAGACTGCATCGGGGCCGGGGGGCTTCGGGGTGAACGAGGTGGGGGGCCATGGCGGTCGACGTACGGAGTACGGATCCAGGCCGAGGCAGAGGCGGGAGCGGCGGGAGCGGCAGGAGCGGCAGGAGCGGCACGGACGATCCGGGTCCGGACGCCGCGTCCGCGCGGCGCGAGGTGCCGCCGGTCTCACCGCGCGCCGTGCTCTCGCGCGCGCTGGCCGTTCCCCTGGTGCTCGGCCTGGTCTTCTTCCTCCCCGTCCTGGTGGCCGTACAGCCCGGCCCGGGCGTGCGCGACGAGGCGTACTGGCTGCAACTCGTGCTCACCTGCTACGCGGGCGCCCGGCTCGCGGCGATGACGCTGACCGCCCGAAGGCGGCTGATCCAGGGCTCGTTCTGGCTGTTCGTATACGTGGCCCTGGGCGTGGCTCCGCTCGCGCAGGCCGTGCTGGGTCAGACGCCGACGCCCGTCGTCGGGACGCGCGGGGACGTGGTGCTGGCGGTGTCGCTCGGGCTGTGCGGCTGCGTCGCGTTCGACGTGGGCGTGCTCCTCGCCCGCCACCGGCCCGTCCTGCGCCCCCGCAGAAACCGGCGGACGGCTTCGGTCAGCCGCCGCCGGCTGTATCTGCTGGTCGCGGTGGCGTATGTGGCGAGCGCTCTGTTCGTGGTCAAACTTGGCGGCCCCGCGGTCTTCTTCAGCAGCCGGCAGGAGATCAGCGAGGGGATCCAGAGCAGCGGGGTCGGCGGGGGCGGAGAATCCCAGGTCGGCTCGGCGTTTCTGCGCGGCTTCGGGACGGTGCCCGCGCTATTGGCCTTCCTCTTCGTCACCCGCTGGCTGGTCACCTCCCGGCACGCGCGGCGGCGGCCGCTGGTGATCGCGATGTGGACGGGGCTGCTGGGGATCAACGTCCTGGTCAACAACCCCATATCCAATCCGCGTTACTGGTTCCTGACGGTGATGTTCTCGATCCTGTTCACGGCCTTTCCCCGGAGTCCGGTGATGTACCGGGCCGCGCTGGCCATGGGGGTGGTGGCCGCGCTGCTGCTGTTCCCGTTCATGGACCGGTTCCGCTACGACGACTCCGGCCACCGCCCGGTGGAGTCCACCTCGGTCCTGGACCCGCTGGTGCGCAAGGACTACGACCAGGTCGGCATGCTCGCCAACACCATCACCTTCGTCGACTCCGGCGTCGGGCACAGTTACGGCCGCCAGCTCACCGCCTCGACGTTCTTCTTCGTGCCGCGGTCGGTCTGGCACGGCAAACCCCTGGACTCGGGCGTCCGGGTCGGCCAGTGGATGGGGATGAGCAACACCAATCTCTCCTCACCCCTGTGGGCCGAACTCTGGCTGGACTTCGGCCCGGTGGGCATGACGGGCGGCTTCCTCGGCCTGGGCTATCTGTGCGCCCGCGGCGACCGCCGCTACACCGAGCGGACGCTGGACGACCCACGGCCGGGGAACGTGCTCGCGATCGTGATCCCTTTGATCGCGGGCTATGCCTTCATCCTGCTGCGGGGTCCGCTGCTCCAGGCGTCGGGCCGGGTGGGTATCGCGCTGCTGTGCCTTGCGCTGGTGACGACCTTCCGTTCGGGACCCAGGAAACTACTGCGCTGACGGCGTCGCTCCGACCGACTCCCACGCTCTCTTCGCGTTATGCGTGGGGCGCGATCTCCGCGCGCACGGAAGGCGGCAGGGCGAACAGCATCCGCCGCATGTCGAGGGCGCGCTCGTCGGGCGTACGGGAGTCGAGGAACGCCTGGAAGGCGGCGCCCAGTTCGTCGCCGCTGCAGTAGTTCCACAGCGCCGGCATCGCCACGGTCTCCTCGGCGTGCAGATGGGCCAGGTAGGCGCTGATCAGCTCGTTCAGGGAGAGATAGAGGCGGTGTTGCGCGTCGGGCCGCTCCTCGGCGGAGACGGCGGGCAGGGCGCGCGCGTGGACGTCGAGTTCGGCGAGTGCAGCGTCGAGCCGGACGTGTTCGGCGTCCAGGGCCTCGGCGACTTGGGGCGCCCGGTTGCGCAGCAGCGGGTGGATGAAGGTGTCCTCGTGGTCGGCGTGCTCGCGCAGTTCCTGTGTGATCTCCAGGCACTGCTCGGCCACGTCCTTCATGGCCTCGGGGTCGGCGGACCCGACGTCGACGGCGAGGGCGAACAGACGGGCCCGCTGGCCCTTGTGGACATTTCGGTAGAGGTCGATCTTCGGCATGGCTCCGCTTCCCTTCGTGCTGCATCACGAGTAAACTGACAACAGGTTTACAGAGCGACAATGACTTGTCAAATGAGGTGTTCATGGACGTCGAAGGAGAGGGCGCAATGGCAGACGAGATGGCACTCCTGGTGGCCGACATCTTCGAGGCGGCTGGTGCGCTGCGGAGGTCCGGAGAGTCGCTGGCCCGGGCCGAGGGGCTCACCCAGGCCCGGTGGCAGGTACTGAGCGTGGCGTCCGATGAGCCGGTCACCGTGGCCCGCGCCGCACGCCGCCTCGGCGTCACCCGGCAGAACGTCCAGCGCGTCGCCAACGACCTGGTGGCGCTCGGGCAGGCCGAGTACAGGTCCAACCCCGACCACCGCGGATCCCCGCTGCTGACCCTGACGCCAGGCGGGCGGGACTCGCTGGAGCGGATCAGGGACCGGGCGTCCGCGATACACCGCACACTCGGCGCCGAGCTGCCCGACGAGGAGATCCGCGAGGCGCGGTCGTTCATCCGCCGACTCCTCGCGGAGCTGGGGGCGTACGAGGCGCGGAATCCGTGAGAGCGCGGGCGCGACGGGCCGAGGTATGGAGCGAATCGCCAGGGTCGTCGCGGGAGCGGTGCAATCCGCGCGGGAGCGGTGCAATCCGCGCGGGGACGGCGGGAACCGCGCGGGGACGGCGGGATCCGCGCGGCGGGGGCGGCGGAACGAGGGCGCGGACGGGCCAGGGCCCGGGTCCGCGAGGACGGCTCAGGATGTGCCGGGACGACGGGGTGAGGCGCGGACAGAACGGCCGCGGAGCCGGGCACGCAGCGCCCGGGTGGCGACGGGCCCCAGGCCGTCGAGGACTTCGAGGAGCACACCGAACTGGTCGAGGGCGTCGAGCGCGGCACCCGCTCCCTGCGGATCGACCCGTCAAATTCTCGTACGGAAGCCCTCGTTGAGCGTCCGCGGACTCTTGCGCGTGCACACGGGCGGCGCGACGCACGGCGGAAGGGGGGCACTGCCGGAGGAACACGGCCTGCGGCTGGAGAAGTCGCCGCGTGCCCAGGGGCGCTCCCGGGAGGGGTCGCGAGACAGGGGGGGACGTGATTCCGTGGCGGCCGGTCGCACGCGGGATGTCAGGCTGGGGACATCGAGGGGGCGTAGCTCAGCCAGGCCAGAGCAGCGGATTCCAAACCCGTGAGGCGTAGGTTCGACTCCTGCCGCCCCTGCCATGCGCGTACGCCAACGGCCCCGTCTTCCGGGGGTGTTGCGATAGAACGGGGATGCCGTCAGGCGGAGGGCCGCGGGACTCCGTCGTCCGCCGCCGCTTTTCGTCGGCTCTCCGCAGGACCGTCCGCAACCGTCTCCGGGAGGCTGATCCCGGACGGCTCCGCGGGGCGTGGTGCATCGTCGCCCGCGGGCCGCGACGTATCGTCCGCCGCCGGTCGTTCACGTCGTACGGACGCGATGCGCAGCCACGCCGCGCACGCCTTGAGGCCGGAGCCGAGGCAAAGGCCCCAGGCCGCGCCGAGGACGCCGCCCAGCGCGTAGCCCACGAGGAGGCAACCCACTGACAGGAGGGAGAAGACCACTTGGATGGGGAGGGTCGCCCGGGGCCGGAGGACGCGGAGCGTCAGCAGCGCGCAGGTGCCGAGGGCGATGGCCGCGTACTGGCTGCCGGTCGCCGGGAGCAGCACGGAGGACGACGCCCAGGTGTCACCGAGGAGTTGGCGCCCCAGGCGATCGGGCAGAGCGAGGAGGACGAGGCCCCAGACGGCGGCGATCCCGGCCAGTGCGGCCGCCAGCCCGATGGTGGCGCGCACCTTGCGGGACGCGGACGGAAAGCGTCCGAGGATCGGCGGCCCGAAGGCGGTCGAGGCATTGAAGAGGACGTTCATCGGCCCGAAGAGGGTCGTCGCACCGCGGAGGGCGCCGACTGCCAAGGGGCTGGCGAACAAACCGAGTCCGACGATCGCCAGCTGGCTGGACGCGTTGCCGACCGCGAACTCCACCACGAAGCGCCTCCCCAGATGCCCGCAGCGCAGCAGGCCGCGCGGATCGCCGCGCAGACCGCGCAGGCGCGGGAAGAGCAGGGCTGCAGCCACGAGGAGCGCCGGCACGGCGGACAGTCCCCATACGGCCACCAGGCGTACGGGGCCCGCTCCTTGGGGTTGTACGGCGAGGGCCGGTACGACGGCGGCGAGCCGTACGAGGTCGGTGGCGAGGGCGAGGTGCGGCAGCCGGAGAGTGGAGAAGCAGTAGCGCATGCCGTCCTGGGTGAGCACCACGGGCAGCACGAGCCCCAGCGCGCACAGGCCGTGGGCGGTCCCGCCGGGGACGAACGCCAGCGCGGCGGCGGAGGCGAGGCCGATCGCGGTGGAGGCCGCGGCGGTGAAGCCGACCGCGGAGCGGCACGCCGCCCGTACGCCGTCCGCCGTGCCGCGTTCCAGGACGAGCGCCTGGCCGACGTAGGAGACGGAGAGTCCGAGCAGCACAGTGAAGACGGTGTAGACGACGGAGAAGGCGGAGAATCCGGCGGCGGTGGAGAGCCTCGCGGCCACGATGAGGACGACGATGTTCGTCAGCGCGGCGACGCCCTGGTCGGCGACGGAGGCCACGACGGCGAGCCGCGTCCCGAGCCCCCCGTCGCGCGACTCCCCGTCACCCCCGGACTCCTCGGCCTCCCGGCCGTCGCGCCGTTCCCCAGGGCAAGCGCCTTCGGCCCCGCCGCATCCCTCGGTGTCCCCACCACCCGGACGCGTGCTCGCCGTGTCCCCGCGGCCCGGGTTCCGGTCGGCGTTCCGGCGGGCGGCTCCCCAACGGGCGTCTGCCTCGCCGGATTCCCGGCGGAACGCTCCGCGGGCAGATCTCCGACCGCCGTCTGGGCGGCGGGAGTTCTTCTTCGCGGCCTCGCGACCGGCCTCCCTTCCGGCCCCCCTTGCGGCCTCCCCCCGCTCGCCGCCGTCCGGGTCGCCCCCTCGTACGCCCCCTGAGGCGGCCGCGCCCCCCGGCCCGTGCACGGACCCGCGGGGCTGCTCCCCCTCCCCCGCGCCACCTCCGTGCCGCCCCTGCGTCACCGGCGTGGGGTGCGGACCGGGAGGTCCGCGGAGTCCACCGCGCGGAGCGCCAGCGTGCCCGGGCCCTCGGCCTCCGAGACCAGCAACTCGTCGGCGACGGACGACGGGGACGCCACGTCCTGGTCCGGCGTCGTGCGGCGCCGGGCACCCTTCGACGGGGCGTTCTCCCTGCGCTGCTTGCCGCTCTCTGTGTGGAGGACCGCTCCCAGCACCGTGCCGCCCGCGCCGTCGATGAGTTCGCGGATGCGGTCGAGGTCGTCACGGCGCACCTGACGCGGATCGCAGACGACCAGCACGCCGTCGACACGGTCGGCGAGCGCGATCGCGTCGGCGTACGAGAGCACGGCAGGCGCCAGTACGACCACCACCGCCTCCGGTGCGTCCGCAGTCGCGATGAGACGGCTGGCCGCTCCCGAGGTCAGCGCGCGGGCGACGTTGCGGACGCGGCCGCCCGGGATGAGGTCGAAGGCGCCGGACTCGCCCGCGTCGATGGGGAGTTCCTCGCCCGTCGGCCATCCGCCGTCGCCGCGCGGGGACGTACGGGTGGCCCAGCCGGGCCGGATGCCGTCGGCCGCGCGCAGCCGCGCCGCGAGCGAGGGGGTGCGCAGGTCGGCTTCGACGAGGAGGACGTCGCGGCCCATCTCGACGAAGGAAGCGGCGAGGTTCACCGAGGCGGCGGCCGCCGTGTCGATGCCGCCGCGCGGAGCGACGACCATCAACCGCCGCCGGTCGGCGAACCGCTGGTCGTAGGCGAGGCGAAAGGCCACGGAGCGGTACTCCTCCGCGAGCCGGCCTTCGGCGAGGAGCGGTCCGGGCCCCTTGCGGCGCCCGGCATGCGGCAGGGTGCCCAGTACGGGTGCGCGCAGGGCGCGTACGACATCGCTCTCGGAGCGCACGGTGGGGTCGAAGACCAGGCGCACCCACGCGCCGAGGAGGCCGAGGCCGATGCCGACGGCGGCGCCCAGGCCGAGGAGCATGGGCAGGCCGGGTCCTGACGGCGCGTTCGGCGGGGTGGCGGTGCGCACCACGAAGCCGGGTGTGGTGTCGAGGGCCTTCAGTTTGGTGATGTTGGAGTTCAGCTCGGAGATCTTGCCGACGACACCGGACTGGACGGACAGCGTGGTGTCCAGATTCCGCCCCTCGCCCAGGCCCGCGATCTGGTCGGCGAGTTCGTCGCGCTGCTTCTCCAGCGGCTTGAGCTGCTTCTGGTAGCCCTTGACCATGTTGTCGATCTGGGACTGGGTCTGCTGCCTGCGGTTGTCCAGATAGGCCTGGGTGAAGGCGTTGGCCCGCTTCGCGGCCGTTTTCGGCGAGGAGTCCGTATAGGCGAAGCGCAGCACCAGCGTGTTGGGCGGGTTGGTGACCTGGAGTCCGGCTTGCAGCCGCTCGGTGTCGTCCGGCATGCCGAGGTCCTTCGCGGCGCGTGAGGCGACCGCGTTGCTGACCGCGGTCTGCCGCTCGGAGCCGATGCTGACCTGCTTGTCGGGTGTGGAACTGCCGGGTGCGAAGGGGTCGATGGTGGCGGGCCGTACGGTGACCTCGCTCGTGGCCACGTACGACTTGCCGCCCGCCAATCCGATCCAGGCGCCGCCGAGCAGTCCGAGGACGACTCCGAACACCAGCAGAAGCCGGTAGCGCAGAAGTTGCCTGAACTGGTCGCGCAGCAGATCCGGTTCTTCGTGCGCCTGTGCCCCACCGGCATGATCCGTCATCGCTGTCATGTCCGAGCCCCCCTCGGCCGTGCGGGCGGGCCCTGGAGCGCCTCGTCGAGCAGCCCTGTGATCCGGGCCAGACCCGCCTCGCGGCTGAGGTGGGCGTCGACGTACTCCGGGCCGCGCGCCCCCAGCGCGTCCGCGGCGCCGGGGTCTTCTGCCAGCTTACGGACAGCGGCCAGCAGTGCGGAGGGATTCTCCGGCGGAACCAGAACTCCCGCTTCCGAGCGGAGGACCTCGGCGGCCGTGCCGCCCCGGTCGGCGACGGAGGCGACGACGGGCCGCCCCGCCGCGAAGTACGAGGTCAGCTTGGACGGGATGCTCATGTCGAGCACCGAGGCCCGCTGGGTCACGGCCAGCACGTCGGCGGCGGCGAGCACATCGGGGAACTCGCCCTCCTCGGCGGGCGGCAGGAAGTGGAGATTGGGCAGTCCGGCGCCGAGGGACCGCAGATGGTCCCGCTGATTGCCGTCGCCCATGAGGACGACGTGCACCGCGGGATCCTGCCGCGCGGCCTCGACGAGGACCTCCAGGCCCTGCTTGAGGCCCATGTTGCCGGAGTGCAGAACGACCGTGCGTCCCTCACGCCAGCCGAGGCGCGCCCGCATCTCGGCGCGCGGGCGGGATGGGCGGGCGACGTGCGACCAGTTGGGCACGAGCCGGATGCGCTCGCGCGGGACACCCATGGCCGCCACCTTGTCCACGAACGTCTCGTGGATCACGCCCACCAGCGTGGCGCAGCGCAGCACATGGGACTCGACCCGCCCGGCGGCGGCAGCGGCCCGGCCCCCGCCGCGGATGCCGCTCTGCACCGCAGCCGCGCCCATCAGGTCCTGCACGACCGGGACGTACGGGACGCCGTACCGCCGCGCCAGGCGCGCCCCGACGACGCCGCCGGCCAGGCTGGGGAGCTGGGCGAGCACCGCGTCGGGCCGGCCCGTCCGCGGCGGCGCGGCCAGTGAGTGGGCGAGGATAGACGCCTCGTACAGGGCCCGGCGCACCGCGGTCTGGCGTGCGGGCACGGTGTGGCGTCTGCGGTGGATCAGCACGCCCTCGCGCCGCTCCTCGGTCCGCCACACGCCGCGGTAGGCGGGGTCGGTCCGCCAGGCCGGGTAGTGCGGCATCCCGGCGAGCACATGGACTTCGTCCCCCTCGGCCGCCAGATGCTCGGCGATCTGCGTCGCGTACGGGCCGATTCCGGCCTGCTCGGGCGCGTAGTTGGTGGACACCAGCAGCAGACGCCGCCCCCCATGATCAGCCATGGCGCATCTTCTCCCCCCAGAGTCGATCAGATGCACCCTAGCTGTCGTGAGTCGGCCGCCGGTGCAACATGTCGTTTTTCTCTGACTGTTCGGCTTTCGCAATGTTCCTGTACGAGGGCGAGGGCCGGGCTATCGTCGTGCCCGGATGTGCTGGGGAGCGCATCGCACTTTGGGGGGTTCCATTCATGCCGCACACCGTGGGCTACGCGCCCGGGGTCTACGACCTCTTCCACGTCGGCCATCTCAACATCCTCAGACACGCCCGCAGCCAGTGCGACTACCTGGTGGCGGGGGTCGTCTCCGACGAGATGGCCGAGCTGGCCAAGGGTCGGGCACCGGTGGTGCCGCTGGTCGAGCGGCTGGAGATCGTCCGCTCCATCCGGTTCGTGGACGCCGCGTTCGTCGAGACCGTGCCGGACAAGCTGGAGACCTGGAAACAGGTCAGGTTCGACGTGATCTTCAAGGGCGACGACTGGCGGGGCACGCGCAAGGGCGACAAGCTGGAGCGCGACTTCAAGGCGGTGGGGGTCGAGGTGGTCTACTTCCCCTACACCGTGCACACGTCCAGCACTCAGCTGCGCCGCGCCCTCGACGTGCTCGCCACGCAGCCGGTCACGCCGGTCGTATCGCAGCCAGTTCCCGGAACCACTTCGCCGTGAAGGCCGCCAGGAAGAGGGCGTGCACGGCGAAGAGCGCCGTGTACGCCCCCAGGAACAGCCGCTCGCTGCCGAGCAGCAGGAAGACCGCACAGAAGACGCCGTAGTCCACGGGGAGAAGGGCGACGGCCCTGACGCGCGAGGGGGCGGCCGGGAGAGCAGTCGCCCCGGCCTTCGGCTTGAGCTTGTCGGTGAGCAGGCCCCCGAAGAACGTCAGCACGGCGGCGAACTGGAAACCGAGCGGCAGCAGCAGCCAGCCCGACCCCGGCAGGTCAAAGAATCGGTAAAAGGAAATCAGCACCGCGGCGTGCAGAGCGGTGATCTTCGCACAGTCCACGACGTGGTCGAGCCACTCCCCCGCCGGACTGCTCTCCTTCCGGAGCCGGGCGAGTTGACCGTCCGCCGAGTCGAACGCGAAGCCCAGCGCGAGCCCGAGATAGACGGTGAGCGCGAGCGGCCACGAGGGCGGGGTGAAGGCCAGCGCGGCGACCGCGGAGAAGCTGAACGCGGCGCTGACCAGGGTGACTTGATTGGGCGTCAGCCCGATGCGGTATGCCGCCGCGGCGATGACCCGCCCCGCCGGGCGGTTGATGTGGCGCGAGTACAGAGAGACGCCCTTGGCCGTCTTCTGGGCGCTGCGCAACTCTCGCAAAACAACACCGAACGCCATGGTTTGAGCCATCATCCCCCCAGATGTCGCACTCGTCCGCAAGCCGGACACAAAAGCCTCGATCATGATGACACGGACCACTGACGGCCGGTCCGGGCGATTCGCAGTGAGACGGGGATCACTGGACCCCCCGGAGCTATTGAGGTAAGCCTCAGATAAGTTAGGGCGGCCTCACCCGCCACCGCCACCGAGTGTCCGAACCTGCCTGGAGCCCGCATGCGAGCCGTCCGTAACCCCTCTGGTGCCGCCGTCGCCCTGGCCGCCGCAGCGGCCCTCACGACGATCGCCGGCTGTGCCGACAAGAGCGACGACAAGAGCTCCGACGCCATCGAGGTCACCGCGTCCGACTCCGCGTGCGAGGTCTCGAAGAAGGAATTCCCCGCGGGCCATGTGACGCTCGCGGTGGAGAACACCGGCGGCAAGGTGACCGAGGTCTACATCTACGCCCCCGGCGACCGGATCGTCACCGAGCGGGAGAACATCGGTCCCGGTACCACGGCCGAGATCACGGCCGAGGTGAAGGCCGGTTCGTACGAGATCGCCTGCAAGCCCGGCATGAAGGGCCACGGCATCCGGCAGAAGGTGAATGCCACCGGCGAGAGCGCGCCGAGCAAGCAGGACCCGCGCCTGGACAAGGCCGTTGCCGAGTACCGCCGTTACGCGCAAGCGCAGGCCGACGGGACACTGCCGAAGGTCGAGATCTTCACCGAGGCGGTGAAGAAGGGCGACATCGAGGGAGCCAAGAAGGCGTACGCACCCTCGCGCATCGGCTGGGAGCGCACCGAGCCGGTCGCCGAGTCCTTCGGTGACATCGACCCGAAGGTCGACCTGCGCGAGGACGGTCTGGAGAAGGGCCAGGAGTGGACGGGCTGGCACCGTCTGGAGAAGGCGCTCTGGCAGGACCGGAAGATCGGGGCCAAGGAGAAGGAACTCGCCGACACCCTGGTGAAGGACCTGCGGGACTGGCAGAAGCGGGTGGGCAAGGCCGAGATCAACCCCACCTCCATGGCCAACGGCGCCAAGGAGCTGCTTGACGAGGTCGCCACCGGCAAGGTCACCGGCGAGGAGGAGCGCTACAGCCACACCGACCTCGTCGACTTCAAGGCCAACATCGAGGGCGCTCAGAAGGCCTACGAGC
Source organism: Streptomyces sp. NPDC051776 (assembly GCF_040681345.1). Classification (NCBI taxonomy): domain Bacteria; kingdom Bacillati; phylum Actinomycetota; class Actinomycetes; order Kitasatosporales; family Streptomycetaceae; genus Streptomyces; species Streptomyces sp. NPDC051776. Next base: position 35,058 of record NZ_JBFAYQ010000022.1, on the reverse strand, counting down.
TGCTGAACCCCGTCGCGGCCGCGAACGACCCCGACCTCGTCGAGGAGCTGGACCGGCAGTTCGCCGCGCTGAACAAGCTCCTCGACGCCTACCGGAAGGACACGAACTCGTACGAGTTCACCTCCTACGACAAGGTGGGCAAGGCCGAGCGCAAGGAGCTGTCGGACGGGGTCAACTCCCTCGCCGAGCCGCTGTCCAAGCTCGCCGCGGCCGTCGTCAAGTAACAGCCACCGCACGTCAACCAGCAGGGAGAGACGCGTCGATGACCGCCGACAGGACCGACCCGACCCCCGGCGCCGAGCCAACCGCGGGCAGTGACGCCAACGGCGGGGCCAAGGCCCCCTCCCGTCGCTCCCTCCTCGGATGGGGCGGCGCAGGACTCGCGTTCGGAGCCGCCGCCGCGGGCGGCGCCGCCGTCGCGCTGTCCTCGGGAGGGGACGACGCGCAGGCGGTGGCGAGCCAGGGCGCGGCCGTGCCGTTCCACGGCGAGCACCAGGCCGGGATCGCCACACCCGTGCAGGACCGGCTGCACTTCGCCGCGTTCGATGTGAAGACCGACTCGCGCGAGGAGCTGGCCGGCCTCCTCGAGGAGTGGACGAAGGCGGCCGCGGCCATGACTGCCGGCCGTGCTGTGGGCGAGGGCGCGGTCGGCGGCATACCGGAGGCGCCGCCGGACGACACGGGCGAGGCCCTGGGCCTCAAGCCGTCCCGCCTCACCGTCACCATCGGCTTCGGCCGCACGCTGTTCGTCAAGGACGGCAAGGACCGCTTCGGCCTGAAGTCCGCGCTGCCGGACGCGCTGATCGAGATGCCGCTGTTCGCGGGCGACAACCTCGACCCCGACCGCAGCGACGGCGACATCTGCGTCCAGGCGTGCGCCGACGACCCGCAGGTGGCCGTGCACGCGATCCGCAATCTCGCCCGGATCGGGTTCGGCAAGGTGGCCATCCGCTGGTCCCAGCTCGGCTTCGGCAAGACCTCCTCCACCACCCCCGACGCGCAGACCCCGCGCAACCTCATGGGCTTCAAGGACGGCACCCGCAACATCGCGGGCACCGACGCCCCCGCGCTGCGCAAGCACGTATGGGTCTCGGAGAAGGACGGCCCGGCCTGGCTCGCGGGCGGGAGCTACGTCGTCACCCGCCGCATTCGGATGCGCATCGAGACCTGGGACCGCACCTCGCTCAAGGAGCAGGAGGACATCTTCGGCCGGACGAAGGGCGATGGTGCCCCGTACGGCAAGCGGCGCGAGCGCGACGAGCCGGACCTCAAGGCGATGCCCGAGGTCGCGCACGTCCGCCTGGCGCACCCGGACAGCAACGGCGGGGCGCGCATCCTGCGCCGCGGCTACTCGTTCACCGACGGCACGGACGGGCTCGGGCTGCTGGACGCGGGGCTGTTCTTCATCGCCTACCAGCGCGATGTGCGCACCGGTTTCGTGCCGGTCCAGAAGAGCCTGGCGCGCGACGAGCTCAACGAGTACATCCAGCACGTGAGTTCGGGCCTGTTCGCCGTCCCCCCGGGCGTCCGGGGCAAGGACGACTGGTGGGGCCGGGAACTCTTCGAGGCCACCGGGAAGAAAGGCGCCTGATGTTCGCCAACTTCCTCATCGGGCTGCGCGAGGGGCTGGAGGCCTGCCTCGTCGTATGCATCCTGATCGCCTATCTGGTCAGGACCGGACGCACCGATGCGCTGCGGCCCATCTGGACGGGCATCGCCATCGCGGTGGCCCTCAGCCTGGGCTTCGGCGCGGCGCTGGAGTACGGCTCCCAGCAGCTCACCTTCGAGGCACAGGAGTTGCTCGGCGGCTCCCTGTCCATCGTCGCGGTCGCCCTCGTGACGTGGATGGTCTTCTGGATGCGGCGCACCGCACGGCACTTGAAGGCGGAGCTGCAGGGGAAGCTCGACCAGGCGCTGGCCGTCGGCACGGGCGCGCTGGTGGCGACCGCGTTCCTCGCGGTGGGCCGGGAGGGCCTGGAGACCGCCCTGTTCGTGTGGCGGGCGGTGAAGGCGACCGACGACGGCACGTCACGGCCGCTGATCGGCGTGGTACTCGGGCTCGCGACGGCCGTGGTGATGGGCTGGCTGTTCTACCGCGGCGCCCTGCGCATCAATCTGGCGAAGTTCTTCACCTGGACCGGCGGTCTGCTGGTGGTCGTGGCGGCGGGCGTGCTGGCGTACGGCTTCCACGATCTGCAGGAGGCCCGGTTCCTTCCGGGGCTGGGCACCAAGGCGTTCGACATCAGCTCCGCCATCCCGCCGGACACCTGGTACGGCACGCTGCTGAAGGGCACGGTGAACTTCCAGCCGGATCCGACAGTGCTGCAGGTCGTCGTTTGGGTGCTCTATCTGGTACCCACCCTCGCGTTCTTCTTCGCCCCCGGTAGGGTTGCGCCGACTCAGGCCGCCTCGAAGGAGTCCCCGAAGGAGCCCCGCCCCGATGATCCGCAGCGCGCTGCATCCCAGCCCCGTGATGCCGAGGCGGAAGAGCACCGGTCCGGAGTCCGTGACGCGGCCGAGAACCACCGTGCTGCTGTCGGCCGCGGCCCTGCTGGCGACGGTGCTGACGGGGTGCGTGACGGTGCACGGCGAGCGGGAGATCGTCCCGGCGGTGTCGAAGGCTGACGCGCCAAAGGCCCTCGAGGAGTTCACCGAGGGCTACAACACCGCGTACCGCACGTCGAACCCCGCGGCCCTCGCCCGGGTCGAAACGGGGCCGCTCCAGGCGATGAACCAGCCCGGGGTGCAGGCCCAGCGCGAGACCCGTCCCGCGGGATATCCCGACTACCCCGAACTGGAGCTGACGGACGCGAAGTTCACGATCCCGAAGCAGGCGGGCTGGCCGAAGTTCTTCCTGGCGGACACCGACAGCAACCGGGACGACAACCGCTGGCTGCTGCTCTTCGTCCGGGACGGCGCGAAGCAGCCGTGGAAGGCCGCGTATCTGTCGATCCTGAGCCCTGACGAGGTGCCGGAGTTCAAGACGGACGAAGAGGGCTGGGCCGAACCGGTCCCCCGGCGGGCGGCGCGGGGCCTGGCGATGGCTCCGGGGCGGCTGAGCACCGCGTACACCCGCTACCTCAAGGCGGGCAAAGGCAAGAGGTTCGCCGAGGGCCAGGCCACGACGGGGCAGATCGAGACGCGCAAGAAGCTGCGCAGGACCGCGCAGTTCTGGACGGAGTACATCGACCAACCGGCGAAGCCGCCGCAGTACGCCCCGGTGGCGCTGCGGCTGGCGGACGGCGGGGCGCTGGCGTTCTTCGCGGCGCACCACGCGGAGAAGCGGACGATGGCCGAGGGCTTCCGGATCGGCGAGATCCGGGACAGTACGGCGAAGGCGCTGGTGACCGGGAAGCCGCGGAAGTGGCTGTCGCTGTCGCGGATCTCGGAGTCGGCGGTTCGGATACCGCCGCAGGGGCCAGTGGTGTTCCTCAACCGCCTGGAGGGTGTGACGTCGGCGAAGGGCGGCTGACGAGACGGGACCCGCGCGCCGCGGATGGGCGGGCCCGGCTGGGGCTCTCCGCGGGCTGGTCCGTCCGGGCGGGCTCGCGGAAATCACGACTCCGGCAGGACAGTGCTCGGCGCGCGGGCTCCGGCGGGCGGTGCTCAGGAAGGGCCGCTCGCTCAGTGGCGCAGCGGCCATGCCGCTGATTCGTGCCCCGCGTCCTCGTCGGCGTACTTGGCGCACGCGTCCGTGAGCGTCTCCAGCAGCGTCAGCGGATCGGGCAGCGGCCGTTCGGGGCCGCGCAGCCAGGTCACCGAACCGTTCGACGGCAACCGGGCCGGGGGTACGAGCACATAGCTGCCGCGGCAGTGCCAGCGCAGGCCCGGATGCTCGTCCATCGTCTCCGGGTGGCAGTCCAGCTCGCACGGCCACCACTCGTCCTCGTCGTCCGGGGTGCCGCGGGTGGCGGTGAAGAACAGCACGCGGCCCTGCGGACCCTCGCCGCTCACCGCGACCGGGCCCACGTCGACGCCCTCGGAGTCCAGCCGCGCGAGCGCGCTGAGCCCGGCCTCGGCCGGAACGTCGAGGACGTCGTGGTCGATGCCGGTGGCGGTGATGAAGTTGGCCTCGGGTTCGGTCTGCAGCCAGCGTGCGACCTGCTCGGGATCGGTGGAGGCCTGGGTCTGCCAGGCGAAGGAGACGGGGTGGCGGCCCGGGGTGGGACAGCCGATACGGTCGCAGGAGCAGCCGTAGCCCTCGGGATAAGCGGCCTGGGCGAGAGGGAATCCGGCGCCGGCGGCGGCCAGCAGCAGGTCCTCACGGGCGTCTGCCGGGCCCGTACCCGCGCTCGTCCCGCTCCTCGGACGACGGCGCAGCCATGTGGAGAACCTGCTCTGCCGTTGCATGTATCCCCTCACTTCGACCCGTTGTCCGATCAATGCTGCCACCATCCTCCTCCTCGGGTGGCCCGAGTCCGCATCCGGGGTGCCCGGACGCGCCATCCACCTGGCCCCTCATGCAAGGCATGTCAGGAAATACGGACCTAGCGTTGTCTTCATGCTCACAAGGTCGCTGCTGGCGGGGGTCCTTTCGATCTCCCTGGCGGGGCCCGTCGTCCCCGTCGACCCCGGTCGCAGGATCTCCGCGGGCCGTCTGCCCAGGGTCGTCTACGTCGCCCATCGCGGTGGCGCCCTGGAGGTACCGGAGAACTCCATGTCCGGGCTCGCGGCCGCGCTGCGCAGCGGCGTCGTCCAGGTCCTCGACTTCGACACCCGCATCCTGCGGGACGGCACGGTCGTCGTCATGCACGACGCCACGCTGGACCGTACGACGGGCCGGGCCGGGCCGGTGCGGAATCTCACGCGCGGCGAGTGGCGGCGGGTGCGGCTGCGCCCGGCGGCGGGACTGCCGGGGCGGTGGCGGCCCGAGCGCCCGCCGACGGCGGCCGAGGTGCTGGACCGGTTCGGCGGACGGACGGTGCTCATGCTGGAGGCCAAGGACCCGGACAGCCTGCCCGGACTTGCCCGGCTGATCCAGGAGCGCGGGCTGGAGGACTCCGTGTTCGTGAACACCAACCGTCCGGCCGTCGCCCGCGAGGCGCACCGGAGGGGGCTCATGGCGCAGCTCTGGCGCTCGGCCCGCCAGATGCGGCACGACCGGCCCGCGGAATGGCGGGATTTCGTCGACCTGCTGGATGTCGACCACCAGGCCCGTGACGTGGATCTGCGGCGGGCGGTCGCGGCGGGCATCCCCCGGGTGTGGGCGCACACGGTGAACACCCCGCGCGACCGCGACCGCGCGCTGCGGCTCGGCTGCAATGGCATCATCACGGACGCTCCGGGCCTGCTCGCGGCCGCGTCGGTCCGGGGCGCGCCTCAGCGCGGGGCGATACCGCGCAAGGCGTAGTCGACGACGGTGTCGGCGTAGGCATGGGTGAGCGGCATGGTGCGCTGCAGCCAGCGCTGGGAGAGCGGTCCGACGAGCAGTTCCAGGGCGATGCGCGGTTCGATGCCGTCCGCGACCTGACCGGCCTTCTGGGCGGCGCGCAGCCGCTCGACGTAGAGCTGGAGCTGCGGTTCGAGGATCCGTGAGACGAACTCGGCCCCGAGTTCGGCGTCGATGACGCCCTCAGCGGCCAGCGCGCGGTACGGCAGATCGAACGCGGGGTCGTTGAGCTCGTCGACCGTGGCGCGCAGGACGGATTTGAGGTCCGCCTCGAGGTCGCCGGTGTCCGGCAGTTCGCAGTCGCTCTCCGCGGAGTCCTCGGCCAGGGCGACGAAGGCATCGAGGAGAACGGCGGCCTTGGAGGGCCACCAGCGGTAGATCGTCTGCTTGCCGACGCCTGCGCGGGCGGCGATGGCCTCGATGGTCAGCCGGGGGTAGCCGACCTCTCCGACGAGTTCGAGGGAGGCGTCGAGGATCGCGCGGCGGGACCGCTCACTGCGGCGGGCCGAGTCGGGGGTACGGGTCTGGGCCATGGCATGAAGTTACCAGCGCGAGGCGAGACGTTTCGTCTTTACAGGAGGACCAGATACCTGCCCCCTGGTGGCCAACGAGACGAATTGTCTCGCTGACGCGATGAGCGCCGCGGAGCCGAGGAGGACCTCATGACCCGGGGCTGCACGAGCCATCCGCTCGGCGTCGACGGTACCCACGCCAACCTCCCCCGCTCCGCGCTGCGCGGCGGCGACCGCGGCGACCGCAGTGACCGCGGCGACCGCAGACAGGGCGGCGGAGCGGACCCGACGGCCGGAAAACGGGAGCTGCCGCGGAAGTTGGCGGTGGTGAGGGGGCGGAGAGCCGGGGCGGAGAGCCGGGGCGGAGAGCGACGGAGCGGCCCGGAGGAAACCCGGGGGAACCGGCCCGGCGCCTGACGTTTTCCCGGAACCGGCGAATCATGTGAACAGTCACTGTGACGAAACGGGCGTGAGGGGGGAACATGTGAGCGCGCGGGCAGCCAGCCTCCGCGCTTCACCACACCCGTGAGGAGTCTCCTTGCGCCCGACCTTCACTCCCCGCCGGTACTTGATGTGCCCCCCCGCGCACTTCAAGGTCACCTACTCCATCAACCCCTGGATGGACCCGTCGAAGCCGGTGGATCTCGCTCTCGCCGTCGCGCAGTGGGAGGACCTGCGCGACCGCTATCGCGCTCTCGGCCACACCGTCGAGGAACTCGAACCCCGGCCCGACCTGCCGGACATGGTCTACGCCGCGAACGGCGCGACCGTCGTCGACGGGCGGGTACTCGGCGCGCAGTTCGCACATCCCCAGCGCGCCGACGAGGCCGCGGTCCACCTCGAGTGGTACCGCGCCCACGGCTTCACCGAGATCCGGGAGCCCGAGCACATCAACGAGGGCGAGGGCGACTTCGCCGTCACCGAGTCCTGGCTGCTGGCCGGGCGCGGTTTCCGCAGCAGCCCGCTCTCCCATCCCGAGGCCCAGGAGTTCTTCGGCCGTCCGGTGATCGGCCTCGATCTGGTCGACCCGCGCTACTACCACCTCGACACGGCGCTCTGCGCGCTCGGCGGCGACGAGGTGATGTACTTCCCGGCCGCCTTCTCGCCGGGCAGTCGCGCCGCCCTCGCCCGGCTCTTCCCCGACGCCATCATCGCGGAGGAGTCGGACGCGGCGGCCCTCGGTCTGAACGCGGTCTCCGACGGCCTGCACGTGCTGCTGCCCCAGGGCGCCGTGGGACTCTTTGAACCGCTGCGGGAGCGGGGTTACGAGCCGATCGGGATCGACCTGTCGGAGCTGCTCAAGGGCGGCGGCAGCGTGAAGTGCTGCACGGCGGAGCTGCGTCCGGCGTAGCGCCGCGCCGCACGGCGATGTGCACACGGCGATGTGCGATGCGCGGCGACGCGGCGACGCGGCCCTGCGGCGACGACGCGCCGTACGGCAATGACCCATGGCGGCGATGACCCATCGCGGGGGTGACGCGCTACCGCGGTCCCGCGATCCGGCGAAACCGTTCGCCGGATCGCGGGCGGCGGCTCCCCCGTATCCGGTGCCCGGCACATCCGCGCATGCCGCAGGTGAGTACCGGCGAGAGCGACGCAGGCCTTCACGACCCGTGTTCGTCGTGCAGGCCTGCGTCGTCGGAGCGCGGCGATCATGACCGGCCGCATGCCCGGCCGTGGAGCGTTGCCCCAACGCGGATCCCTCGCCCGGCCGTTCGCCCGCACCCGCCCCCGGCCCCTCCTCGCCTGGCACCGTGGCTACGCCGCCGGTGGCGACCCCGCCGTCCAGCGCTGCGCGTCCCCGGCCTCGACCGGGCGGAGTCCGACCTTGGCGCCGGGCACCGAGTCGAGCGGTGTCAGCGCGAAGTCCGGGGCGATCAACGGCCGTACGGTCCCCGATGGATCGGCGGTGAAGACCAGGTTCTGCGGCTGGTCCCCCTCGATCGGGTTGCAGGGCCAGATGCCGGTGTTCTCCTGCGTGTTGCCCTGTGAGTCGAGGCAGAAGTCCGGGTCGGCCCGCAGATGGACGAGCCCCTGCTCGTCCAGGCGCCACTGCTGCGAGGGCGATCCGTTGCACGGGACGGTGATGACGTCGGGTCGCTTCTCGAAGTCCGGGGACTCGACGTCGAGGCACAGCCCGGAACCGGCGTTCACCACCGGCGTGAACGTGCCGCCCAGCACGGCGGGTGCCGTCGCCGAGGGCCGTTCCGGCGCCGTGCGCGTCGGCGTGGGCTTTCCGGTCGCTCGCGACCGGGTCCGCGACGGCGTGGCCTTTTCCGGCGGCCCGCTCGTCGTGGCCGTCGAAGTGGCCGCCGTCGGCGTCCGCGGGGCCGGGACGGGCGGGGGCACCGCGTCGCCGAGGCCCTCCGCCGAGCGCTCCCCCGCATCGGGAGTCAGCAGCACCACCGCGCTGACCGCCACCGCGGCCATGACGACGAGGATGAACGGCAGGGCCCACCGCTCTATCACGGCGGCACCGCCGCCCGGGCGGGAGACGGGTGCGGCACCCATGGCCGGAGCGGCCGCCGCATCGTGAACGTCCGGCGTCGCGGTCGTGGAACCGGTGGAGCCGCGGGGCGGGCACGCAGCCACGTACTCCGCTCCGCCCCACCCGAGCAGGGCATCGGCCATGGCCGCCCGAGGATCCGCCGCGAGCCTCTCCAGTTCCTCGGTCGCACGCGCGCAGTGCGGGCACTCGGCGAGATGTTCGTCGAGGTGTTCGTCGCGCTGCCCGCCATCCGCCCGGGTCGCGGCCTCGATCAGGCGCTGGAAACCCCGGCAGGCCGGGTCACGGGCATCCTCCGCGTATCGCTGCGCAGAGGCCTGGTGCAGGGCGTCCAGCGCCTGGGACCTCTCCTCCGGTACGGACGTCTCCACCACGCCGAGGAGAAGGGCGACTTCGGCGGGCGGTTCCTCCTCCACCACCCCGTACCAGAGCAGGCCGCGGGTGCGGAGCGGCAGCCCGTCGAAGGCGGCGCGCAGAGCCGGTGACGCGCCGGTGGGCGGGCCGTTGTGAGATTTCCGCCCTTCCCGCTCGATCCAGTCGGCCAGTCCCGGGGCCAGCCTCGTCTCGCGGCCGTCGGCGACCCAGTCCGACACCAAGTCCCGTACCAGCAGCAGCAGATGGTGCCCCCACGGTCCCTCCGGGTCGACGCCCCGGCACGTCTCCGCCGCCGCACGGGCGAACGCCTGGGAGCCGAGTTGCTCGGCGGCCTCCTCGCTCCGCGTGGCGAGCCGGGCGTACGCGAGGACGGCGGGCGTGTGACGGCGTCGGAGTTCCCGTATGGCCGGGCCCGCTACGGGCGCGCCCGCCTGCACGCGCCGGGTGAGTTCGGTGTCCGGCGTGCGGGCCGCGTCCGGTGTGCCGCCGGTGTCCACGGGCGGTGCGGCCCCCCGCCCGGCCGACCGGTCCCCGGACGGCTTCGGTGGCTTGGGCACCTTCTCGGCTCCTCGTACGTGCTCACAGGTGTGCGAGAGCGGGGCGAAAGCCGTCGTGCCTGCGCGTCAGGGCCCGGCCGGTGACCGGCCGCCCCGCGCCCGGCCGTGATCGTAAGTGCCGTCGACCGCGCTGCGCAACCGATTGCGCAGCCACCGGAGCGGAGGGTTCCGCGGCCCGGTGGGCACGCCGCATTCAGGGAGGTGGACACCTGGTTCAGAGGGACACCTGGTCAGGGGGCAGGCACCGGCTCCCGGCGCTCCTCAGGGCCAGGTGCCGCCCCACACCGTGTCCCGCGCCGCCCGGTACAGCGGGCCATGTCGCTTGGTCACCGTCGTACGCCGCAGGCCCTCGTCCTGCGTGCACAGGTCCAGCAGGACTTGGCCCTTGCGGAGTTGGGGGCGGCGCACCACGCGTGCCTGTCCATCGGGCACGGCGTCGCGGACCGCGGCCACATAGCTGAACTTCTCGTCCTCGTACGGCAACGAGCCCCGCTTGACCTGCCGGTGCAGGGACGAGCGACCGACCCGGGCCGCGAAGTGGCACCAGTCCTTGCCCGGTTCGATGGGGCAGGCGGCACTGTGCGGACACGGGGCGACGACCCGCAGGCCCGCCGCGATCAGCCGCTCGCGCGCCGCGATGACGCGCTCGTAGCCGTCCGGGGTGCCGGGCTCGACCAGCACCACGGCCCGCGCGACGCGCGCCGCCTCCGCGACAAGGGTCCGGCGGGCCTCCTCGGCCAGCTCCCCCAGCACATACGAGACCGTCACCAGGTCCGTGCCGTTCGGCAGGGCGAGCCCGCCGCCGATCGCCGTGCGGTGCCACCGGGCCGCGCGCAGCACGGGTGGGCCCGAGTCCGCGGCGAGTTCGCGGCCGACGGCGAGCGCGGGCTCGGACCAGTCCAGCACCGTCGTGGGCCGGTCCTCCGGCTCCGGCCACGCCTCCGCGACCGCCCAAGCGGCGGCGCCCGTGCCGCCTCCCACGTCCACGTGGCTCGCCGGGGCCCAGCCCGGCAGCCGGTCGCGGAGGGCGGCGAGCGCGGCGGTCGCGGCCTCGAACGTCGCGGGCATCCGGTACGCGGCGTAGGCGGTGACGTCGGAGCGGTTGCGCAGCACGGGCGCATCGGTCGGGGTGGCCCCCCGGTAGTCGGCCATCAGCCGCTCCACGGCCTGCGCGGCCTGACGCGGCGGCAGCCCGTCGAGCAGCCGGGCGAGCGCGGTCCGCAGCTCGTCGGCCCGGTCGGGCGGTGTTCCGGTGCCCGGACGGGCTGACTGGGCGGAGTGCACGCGCCCGAGTCTAGTGCCGCCCCTGCCGAGGTCTGCCCGGCAGCCGTGCTCCCCGGGCTGCTCGGGCCGCGCGGGCACGCTCAGCGGCACCCCGTCAACCCGGCAACCCGGCACCCCGGCTCAGACCTCCCCGGCCCCCGGCGCCCGTACCGCTCGCGCCAGCCGCGTCGCGGCGGCGGCCCGGGGGCGGCTGTCGGCGGGGCGGCGACGGGGATGGACGGTGGTGGCGAGCAGGATGAGGAACGTGTCGGTGACCCGATCCACAACCAGGCTCGTGCCCGTGAAGCCGGTGTGCCCCGCAGCCCCCCGCCCGGCCAACTCGCCTATGAACCAAGGCTGGTCGGTCCCGAAGCCGAGCCCGGGCGGGCCGAGCAGCGCGTCGACGGACTCCGCCGCGAGGATCCGCTCGCTTCCGTACACGCCGCCGTTGAGCAGCGTCCGGCAGAGCACGGCCAGATCACCGGCCGTGGAGAAGAGCCCGGCGTGCCCGGCCACTCCCCCGAGCGCGTACGCGTTCTCGTCGTGCACCTCACCGCGCAGCATGCCGCGGTCGAGCTTGGCCCAGGGGCGGCGCTGGTCCTCGGTGGCGGCCACGTCGTCGACGGTGCCCAAGGGTCCGAAGCCGGTCGCCGTCATGCCCAGCGGCCCCGTGACCTGCTCCCGTACGAGCACGTCCAGCCCCTGGCCGGTCAGCTGCTCGAGGACCGCCTGGAGGGCGATCAGGTTCAGATCGGAGTAGAGGTAACCCGTGCCGGGAGCCACGACGAGCGGTTCCTCCCACAGCAGGGCGAGCCGGTCCGCGCGGCCCTCCCGCTCGTGGAAAGGCAGTTCAGGCCGCAGACCGGAGGTGTGCGTGAGGAGCTGCCGGACGGTGACGGCGGCCTTGCCCGCGGCACCGAAGGCCGGGACGTACGCGGCGGCGGGCCGGTCCAGGCCCAGCCTGCCCCGCTCCACCAGCTGGACGGCGACGACCGCGGTGAAGAGCTTGGTCAGGGAGGCCAGGTCGAAGCGGATGCCGGTGTGCATCGGCACCTTGGCCCCGTCCGCGTTCGCGTTCACGGCTGCATCCTGCCGCGGGGCCGCTGCCCGGTCCGCGGCCGCGCCGGGGTCCGGCAGCTCGACGCCGCGGCCGGTCCTCGCGTCGTACGCCGCGTACCGCACGGCCCAGCCCGCCGCCTCGCGGACGGCCACGACCGGGCCTCGCCCGGCGAACACCACCGCCCCCGCGCACCAGGGGTCCTCGCCCTCGGTCAGCCGCCGGACGTCGCGCACGAGCAGATCCAGCTCGGCGGCGTCGAGCCCGGCCTGCGCCGGGGTCCCGTCGCGCAGCACCGGTGCGCCGGCGGTCAGCCGGTCGTGTGGTCCTTGGCGCCCCATGGGCGGCACAGTCCCAGGAAACAGACCACGGCCGCCAGCGCACACACCAGTTGGACCAGGGCCATCGGCCAGGCCGTGTGCTCACCGGCGACCCCGACGAGCGGCGAGGCGATCGCGCCGACGAGGAAGGCGGTGGTGCCCAGCAGCGCCGAGGCCGAACCGGCGGCATGCGGCGTACGGGTCAGGGCCAGCGCATTGGTGTTCGGCAGCACCAGGCCCATGGCGGACATCAGCACGAACAGCCCGGCGGCGATCGGTGCGAGCCCGACCGGGCCGAGGACGCCGGAGGCCATCAGCAGCAGCGCGACCGCCGCCGACGTGATGAGGGCGAGCCCGGTCGCCAGGGTCTTGTCCAGGCTGACCCGCCCGGCAAGCACCTTTCCGTTGAGCTGGCCGACGCCGACGAGCCCGATCGAGTTGAGGCCGAAGAGCAGGCCGTAGGTCTGCGGGGTGGCGCCGTAGATCTCCTGGACGACGAAGGGCGAGGCGGAGATGTACGCGAAGAGCACGGCGAAGGCGAAGCCGCCCGCGAGCATGTAGCCGGTGAAGACCCGGTCGGCCAGCAGCCCACGGACAGTGCGGAGGGTTGCGCCCAGCCCGCCGCTGTGGCGCCGCTCCGGCGGCAGGGTCTCCTCCAGCCACCGGGCGGCGACGAGGGTCAGCAGGGCGCCGACACCGGTGAGGACGTAGAACACGCCGCGCCAGTCCGTGATGCGCAGCACTTGGCCGCCGATGAGCGGGGCGACGACCGGGGCGACGCCGGAGACCAGCATCAGCGTGGAGAAGAAGCGGGCCATGGCCGCGCCGTCGTACAGGTCGCGCACGATCGCGCGGGCGATGACCAGCCCGGCCGCCCCCGCGAGGCCCTGCGCCAGACGGAAGGCGATGAGCATCCCCGCGGTGGGGGCGAAGGCACAGAGGGCGGTGGCGACGACGTAGAGGACCATGCCGGCGACGAGGGGACGGCGGCGGCCCCAGCGGTCGCTCATCGGGCCGACGACGAGCTGGCCGAGCGCCATGCCCGCCAGGCAGGCGGTGAGGGTGAGCTGCACGGTCGCGGCGGGGCTGTGCAGCGATTCGGTGACCTCCGGCAGCGCCGGGAGGTACATGTCCATCGACAGCGGTGGCATGGCCGTGAGTCCGCCGAGGATGAGGGTGACGAGCAGTCCGGCGCGACGGCCCGAGGAGGGAAGCGGGCGGTCGGGCGCGGAACTCGCCGGACGGGACCGGCGCGGGGTGGGGACGGGTATCTGTTCCGGTCTGGTCGGGCCGGTGTCCGGCATGCGCCCCTCCATCTCGTCGAATCCCTCCCATGCTCTCAGCACGGCACGGAAACGGAACGGTCGAGGTGGGCCGGACGGTGGCGCCCGGACCGTCGCCACCACGACCCCGCGCCTCCGCGGGGGCGGCGCGGCCGTACGTGCGCCCGGCCGGGGGCCTCCGCGCCTCCGCGGGGGCGGCGCGGCCGTACGTGCGCCCGGCCGGGGGCTTGCGCAGCTCCGCGGGGGCGGCGCGGCTCCGTGAGGGACGGTGCGGCCGTACGTGCGCCTGGGCGGGCGCGGCCGACTCCGCGGGCCGCGTCAGCCGCCTAAGCCGAGGGCGCCCCCGGGTCCACGGCCTCCACCGCGACCCCAAGGGCGCGGATGGCCGCGGTCTCCTCCTTCGAAGTGCCGGTGTCCGTGATGACCGCCGCGTAGGCGGCGACCGTGCCGTACGCGTGGGTGGCCGTCTTGCCGAACTTCGAGTGGTCCGCCAGGAGCAGGGCGCTGTCCGCGGACGCCAGCATGGCCTCCTTCACCTCCGCGTACTCCCGGAGGGGATGGAAGAGACGGCCCTCGAGGACGGCGGTGGCCGACATCAGGGCGACGTCGGCGTGGATCCGGGCCAGGCCGCGGCTGACCTCGGGACCCGTGCAGGAGCTGAACTCGCCGTGGTAGCGCCCGCCCAGGAGGGTGACGTCCATCCCGGGCGAGGACCCGAAGCGCTGGGCGAGGCCGATGGAGTTGGTGACGACGGTGAGCCGTCCGAGCCGGGCCAGGGCGTCGGCCAGTGGGTAGAGGGTGGTCGAGTCGTCCATGAGCACGGTGCTCCCGGGGGCGATCCGGCGCGCGGCGGCGGCGCACAGGGCCCTCTTCTCCACGACCCCGGTGCCCTCGCGGAAGCGGGTGGCCGTCTCCATGGTCAGGGCGGGGAAGGCGACCGCGCGCCCGCGCTCCTTGCGCAGCAGATGCCGCCCGGCCAGGTCGTCGAGGTCGCGGTGCATCGTCATCAGGCTGACGTCGAACCGGGCGGCGAGGTCGTCGATGCGGGTCTCGCCGTGCTCGGCGACGTACCGCAGGACAGCCTGCCGCCGCTGCTCGACTGCGGCCTGCGACAGCCGTGCCTTGGCGGGCACGCGGTCCCCTTCCTACTCCCGGCCCGCGTCCGGCCGGTTGAGCTGCGGACGTACGAGGGACTTGATCGCGGTCCGGTCGCGGGCGCTCACGGTCAGCGCCTCCTCGGCCTCCTCCAGACCGTAGCGGTGGGTCGCCAGCCGGTCGAGCTCCACCTCACCGGACGCGGCGAGCGCGATGGCCGTCGGCCACGTGTTGGCGTACCGGAAGGTGCCCGTGACTGTGATCTCGAAGTTTTGCACATGGGCCAGCGGCAGCGGGACGGAGTCTCCGCCCATGCCGACGAGCACCGCGTGCCCGGCGCGTCCGACGATCCGTACGGCCTCGTCCACGACTGCGGGTACGCCCGAGCACTCCAGGAGGACGTCCGGCTCGAAGCCGCTGTCCGCCGGCCGCGTCCTGCGTGCGTCGAACGTGGCGGTGGCGCCGAGCCCGCGGGCGGCCTCCAGGCGGTGGGGTTCGATGTCGGTGACGACGACCTCGGCGGCCCCCAGGGCTCGTGCTGTCTGCGCCGCGACCAGGCCGATCGGCCCCGCGCCGGTGACCAGTACCCGGGAGCCGGTGGTGACCGCGCCCTTACGGCAGGCCCAGACGCCGACGGACAGGGGCTCCAGCAGCGCGGCGGCCACAGGGCTCAGCGACGCCGGTACGTGATGGGCGAAGTCCTCGTCGACGGCGACGTATTCGCACAGTGCGCCGTCCACGGGCGGCGTGGCGTAGAAGGAGACGCCGGGGCAGAGGTTGTAGCGGCCCCGGCGGCACTGGGCGCAGCGCCCGCAGGGCACGCCCGGTTCGATCGAGACGAGGTCGCCGGGCTCGTGGCGGGCCGCCCCGGGGCCGAGGGCGACGACCGTGCCGCTCGGCTCGTGGCCCAGCACCATGGGGGCCCGGACGACGAAGTCGCCGATCCTGCCGTGCTCGTAGTAGTGCACGTCGGAGCCGCAGATGCCGACCGCCTCGATACGTACGAGGACCTGGCCGGGGCCCGGCTCCGGCACCGGGCGCTCCTCCACGACGAGTTCGCCGGGTGCGCGGAGGACCGCGGCACGCATCAAGTCGGGGCGGCGGGCGGGCAGCGGGGCGACCGGTGCGGAAGCCATACGGCGGGCAGCAGTGCTGCCCTCCGAGATGCCGCGCACCGAGGTGTGGTCGACGGGCCGGCCGGCGGCGGAGGTGCGGGCGATCGGCGTCCGGCCGGCGGCGGAGGTGCGGTCGGCGCTCATTCTCCGGTCACGGCTCCCATGGTCAGGCCGGTGACCAGCCACCGGCGTACGGCAAGGCCGACGAGCATCATCGGGACCACCACGACGGTGCCGATGGCGGTCAGTTGTCCCCAGTCGATGCCGGTCTGTGTGACGAGCCGGCCGGCGGCGAGCGGCAGGGTCTGGGTGTGCGGCCCGCTGAGCACCAGCGCGAAGGCGTAGTCGTTCCAGGAGAAGACCAGGCACAGAACGAAGGTGGTGACGAGCCCGGGGCGGGTCAGCGGCAGCACGACATGGCGGAACGCCTGCCAACGCGTGCACCCGGCGACCTGCGCCGACTCCTCGAGGGACGGTGGCACTTGGGCGAAGAAGGCGTTCAGCAGCCAGATGGCGAACGGCAGATTGAAGCTCAGATAGGCCAGCACCAGCCCGGGCAGGGTGTCGATCAGGCCGAGGAAGCGGAAGATCAAGAAGATCGGCAGCACGACGGCCGCGGCGGGCGCCATGCGCGTGGAGATGATCCAGAACGACAGATGGCGTTTGCCCCGCATCGGGGTGCGGGCCAGGCCGTAGCCGCTGAGCGCGCCCAGGGTGGTCGCCAGCAGCGCGGAGAGCCCCGCGGCGACCACGCTGTTGGTCAGATACGGCCAGAGGTTGTTGGAACCGCTGAAGAGATTGCGGTAGTTGTCCAGAGTCGGGCCGAACCATACGTCGGGCGTCGGCGCCGTGACCTCGCCCGTCGGCTTCACGGACGACAGCGCCATCCAGCCGAGCGGAACGAGCGTCCACACCAGCGCGACGGCGACCAGGACGCGGACGAGGATGCGCGAGGCACGGGTGCCGCGCTGCAGCGGCGCCGCGCCCGAGGCGGTGGACGTCATACGGCCGGCCCCTTCCGGTCGAGGAGAGTCACGAACCAGCGGGCCACGACGGTCGTCACGGCCAGCATCAGCAGGCCTGTCACGGCGGCGTAGCCGAAGTCGAAGAAGCGGAAGGCGGTTTCGTAGAGCTGGACGGACGCGGTCCTGGTCGCGTTCGCAGGACCGCCGCCGGTGGTGTTCCAGATGATGTCGAAGTAGCGCAGCGCGTCCATGGAGCGGATGAGCAGCGCCACCAGCAGTACGGGCGCGACGCACGGCAGCACGATGTGGCGCAGCGTCCGCAGCATCCCGGCGCCGTCGAGCGCCGCCGCCTCGAGCAGCCCGGCGGGTACGGAGGTGAGTCCGGCCAGGGCGATCAGCGCGACGAGCGGGGTCCACTCCCAGATGTCCATCAGGGTCACGGCGGCGAAGGCCGTGGTGGCGTCGGCCATCACATCGCCCTGGTAGCCGAGTTGGCGCAGCGCCCAGGCGTAGAGCCCGAAGGTGGAGTCGGTGAGGAAGCGGCCGAGGAGGCCGACGATGACCGGTGCCACGAACATCGGGAGGAGGAGCAGGCTCAGGGCCGCGTTGCGGCCGCCGCGCAGTCGCCACAGGCAGATGGCCAGCGCCGTGCCGAGCACCATCTCGCCGCCCACGGTGAGCGTGAAGTGGACGGCGGTGCGTTTCCACGCCCAGGCGGTGTCGGGGTCGGTGAACAGCCGGGTCCAGTTGGTGACGCCGACGTCGTCGAGGCGCAGTCCGCCGAGCAGATGGACGCGCGCGAAGCTCATGGCCACCACGGCGGCGAACGGCAGCACGGAGACGGTCGGCGAGCACCAGCAGCCCGGGAGCCATCAGCCGCCCGGTGAATCCGGGGAGGGGGAACCGGGCGCCGCGGCGGGGGCTTCCGGGTCCGGTACGGGGTGGACGGGGCGCCGGGACCGTCCGGTTCGCGGGGGCCGCGTTTCCGCCGTCGCGTACGGCGCCGTCCTTGCGGTGTGCGGGGGTCACGGATGCGGGCACGTCAGTTCACCCACCCTCGGGCGACGATGCGGTCGATACGGTCGGCGGCTCCTGCATCGCCTCGGCCGGCTTCGTGTCACCGGCGAGCATGCGGGACACCTCGGTGAAGAGGGCGGTGTCGCACTCGCCCCACATCGGGATCTTGGGACGCAGGCCGATGTTCCCGGGCTTCCAGGTGTCGCGGACGGCGTCGGAGCTGAGCATGTTGGGCATCTTGGAGGGCCGGTGCGCGGCGTCGGCGACCTCCTGCCGGGCGTAGACGGAGGTACGGGTCGGGGTGCCGCCGCCGACCTTGCTCGCCAGGACGGTGACCTGGGTACGGGGCGCGGTGGCCCAGGCGAGGAACAGCCAGGCGGCCTTCTGCCGGCCGGGCGGGATGGTGTCGGAGACGGCGATGCCGGTGCCGCCGTACATCCCGGCGGAGCGCACGGGCCCCTTCGGCAGCCGGGCGTAGCCGACCTTTCCGGGCATGGCCTGCTCGTTGGCGGCCGCGTACTCGTGCCAGTTCGGGCACATCGCGAACCGGCCGGAGCGGAAGGCGGATCCGACGCCGTCCCAGTCCCAGGTGCGGGATGCCGGGTCGGCGACCGAGAGCAGCCGCTCGTAGAACTCGGCGCCCGCGACGGCCCGTTCGGAGCGCAGCCGGCAGGGACCCGGGTCGTCGGTGCCGAGGCGCCCTACGGCCGGACCGTCGTCGAAGTAGTCGCCGCCGTACGCCCAGAGCAGGTTCGAGAAGTCGCACATCAGGGAGTCGT
Organism: Streptomyces sp. NPDC051776; assembly: GCF_040681345.1. Lineage (NCBI taxonomy): Bacteria > Bacillati > Actinomycetota > Actinomycetes > Kitasatosporales > Streptomycetaceae > Streptomyces > Streptomyces sp. NPDC051776. The sequence continues at coordinate 16,825 of NZ_JBFAYQ010000022.1, read as the reverse complement.
GCTGCTTGGCCTTGTGTCCGGTGCCGTACTGGACGTCGTCGGTGCGGTCGTTGAACCAGCGCGCTGTGGCGAAGTACTGCTCCCAGGTCGAGTCGGCCGACGGCATCGGGTCGAATCCGAGGTCGTCGGCCATCCGGTCGCGGTGCTTCTCGAACAGGTCGGCGCGGTACTGCCAGACCATGGTCGGGCAGTCGTAGGGCAGCGCGAGGACCTTGTCGCCGTCGCGGAAGCGGCCGGCCGCGTCGAGGTGGCTGGGGATGAAGTCGCCGAATCCGCCGGGCAGCCCGGGCAGCGCGGGGTCCTCCTGGAACGCGCGCAGATCGGCGAACGCCGGGGCGTACGGGGCCAGGACGAGGTACGGGTCGGCGTAGACAACGTCGTACTCACCGTTGCCGGAGGCGAAGTCGAGGGCGACCTTCTGGGCCAGGGCGGAGAGCTCCAGGGTGACGATGTTGACCCCGATTCCGGTCAGCTCGGTGAAGGGGGCGAGGTCCGCGGCGATGGCCGCGGTCGGGGCGGTGTTCTCCGAGATGAAGTTCAGGGTGGTGCCGGCGTACTGGCGCCAGGTCCCGGCGTCTGCGTCGGCGACCGCATCGGGCCGCCCGCCGCGGCGGAGAGCAGACCCGCAGCCCCGGCCACGGCTGCGCCGCGCAGGAGGGAGCGGCGGCTCAGCGGCGGCGTCGGTGGTCGTGCGGGGAGGGGCGGGGAGCGGAAGGGCATGTCGGTGCGTCCCTTGGAGTCGGCGGGCGCGACGGGCGCGAACTCTGACGGGCCACATTGTTAGCAGAAGAATGCGCTGTTGTTAACACATCTTGCGAGAACTTCTCGGAGAAGAGTGGTGCACGGGCCGCCGCCGGCACGCTCCGGGCCGCGCGACGGCACGTGCAGTACGCGTCGGCCAGTTCCCAGTCCACCGCGATGCGGGCGTTCGGCAGGCCGTTGCCGGGCTCGTACGGGCTGGGGGCGAGCCGGTCCACAGGACGACGGAGCCGGGCAGCGGATCGCCCGAAGCGACACCGAGCGTGAACGGATCGGCGGTGACGGCCTTGCGGGCGTCGGCCTCTGCGGCCTGGGCACTCCCCGGCAGGTTGGTGGCGAAGGCGAGCGCGGCGGCGGCCCCGGTGACGGTGAGGAAACGGCGCCGCCCGAGGTGTGCGGCAGCGGCGCGGAGCTCCCGGTGGTACTCCTGCTGGTATGACGTGCGGGTCATCTACCCCTCCCCATACGGGTGTTGTCAGGGGAAGTGCAGTGAGGCGGAACGGCGGGGCGTTGGCGCGTGCAACACACGCGCATGTCGAGTCGATGAGCTTCACGCCCGGTTGGGACGTTCAGGGGCAATCCGTCGCATGGAGCGGACACCTCCGCCGCCCGGGTACCGCCCCGCGTACGCCGTCCCGGCTCCGGCCCCGCGTACGCTGCCGGCCATGACGGAGACCGACAGCACACCGGCAACGCCCGGCGCGAAGGCGGCCGTGGTCACGGGGGCCGGGACCGGGATCGGACGGGCCGTGGCTCTCGAACTGGCCCACGCCGGATGGTCGGTGGTCCTGGCGGGCCGCCGCCTGCCCCCGCTGGAGGAGACGGCGCGGCTGGTCCGGGAGGGCGGCCGGACTCTGGCGGTGCGGACCGACGTCACGCGCCCGGAGGACGTCGACGCGCTCTTCCGCGTGGTCGGCGAGCACTTCGGGCGGCTGGACCTGCTCTTCAACAACGCCGGGAGCTTCGGCCCGGCCGTACCGCTGGATGAACTGGCCCACGAGGACTGGCGGGCGGTGGTCGACACCAACCTCACCGGGGCGTTCCTGTGCGCGCAGGGCGCATACCGGCTGATGAAGGAGCAGGACCCGCCAGGCGGGCGCATCATCAACAATGGTTCCGTCTCCGCCCATGTGCCGAGGCCCGACAGCATCGCGTACACGGCCACGAAGCACGCGATGACCGGCCTCACCAAGTCGCTGTCCCTGGACGGGCGGGCGTACGGGATCGCGTGCGGCCAGATCGACATCGGCAACGCGGCGACGGAGATGACCGAGCGGATGCGCACCGGCATTCGCCAGGCGGACGGAACCATGGCGGTGGAACCGATGATGGATGCCACGGACGTGGCACGGACGGTGCTTCACATGGCGTCGCTGCCGCTGGAGGCGAACGTGCAGTTCGCGACGGTGATGGCGACAGCGATGCCGTTCATCGGCCGGGGATGAGACCGGGCCTCCGCGCAGGGCACCCGGGGCCGCAGACGTCCACCGTGGTGGAATTCGACCGATTCGAGCCACAATTCGACTGAGCGGGAGTATCTCCCTCCTTGGGTGGGGGCGCCGGGTTATGTTGCGGCATGCTCTCCAGGCAGAACTCGTCGGAGCCCTCCCAGGAGGGCCGCCCGGCCGCACCGCACACCCCTCGCACCGAGCCGTACGGTGACGCCGTGGCATGGCCTGCCCCCGCCCCAGCACACCCGCAGGCCGAGCAGGACACCGGAGTTCTCCACTCGGCCCACGACTCGGCGGGCCGCCCCGGCCCCGGCGGCTCGACCCGGGGGCGCGCCTTCCAGGTCACCGCTTCCGTCCCTTTCCTCCTGTCCGCAGATCCCCTCCTGCGGACGAAGGCGGCGAACAGCCCGGCTCCGGCGGAGGTGCGGGACCGCCAACGGCCGCCCGTACGCCCGCAGGAGCGTGCAAGCGTGCCGGAGGGGGACGGGCAAGCGGCGCACGCCCGCGCCACGGCCCGCGCCAACGCCCGTGTCCAGGAGCCGTCCCACCGGCTGGGGCACTCGCACGCGCAGGGGCGGGGGCAGGCGCGCGGGCAGGAGCGGACGTCCGTACCGGCGTGGGCCCAGGACGCGTCGGCAGTACGAGCACCGGGGGCGAACGCAGCAGAGGCGGCAGCGGAACGCGCCTTGGCAGCACAGGCCGTGGCTGGACGACATGCCGTTGCAGCACAGGCCGTGGCAGGACAGGCCGTTGCAGGACAGGCCGCCGCGGCGCGGAACGCGTTTGCGGCGACCGCGCCCGCCGCCGAACCGCCCCCGGCGCGGCTCCCGTACGGCCGGCGGATCGCCTGGGTCATGGGATCGGCCTGCGCCCTCTACGCCACCGGCCTCGTGCTGAGCCTGACCGGCGCCACACCCATCGCCCCGCGGACCCTGCTGCCGCTGCCGGGCGTCCCCACCAGCGCACCCATGGGCGGCAACGAGCGGCAGGGCTGGTTCGGCGACGGTATCGCCGGGCGCAGCGGTCCGTCCGCCTCCTCGGACGGAAAGGAGGCGGACGACGACGCCTCCCCCTCCGCCTCGCCCTCCGCTTCGGAGACATCGGACGCCGCCGGGGAGGCGACGGCCTCGCCGCCCAAGGACGGGAAAGGCGGCGGCGATGTCCCGCACCTGCCCGGAAGCGCGCCTTCGGCCTCGACACCGGCCCAGGACCCGACGTCCACACCGTCCGGCGGCAGTGAACTGCCAAGCGGCGGGCCTACGCCGAGCGCCTCCACCACGCCGCCCGAGCAGACCGTCCCGCCCACGGGCCCGACGACGGGAGGCGGGGGCGAGCCGCCGTCCGGAACGGGGTGAGCCCGGGCACCCCCGCGGGCGGGTCGCCCGCACAGCACCGCAAAGGCGGCCCGCCCGGCATGGAGCCGTCGGCGGCAGGGACACGGGCCCGCCCCCGTCGCTGGGAGGGAGGGAGTGCGACGGGGGCGGGGTGGGCCGCGGAGCGGGGAGAAACGGCCCTGGTTCGAGTGAACCGCGCAATCCGCACAGTGCCGAGGGGCCGTGCAGAAATTCCTCGCGCGGAGCCCGCGTATGTGCGCGGCACGATCGTGTTCCGCAGCGTCACCGGCGCCCCCCCTCTCGACCCCTCTCGAAGGACACCGCGACGCTTCGCGCGCGACACCTGCCCCCGCCGCGCACACCGCGAACCCATCGCGTACGCCCCGGGCCGTCGAGTACACCGCGGCCCGTCGAGTACACCGCGGGCCGTCACGTACGCAGCGGGCCGTCACGTACGCAGCGGGACCGTCGCGTACGCAGCGGGTCGTCGCATACGTCCGCCCGGCCACCGCTCTACGCCCCCAGCAGCGCGGGGAGTTCGGTGAGCGCGCCGATGTGCCAGTCCGCCGCCGCGGCCACCGGACTCCCCGCCCACAGATGGCCCCACGGCCCGCGGCGGATGTGCGCCACCCGCAACCCGGCGGCTTTCGCGGGGCCGACGTCGTTGGCCGGGTGGTCGCCGACGTACACCAGGTGCTCGGGGCCGGTCCGCGCGAGGCCCACCACGCGCTCGAAGAAGCCGCGCTCCGGCTTGGCCGTGCCCCACTCCCCCGAGGTGGCGATCGCGTCGGCCGGGAGGTCGAGCGCACGGAGCAGTTCGGCGGCCCGAGCGCTCTGGTTCCCGGCGATCACGACCCGCAGCCCGTGCCGGCGCAGGTGGGCCAGCACGGGCCGGACATCGGGGTAGAGGTCGCTCTCCTCGAGATGCTCTCCGCACCCCGCGGCCTCACGCGCACGGTACTCGGCGGCGACGTCGGCGCCGGGCTTGGCGATCCTGATGGCGTCCGCACTGTCCCGCCCCTGGGCGACGACCGCCCCGACGAGCGCCGACAGCGCATGCCGCGGCATGCCGAGCCAGTCGGCCCACGACGCCCAGTAGCGGTCGTCGCGCACCAGGGTCTCTCCGACGTCGAACGCCACAGCCTTGATCGCGTGGACAGCCATGCGGGCAGCCTACGGCTCGCGCGGCTCCACCACGTCCTCCACCACATCGGCGACGACACAGCTGACGTTGTCCGGGCCGCCCGCCCGTACTGCGAGGTCGATCAACTCGCGTACCGCGTCGCCCGGGGCGGGTGCCGAGGCCACGACGTCGCGGATGTCCTCTGCGCCGACGACGGCGGACAGGCCGTCCGAGCACAGCAGGTAGCGGTCACCGGCCCGTACCTCGCGCACGCCGAGGTCGGGGGCGAACTCCCCGCCGCCGCCCAGGGCGCGCAGCAGCAGGGCACGCTGGGGGTGCGAAGCGGCCTCCTCCGCCGTGATGCGGCCCTCGTCGATCATCGCCCGGACGAGCGTGTGGTCGTGCGTGATCTGGAAGAAGCGGCCGTCACGCAGGAGATACGCGCGCGAGTCCCCGATATGGACGAGCGCCAGCCGGGAACCGGACCACAGGAGAGCGGTCAGGGTGGTTCCCATGCCGTGGAGCGCCGGGTCGGAGGCGGCCAGTTCGCCGACACTGTTGTTGGCCCGGTGAGCGGCCTCCTCAAGGGAGTTGAGAAGGTTGCCGAGCGGGGCGTCGTCGGTCTCGAGCGCCCTGAGCGCCTCGATGGCGACGGCGCTGGCGGTTACGCCCGACGTACCGGCCGTGTCCGCGGCGGGCGTTGCGGAGACTCCTGCGGAGGGTGCGGCTGTGTCTGATGCGGAGGCGGCCGTCGCGGACGCGGTCGTCGCGGACGCGGCCGCTCCGCCGAAGCCGTCGGCCACGGCGAGCAGCCGCGGGCCCGCGTACGCCGTGTCCTCGTTCCGCTCGCGCACGGTCCCGGTGTCGGATGCGGCGGCGTAGCGGATGGCGAACCCGGGACGGGTGCCGGCGGTGGTGGTTGCCGAGGTCATGGTGGTGGTGTCCTTCCCTGACAGATGGTCGATGAGGAAGGCGACGAGATCGCGCCGCGCGGCGGTGTCGCTCTCGAACTGCGCCCAGTACGCACGGACCTCAGCGGCCGCGGCGCCCGGCCCGGCGTCGCACACCGCCCGGATCCGCGCCAGGGGCATGCCCAGCCGGCGTAGCCAGGCCACCAGCCGGGCCCGCTCGAGCTGGGCCGGGTCGTAGAGCCGGTAGCCGGACGACGGGTCGACGCGTGCGGGCGTGAGCAGCCCGAGCTCGTCGTAAAGGCGCAGCGCCTTCGGCGAGAGGCGCGCCGCCCGCGCGAAGACCCCGATCGTCAGCAGCCGCATGGCCACTCCCCCTCCCCCTCCTCACACCGGGCGGCTGCCCGGTCACCGCGATGCTGGGGCTTCCCCGAAGGGGAAGGTCAACGGCCTGCCGCCGGTTCCCTCTCGCCGAGCCCTCCCGGCCGCGGCCCGCGACCGGGATGCGACGCGGCGGCTCGCGCATCACGCTGTACGTATGGCTGTCCGCCACCCGCCTGTGATCGTGCACCCGCCGTCCCCCTCCGGTGGGCGCCGGGTCACCGTGCACGGGCAGATCGTGGGGCTGGCCCACGGCCGCGGGGACGTGGCCGAATTCCTGCGCGCGGCGGGACTCGACCCTGCCCAGGTCTCGCTGGGCGACCCGACGCTCGTGGAATGGCGCGGCGGCGACATGGACCACTGGCCGCGGCCCGCCGCCTGACGCCTTTCCCGGTACGCCGTCGATCCCCGTACGACTTCGGCCCCGTACGCCTGCGGGACCGGTGCGCCGTCGGCCCCCGTACGCCTGCGGGCCCTTACGTCTTCGGGCCCCGGTACGGCCTGCGGGCGCGACTCGGCCTACGCCTGCGGGAGCGACTCGGTCCACCCTGCTGGTGAGGGCTGCGCGGAAACCGCACCCGCACGCACTACGTCGGTCTTTCGAGCTGGGCGCGCTCCAGGACGATCAAGCTCTGACCTGTGCATGTGCCCGTTCTCGGGCGCCCACCGCGCTCTCGGGGGCCGTTCTTCGCCCGGCAGGGCAGCAGGCGATTGCTCGGGCAAGCACGATTGCTCGGGCAACCGCTGAGGGACTCTTCCCCGTCAGGGCCCCATCAGAGGCCCATCAGAGGCCCATCAGGGCCCCCTCAGAGCTCTGCCGACCACAGCACGTGCGTGATCGCATCCGTTCTGCAATGACCGAACCCTCGAGTTCTTGGTCAGCTCCGTCGGCTTTTCGCGGACCCACGAGACTTCAGGTCCGAGACCGCCGTGACATACGTCAACCGCTCAAGTCGGCGGCATCAGCCTCCCGCAGCCGTGTCCAGCTGCGGCTCAAGGTCGAGCGTGAGCCGGCAGACAGCCTCCTGCACGTCGGTGAAGGCGAGGAGGTAGACGGTGCAGATGCGCGAAGCCCCGTGTGAACGGAAGTAGTCGACACTGGCGGCCACCATGGACTCCACGGTTTGCCGCAGGTCGCCATTGCCCCCGCCGACGCCGAAAAGCGGCAGGACCACGGAGTGCAGTTCCTCACCTGCGGTGTTGAGCCGGTCCATCTCACCCAGCACGTTCCGGACGCACCGCCCGACATCGCCGACCTGCCGGTAGCCGACTCCCGGCTCCCCCTCGACGGCGGCCACATGAATGATGCGCTTCACCTGGTGGCTGTCGGCCAGCCCACCCGGCCCTGTGGTGAGCACGTGTCCCGGCATGATCCGGGACCGACCAGTCATCCGTTCGGCAAGTTCCAAGGCGATGGTGTCGTGGATGAGATTGCCGGATTCATCGCGCCGTCCGCCGTGGTAGCGGATCGTGCCGGAGATGGTGGGCTCGGTGGTCCGAGCCATCTCCATATGCGCGTTCTCCGTATTGACCCAGACATCGATGCCCGTGATGTTGGCGAGATTTCCGGTCACCACGCCAATGCGGTGCTTTCGGTCGCGGCGGAGGGGGACCTCGTAACGAATGCACTGCTGCAGCGGTCTCGGAAGCTGATCCAGCGCTTTCTCGACCGCCGACTCACTCCGTGCCTTGGCGGCCTCTTCGCGTGCCTGGGCCAGTTCGGCGGCGAGTTCGTCGCGCGGACGTGTCTGGGACAGCCAGGTGAAGGAGGCGAGCATGAAGAAGGCAACGAAACCCGCGGCGCCGCCAAGGCTGAAGCCGAGTGCGCGGCCGTCGGAGACGGAATCTGGGAAGACGGTGAACAGGAAGAGCGAGCCGGCCAGCGAGTACAGGAAGATCGACGGGAGTTGCAGGACGTACTGCTGGCCGGCGCGGCGCGGCCCCGAGGACCAGATCTGCAATCCGATACCGGCAACCATGAGGACGGCGGTGACGCCGAGCATCAAGGGGCTCATCCGTCCTTCTCCGTCCGGGCTCGCGGTCGCAGCAGGACGATGAGCGTTGTGGCGTCGCGTAATTCACCGTGGCCGACGCTCTCGGGTAACTGGTCCAACGGAATCCTTTTCGTATGGCTGCGCCGCCGCCTCGGCCGGGCGTCGCCGCCCGGCCCGTCACGGGGTGGCCGTCGTCAGAACCTTGCGAACTGCAAGCGAACCACAGGCACATGAGTGATCGCCATGCGTTTGCGAGGAGACGCAACCGGGCGGAATTCCCTGGTCCGATGAGTTCGATACCTGTTCGGGTGACGGGCCTACGGCAGCGCGCCATTGGGGTTGCGCGCCGTGCGGGCAGAGCGCATGGTGGGGTGGCAAGTTGAGGGCACCGCTTCATGGGCTACGTCTTCGACGTGTTCGAAGGGCACCTGGAGAAACGTACGGACGTCGACCCCACGACCAGCGCGCTCTGTCCCATCGGTCGAGCGCTGTGGATCAAGACGCTGCAGGCCGCCGACTCGTCGGCGGAATCGCTCCCGGGGATTTCCGTGCCTGGCTCGTCGTGGGCCGTCGCCGCCGCCTCGTCGACGTTCTCCGGGAACTGTGCGATCTCGTCGGAGTGGTTCAGCCGCCGGAAGGCGTTCAGAGCGTTCCGGTAGTGGCGCCTCGCGGTGATGTATTCCGAGCGGGCAAGCGCAAGCTCACCCAGGCTGTCGTGGGCATTGGCCTGCCCTGGAAGATTGCCGACCTGCTCGTAGAGGTGCAGCGCACACCGGTGATGCCGCTCCGCGGCACCGAGGTCCGAGCGAACGCGCGCCAACTGCCCCAGACCGTACGTGGCATTGGCCCGGCCCAGGAGATTGCCCACCTGCTCGTAGAGGCCCAGCGCACACCGGTGAAGCGACTCCGCCGCACCGAGGTCCGAGCGAGCGCGCGCCAACTGCCCCAGACCGTACGTGGCATTGGCCCGGCCCAGAAGATTGCCCACCTGCTCGTAGAGGCCCAGCGCACACCGGTGAAGCGACTCCGCGGTGTTGTAGTCCGAGCGGACGCGGGCAAGCTCACCCAGGCTGTCGTGGACGTTCGCCTGCCCGAGAAGGTTGCCGACCTGCTCGTAGAGACCCAGCGCACACCGGTGATGCCGCTCCGCGGTGTCGTGGTCCGAGCGGACGCGGGCGAGCTCACCCAGGCTGTCGTGGACGTTGGCCCGACCGAGATCGTCGCCCACCTGCTCGTAGAGACCCAGCGCACGCCGGAGATACCGCTCCGCGGTGACGTAGTCCGAGCGGACGCGTGTGAGCTCACCCAGACGATGCATGACGTGCGCGCGTTCCTGGGTCTTGGCCCGGGTGTCAACTGCGGCTACCGCGACGCCCAGCACTTCGGGTGAGAGAGCTCCCGTGCTGCCCATGTACGCGATCAGGCCGGTGACGGCCGGCGGGAGTGCGTCGGTGCATCCATGCCGGGCGGAGTGGTCGATCAGGCGCAGGATGTTGCCGGTTTCCTGCTGCAGGCGTTCAACCGCTTTCCCGGTCCCGATCTCCCCGCGCGCGGCCTCTCCCGGGCCGGCTGCCAGATGGCAGTAGAACGTCACGGCGCGGTCGAGGTCGGTTTCGGTGGCCGGCTGCGCTGCGGCGAGGTGTTCGCGGATGGGGGCGAGGACGCGCAGACGCGTCGAGTCGTCGTAGCCCAGGCCGACTTGACGGACGAGGGCGGCGGCGCGGGCACCGACGCCCGGCAGAAGCGTGTCGAGATGGTCGTGCGCGATGCCGTCCGGGAGCCGGCCGAGCAGGCCGAGTAATCGCCGGGCATCGTCGTCCAGCAGGGGACTGGACACGGACAGCCCGACCGAGACCGGAACGCTCAACTCACGGTAACGGCCGCCGGAGCGTTGCAGCAGAGCGACGCTTTCCCGTTCCCAACGGCGGGCGAGCTCGGCGAGGCCGGGTTGGACCTGGGCTGCGTGGGCGAGCAGTTCCACGGCGAGAGGCACACCGTCGAGTTCCCCCAGCAACGCATCGAGAGCGGGGTCGGCTGCGAAGGTCGAGCCGGCGGTGTGCAGGAAAACCCAGCGGGCCTCGGACAGGGCAAGGGGTGGCACGGACACCGGATCCGTCCACGGCACGCGGCCCGGACGGCCGGTGCCACGCAAGGTGACGACCACCGCGACGCTGGGGCGCGCGGTCAACCGGCCCAACAGGTCCTCCGTACCGAGAGGATCGGCCAGCCACGGTGTCTCAAGGTTGTCGAGCGCCAGCGCCGCGGGGGCCCTGTCCAGTTCCGCGAGCACTGCGGCGAGCAGGGATCGGCAACTGCCCGCGTGCACTCCGAGTTCGGCGACCACGGCCGCCAGGAGCGATGCCGCGTCCTTCGCGCGTTCGCACCGAACGAACCATCGTCGAGCCCCGAAACGCTCCGCGACAGCCTCGTGGTGCAGCGCCTTCACGCACACGGTGCTCTTGCCGATGCCCGGGGCTCCCAGCACGAGAACCGGAGTGGGCGGCAGGCCGGTCAGCCCGGCCACCACCCGACCGACCTCGCCGTCGCGCCCGACGACCACGGGCAGCCCCGGCAGATCGGCGCAGCGGGCTTCACCCGGGACGGGGCCGGCAGGGTGTTCCCGGGGCTTGCTCTCCTGCAGAGCCTGAAGCAGGAGGAGTTCCAGTTGCTCGGGGCTGCGGACGCTCTGGACCGTGGCACCGCTCTCGACCAGGCGTGCGCGGAAATCCTGCTGCCGATGCTCGAAGTGACGGTCGAAAAGCGCCTCTCGGGGCATCGCCACCGCGGGCTGGTCATCGAGGAGGAACATCAGCCGTTTCATGCCCACGGCCGTCGCTTCGTTGAACTCCGCCTCGGTGTAGGACACATGGGGTTCATCACGTACGGGAGACCCGTACCGGAAGCCGATGATGCCGACGTACACGTGACACTGGCGGACCTGCTCGCGGCAGTACGCGGCCGGCCGGGTGTCCCGCGCCGTGAAGTAGGCCATGTCGGCGACCGCGTCACCGGCGCGGACCACTGCCTCCTCGGCGGCCTTGACGAATGAACGGCCTTGAGGCCATCGGGACAACTCCGATGTATGGCTTAAGAACACCCGTCGAGGCATACTCACCCCACAAGCCTAGAAACGAACGGGCCGGGACCGCAGAGGTACCAGCAACTCCGCACCCGCTTTCCCGCTCGCCGATCTCTGCGCCTGGGGCGCGGGTCTCGCGAAAGCGGACATCCGCGGCTCGGTCAAGGCTCCAAGGCAGACTCGGGGGTGGGGCGGTCGCAGGAGGGCGGATCGCCACACCGCGCGCGGGTTTGCCTGCCCCCAGGGAGCGGGGCGTGGCGCCCGGCCGTGTCGGTCAATCCCACTCTGCGAGCAGTTCAGTCGGCGGAGTTTCCGTCTCGGTCGCGCAGGTAGCGCTGTTCGAACAGAATGACGTGGGAGTCCTTGGCGGGGAGCAGCCCGTGGTCGAACGCCCGTGAGCGCACGCCCCGCTGGACCCGCTCGCACACGTCGTTGTCCTGCCGGCCGACCAGTTCGTTGAAGTCGACGATCGGGTCGAGGTCGTGGTCCCCGCTGAGCGCGTCGGGGTGGAACAGGTACTCGATCACCAGAAGGCAGCTTGTGGGACCGTGGGTCGTATGCTGGTCAGCATGGCTTCGCTGCCGCTGATGTCGATGAACATGTTGGGGAATACGGTGGCGCCGAAACAGGAGCCCGCCTCCTCGTCGGTCATCCCGGGCAGGCGGGGCACCCCGCGGCCCCCCAGGCTGGTGCGGCCGTCGGCCAGGTCCACTCACGCCGCCGTCCTCACGGTCGTGCTGCAGGACGGCTACGTCCTCGTGCGTGCGACGGTGTCCGCGCATTGATCCGAAGTGGCCCGGCAGGTTCAGCGGGAGATCACCGCGGGACGGTGGTCGTCCGGTCCGCGTAGCGGCAGCGCAGGGATTGGGCCTCGCCGGCCGACCGGCCGCTCCACTTCGCGTGTGATGTGGTCGTGCGAGGGTTTGTGAGGCTCGGGGCTGCACCATCTTGACGGCCCGCCGACTGCTGTCCAGGACATCGCGTCAGGTGCTGTGCGCTGTGATCCAGGCGGCGATTTGTGCGCGGGAGGTGAAGTCGAGCTTGGAGAGGATGTGCGCTACGTGGGCGTCAACGGTGCGCTGGGAGATGATCAGCTTGGTCGCGATCTGCTTGTTCGACAATCCATCGGCGACGAGGTCGGCGACTTCGTGTTCGCGGCGGGTCAGCGGGCTCGACACCGCGACAGCTGTGCCGATGGCGGGCTCGGGTCTGGTACTGCCGGGTGCCCGTACGACGGTCAGGGCGTAGTCGATTCCTGTACTCACGTCGAGCAGCCGGACCGTCACCTTCCGCCGGTCCTCGCGCGCTAGGTCGGGCTCCTTGGGATCCAGCCACGGCAGCGTCACTTCGATCGGTTCGAAATGCTCCTGATGCGTGAGGATCCGCTTCGCGAGCGCCTGGGGCAGAGGGCGTCGCGTTCCTTACCGCCCTTCGGTGGACCGAAGTACAGCTGTGACTTGTATATGAGGATCTGCCGCTCCACGTGCACGAAGCCGTCGTGGACATCGTCTGGGCTGAAACCGAACACCTCCCCTTGGCGGAGTCCGCACCCGACCCCGAGGTCGACCGTGATCCGGTACCGGGCGGCCAGCGCCTCCCGTACGGCAGCGACACGGTCTTGGTCCCAGGCGCGGGCCTTGCGCTCCGGCTTCTTCGGCGGCTTGATCGAGCTGTTGCCCTTGCACGGGTTGCGGTAGAGCCGCTTGTCCTCGACCGCGGCCTGCATGATCGCCTTGAGGTATACCCACGCGACATAGGCCGTGCTCGACGCCACCGCCCTCTGCTCGTCGGCCGACCACTTGCGCAGCTCCGCGACGCCGATGTCCCTGAGCGCCAGATCTCCGAGCGGCGGCAGCACCTGCCCCCAGATCCGGTGCCTCATGCTTTCCAGTGTCTGAGCGGGGTGTACCTGGGACGGCCACCAGTCCTTCTCGACGTACTCACGAAGGCTGATCGCACCGTCTCGGGCGTCGACGAAATCCCCTCGGCGTGCGTCGGTCTGTGCCTCGGCCAGCCATGCCTTGGCGTCCGCGAGGGTGTCGAAAGACCGGTCTCGTACCCCCGGTATCCCCTTGACGCGGTAGCGCGTGCACTTGCCCCACATGGCAGTGCGCTCGCGCTTGCCCGTCTCCTTGTTCGGCCGCTTCTTGAGCCACCGGTGCTCTATGTAGCCCGCCATGCACTCCTTCTCCTTGACCTGGCCATTGGTTCTCGCGGCGCGATCAGACACACAGACGATCTCCGTATGCAGGAAATTCCGAGTGCTGCTGGTTCCTCGAAACCGTTCAACCAGGTCAAGCAGCCCTGCGTCGTTCGCGCTGCTGCGGCGCTTTGTTCAGGGGGTTGAGAGCCGGATTCGACCGCGAGTCCGCCTGCTCCTGCTCGATGAGCCACGTATCCAGCAGGTCCCAGCGGTACATGACCCTCCCCGCCGGGCCCCATCCGGAAGCTGGGCGGACCCTGCCGTCGATGGCGCCACACATAGAGGGTGTTCACCGAAATACCCATGTACTGTGCGGCGTTCTGAACGTTTAGGAACGCAGCTTCAACTCCAGCATTGGACTGGTTACGCATCGCGTGTCTCCGGGGTAAGCGCTGCCGACGCAGCAGACGTTCCGTCCTCCCGCCACCACGCAGCAAAGCCGCACGGACAAATGCTGGCGAGCAAAATCAGAATCCGGAGAATCCGTGATTTGGCTGGCCGTCCCGCCGTAGTAGAGCCAGTGCTGTGACCGCAAAGGTTTGCCGGGTTCGGCGCTGGTCAGGACGTTGCTGAGAGCGGCCGGTTGTCCCACTGAATGCCTTTCCGCTGCGGACGCCGGGCGCGTTTCCCCCGAGCTGTGGGACGCGGCGACGTAGAGTCGGGAGACGTGATCAACGGAGCGCACGTCATCCTCCACAGCCGCGACGCCGAGGCGGACCGCGCCTTCCTGCGGGACGTTCTCGGCGCGAAGAGCGTCGACGCCGGCGGTGGCTGGCTCATCCTCCAGCTGCCGCCCGCGGAAGTGGCCGTCCACCCAACGGACGCGGACCAGAAGCACGAGCTCTACCTCATGTGCGACAACGTCGATGCCACGGTTGCCGAACTGAAGGAGAAGGGCGTGGAGTTCACCGCTCCGGTCAGCGAGCAGCGGTGGGGCAGGCTCACCGCCTTCCGCCTGCCCGGCGGCGGTGAGGTAGGGCTGTACGAACCGCTGCACCCGACCGCGTACGACCTCTAGTGCTGTGGCCGCGTAGATTCCGCAGCGTTGGATCAGGCTGCGGCTTTGAGGGGGCGTCCGCCCCGGCGGATGCCTCTCTCGCTGCGGATGCGGGCGCGTTCCCTGCGCTCGGCGCCAGGACGTCGCGGTGGCGGGCGACGTTGGCATTGCGCCACCGCAGGTAGGCGTGCAAGGCCCGAGTCTCCACGGCGTGGTTGGGGTGGTGGGAGTTGGCGATGGTGAACTGCCGCAGTGTCCGAAGTGGGCTTCGATCGGGTTGGCCCAGGAGGCGTAGGTCGGGGTGAAGCACAGTTCGACCTTGTGTTTCCTGGCCCAGCGGCGGATGTCGGCGCCTTTGTGGGCGGAGAGGTTGTCCAGGATCACGTAGATTGGGGCACCATCGTGTCGGGCGGCGCGTATCGACTTCAGTGCGGTCATCGTGTTCCCGGCGCCCTTCCTCAACCGGTTGATGCCCCACAGGTTGTCGTCGCCGACCGAGTAGCAGCCGTGGAAGTACCGCATGCCGCGGGTGCGGTGGCCGAGGTGAAGGCCCATTTTCTCGCGCACCCGGACGCTGAGATCTACCTGTCGATGCCCGGCATCGGCGAGATCGTCGGGGCCCGGGTGCTGGCCGAGTTCGGCGACGACCCCACCCGCTACGCATCGGCGAAGGCCCGGAAGAACTACGCCGGCACCAGCCCTGTGACCCGCGCCTCCGGCAAGGTCCACACCGTCCAGGCCCGTTACGTCCGCAACAACCGGCTCGCCGACGCCCTCCAACGCCAGGCCTTCTGCTCGCTGCAGAACTCGCCCGGAGCCCGCCGCTACTACGACAAGCAACGGGCCCGTGACCTCGACTACAACCCCGCCCTGCGACAGGTCGGCAACCGCCTCGTCGGCATCCTCCACGGCTGCCTCAAGACCCGCACCCACTACGACGAATCCACAGCCTGGGCCCACCACGGCCAGCTACCAGCGATGGCCTGACTTGACACCTCAAAGTGATGGGATGTCTGACCACCTGGAACATCCACTACAACTACCATCGACCCCACACTGCCGCCGGGAACCAGCCACCGGCCTGCCGACTCCACACAGGCGTCACCAAGCTCGTGGCCTCATACATCCAGTGGCTGTTCCTGCTGACATGACATGCGGACGCTGATTGATGCCACTGCGCCGCTGGGTCAGCCCTCGGGGCTGACCCAGCGGGCTGATCGTTGACGCGAGAGCGGCTGCCATGAGGTGGAAGGCTTGACCGTGAATACACTGGCTCGCTGGGCGGAGCACGGCTTCTCGCGGTCCGACCGGTGAGTTCCCAATTGCCTCGACGCACGTCACCTGCAGGAGGCTGAGGGCCCGAATCCGGACAGGATTCGGGCCCTCACACAGCGATCGCGTAGCCGTGGGGCGGTTCGCATGAACGCGACGCCGTTTCAACGGCCGTCTGGCGAGCGGTTCGCGCGGGGTATCGTCGCTCAGAGCGGGGAACGCTCGTTCCACCGGAGGACGATGCCTATGAGTTCTTGCAACACGCCCGCTGCTTTGCGGGCGGGGTATCGGAGTGCAGCGTGTTCGTCCCGTCTGGTCTCAGGTTCCCGGAACGGCCTCTCAGCCCCCGCCACCGTTAGCGACGGCGATGACTTCCCCGATCGCTTCGGCAAGACTCGGCGTGATGCCTTGTTCGTTGTGGATGTGGACATCGCCCTTGGCCCCGCAGACGACCGTGACCTGTGCGTCGCCGTCTCCCGACTCGGTGCCGTTGCCGCACCGATTGCCCTCGTCGGCGGGCGGGGCGGCATGGCTGCCGCCACCGTGGGCCTGCTGTCCGGGCCGATCGGCGCCGGAGGGACTGTACGCGCTGGCCGCCGTCGCCGATGTTCCGACCAGGGCCAGCGACGCCAGCATCATGCCAGGCACCCTCATCGCCTTATGCATGGAATCTCCCTTCCTGTTCCCCTTCGGCAGGGAACACGCGCGCTAAGCATTCGCTGGACAAGCTGTATCCCGGTCGAAATCGGTAGCGTGTCACTGAATGTGCGCACCCGATCCCCCGAACAGCCCACCACCTTGATGCCGAGCGGCCTCATGCTGGAGTCTCAGGCTGCCCCGGCAAGGAGACCGAACTTGAAGCAGGCCGCTTGCCGCGCTTCGAACCAGGCACGCCTTTTCAGCCATTCGTCGACGCTCTGACCGAGTTGGTCCAGGCGCAGGCAGAGACCACAGGCTTCCTCGTCGTGCGCCGCTGGTCGGAGGTCTTGGAGCGGCACTTCCCGGGCCCCCACTGCCCGATTCCGACCGCACACCGAGTAGGTCTCGTTGTGCTGCCGGGATCTCGGTACGGCGAAAGGGCCTGTGTCCCGATTGGCTGCTCGGGACACAGGCCCTGGGGTCAGCAGGTGGTGAGTTCGCCCACCGGCTGGGGTCTTGGGCGGGTTCCCCCGCGAAGACCTACGGTTCCGTGCAACGAGGGGCCCCTGGGCGGGGTTTCACCTGGCTAGCCTCGCCGTTTCATTTGCGTACGGCTGGCTGGGTCGGAAAACGCGAAAGTGCCTTCCTGACCTGGAACGATGAACCTTGCTGAGGGGTTCTGTCG